>JAYUGA010000233.1:0-11074 GCA_043738565.1 Rhodobacterales bacterium
CTGCCGCCGATCTGGAAAATCTGGGCGAGCAAGTGCGAAAAAGGGTTTTCCAAACCAGCGGCATCGCGTTAGAGTGGGAAATCATGCGCGTCGGCGAACCGGCGGCAAAATAACAACAATAACCGGCATTAGACCGGGCGAGGCAGTGATGGTGGGCAAGTCCGGTAGGGCAGGCTCCCGTGTGGCGGTACTGATGGGTGGGCTTTCCGTGGAACGGGAAGTTTCCCTGTCATCGGGGCGCGAATGCGCCAATGCCCTGCGGGTGGCTGGATATGATGTGGTCGAGCTTGACGCCGGCCGCGACCTTGCCGCGCGCCTGGCGGATATCAAGCCCACCCATGTTTTCAACGCCTTGCATGGCCGCTGGGGGGAAGATGGCTGCGTGCAGGGCCTGCTGGAATGGCTGCGCATCCCCTATTCCCACTCAGGTGTCCTCGCTTCTGCCCTCGCAATGGACAAGGCCCGCGCCAAGGCTACCTATGCCGCCGCTGGCCTGCCTACCGTCACCTCGGTCCTGCGCTGCCGCGAAGAAGTCGAGGCCCACCACGTCCTGCCACCGCCCTATGTGGTCAAGCCGAACAACGAAGGCTCCTCGGTCGGCGTCTATATCGTTCACCCCGGTTCCAACGCGCCGCGCTTGGCCGAAAACATGCCCGAAGTGGTCATGGTCGAGACCTATGCGCCGGGCCGCGAACTGACCACGGCGGTTCTGGGCGACCGGGCGCTGGCGGTAACGGATATCATCACCTCTGGTTGGTATGACTATGATGCCAAATACAAAACCGGCGGCTCGCGCCACGAAATTCCGGCCGCGATCCCGCAGAAAATAACCGACGCCTGTCTCGACTACGCCTTGCGCGCCCATCAGGCGCTCGGGTGCCGCGGCCTGAGCCGCACCGATTTCCGCTGGGACGAGACGCGTGGCCTTCAGGGTCTGATCCTGTTGGAAACCAATACCCAGCCCGGCATGACGCCGACCTCGCTGGCTCCAGAGCAGGCGGCATTTTGCGGCATTTCTTTCCCCGAACTTTGCGCCTGGATCGTGGAGGAAGCGTCATGCAATCGCTAGGTCATGCTTTGCCCCTGCGCCGCGATCCGGCCCCCAGCCGTTGGGCTTACCGGATGCAGCGGCTGTGGTTGACGCCCCTGTTCCGTGTCACCATCCGGGTCGGTCTGCCGGCCTTTGTGATCACCCTCGCCGTCGGGCTCTACCTGTCCGACCAGACCCGCCGCGATGCTTTTGGCCAAAGCGTTACCGCGTTGAAATCCAAGGTGGAACAGCGCCCGGAATTTCTGGTGAGCCTGTTGTCGATCGACGGTGCCTCGCCGGAACTGGCCGATGCGGTGCGGGCCAAACTGGTGCTGAAACTGCCGCAAAGCTCGTTCGATCTGGATCTTGCGGCCGTGCAAGCCACGGCGCAACAACTGGACGCCGTCGCCGGTGCCGAGGTCAAGGTCCGCAGCGGCGGCGTCTTGCAGGTCACGATCACCGAACGGGTGCCTGCCTGGGTCTGGCGCACCGACACCGGGCTGATGCTGGTCGATGCCAGCGGCCACCGGGTTGCCGGTCTGGCACAACGCGCCGACCGCGCCGACCTGCCATTGATCGCAGGCGATGGCGCGGACAAGGCGGTGCTGGAGGCGGCGCAAATCCTCGCCGCCGCTGGCCCCCTGATGTCGCGCTATCGCGGGCTGGTCCGCATCAGCGACCGCCGCTGGAATCTGGTGCTGGACCGCGACCAAACCATTCTTTTGCCTACGGAAAACCCGGTCGAGGCGCTGGAAGGTCTGCTGGCGCTCAATCAGGCCGAAGACATTCTGGCCCGCGATCTGACCTCGATCGACCTGCGCTACCCGCAGCGACCGGTGCTGCGCCTCGCCCCATTTGCATTGCAAGAATTACGCCGCGCTCAGGGCATTGCCCCAACGGAGTCAAAAACATGACCGACCTCTACCAATCGCAACGCAGCATGCGCCACTTGCGCCGCGCCGCCCTGCAGCGCGGCGTCATCGCCATTCTGGACGTGGGCACCTCGAAAATCGCCTGTCTGATCCTGCGCTTTGACGGGGTCGAGGATACCCGCGAAACCGATGGCGTGGGGTCGATGGCCGGGCAGTCGAATTTCCGGGTGATCGGGGCGGCGACCACCAAATCGCGCGGGGTCCGCTTTGGCGAAATCACCGTGATGAATGAAACCGAGCGGGCGATCCGCACGGCGGTGCAGGCGGCGCAGAAGATGGCCAATGTGCGGGTGGACCACGTCATCGCCTGCTTCTCGGGGGCGGAGCCGCGCAGCTATGGCCTTGCGGGCGAATGGGATTTGCAGGATTCGGTTGTCACTGAGCAGGACGTGGCCCGCGTTCTGGCGAACTGCGACGTCCCCGACATTGGCGAGGGCCGCGAAGTCGTCCACGCCCAACCCGTCAACTTCGCCTTGGATCATCGCAGCGGGCTGGGCGATCCGCGTGGCCAGATCGGCAACCGGCTGGCTTGCGACCTGCATCTCCTCAGCATCGAGGCGGCGGTGGTGCAGAACCTGCTGTATTGCATCAAACGCTGCGACCTTGAACTCGCGGGCATCGCCTCGTCGGCCTATGTCTCGGGTATTTCCAGCCTGGTCGAGGATGAACAAGAACTGGGTGCCGCCTGCATCGACATGGGGGGTGGATCGACCGGCATCTCGATTTTCATGAAGAAACACATGATTTTCGCCGACTCCGTGCGGCTTGGCGGCGACCATGTGACATCGGATATCTCCAAGGGTCTGCAAGTGCAACTGGCGGTGGCAGAGCGAATCAAGACCAAGCATGGCGGGGTCCACGCCACTGGCATGGACGACCGCGAGATGATCGAGATCGGTGGCGACAGTGGCGATTGGGACAAGGACCGTCGCCAGATCAGCCGGACCGAGTTGATCGGCATCATGCGCCCGCGCGTGGAGGAAATTCTTGAGGATGTCCGCGCCAGACTGGACGCCGCCGGGTTCGACCATCTGCCCAGCCAGCAGATCGTGCTGACCGGGGGGGCAAGTCAGATCCCGGGGCTGGATGGGTTGGCGTCACGGATTCTGGGCCAAAGGGTGCGGATGGGGCGGCCGCTCAGGGTGCAGGGCTTGCCGCAGGCGGCAACCGGACCGGCGTTTTCCTCGACTGTCGGGCTGTGCCTGTTCGCGGCGCATCCGCAAGACGAATGGTGGGATTTCGACATTCCGGCCGAACGCTATCCGGCGCGGTCGCTGAAAAGGGCGTTCAAATGGTTCAAGGACAACTGGTAAACCGCAACATCCTGACAATATGGCGACATGCCGGGTCAAATCCGGCACAATTCCCCATATTTTGTGGGATTGCGCATGTTTTTTCGTGACCTGGGAGCGCCTTGTGGATAGAATCGTGGATAAGTCGGGCTTGGCCCCTTGCAGGGCGGTTCGATAGTGGGACGGAATGACAAAAAGCAGCGTGCGGCAGCTGCGGCGCAACAAAAAACGGCGGGACCGACAATGACATTGAATCTGACAGTGACCTCGCAGCGCGAAGAGTTGAAGCCGCGCATCACGGTGTTTGGCGTCGGCGGTGCTGGCGGCAACGCGGTCAACAACATGATCGACAAGAACCTGGAGGGCGTCGAATTCGTCGTCGCCAATACCGACGCGCAGGCCTTGCAGCAAAGCCGGGCCACGTCGAAAATCCAGATGGGCCTGAAAGTGACCGAAGGTCTGGGGGCAGGGGCCCGCCCGACCGTTGGTGCGGCGGCGGCGGAAGAGACAATCGAGGAAATCGTCGATCACCTGGCGGGTGCGCACATGTGCTTCATCACCGCTGGCATGGGCGGCGGCACCGGCACTGGCGCTGCCCCGATCATCGCACAGGCGGCCCGCGAACTCGGCGTGCTGACGGTGGGCGTGGTGACGAAACCCTTCCAGTTTGAAGGTGCCAAGCGGATGCGTCAGGCGGAAGAGGGGATCGAAGCCCTGCAACGCGTCGTTGATACGCTGATCGTCATTCCGAACCAGAACCTGTTCCGCCTTGCCAACGAACGCACCACCTTTACCGAAGCCTTCGCGATGGCTGACGACGTGCTGTATCAGGGCGTCAAGGGCGTCACCGACCTCATGGTGCGGCCAGGTCTGATCAACCTCGACTTCGCCGATGTTCGCGCCGTGATGGACGAGATGGGCAAGGCGATGATGGGCACTGGCGAAGCCACCGGCGAAAACCGCGCCGTGGAAGCCGCCGAAAAGGCGATTGCCAACCCGCTCCTGGACGAAATCAGCCTGCACGGGGCCAAGGGTGTGCTGATCAACATCACTGGCGGCTATGACCTGACCCTGTTCGAGCTGGATGAGGCGGCCAACATCATCCGCGAAAAGGTTGATCCTGACGCGAATATCATCGTCGGTTCGACGCTCGACATCAATATGGAAGGCACTTTGCGGGTTTCCGTGGTCGCCACCGGCATCGACATCAAGAAAGCCGCGGTCGAATCGCCGGTCGCCCGCCGCTCGATGGCCGCCCCGTTGGCACCTTTTGTGGCGCCGTCTGCCCCCGAGCCCAAGCGTGAAGTGCCGGTGCAGCAGGTCGTAGCGACGCCGATGCCGCAAGAGGCCGCGGCGGCCAGCCTGTTCGACGGCGTCGAATTCACGCCTTCAGAGCACGACACCGACGAAGTCCCCGCGCCGGCCTACCGCCCACAGCCCGCCGCCGCAGCCCCGGTTCGTGATGCTGAAGCTGCCAGTTTTGTCGCCCCACGTCCACGTGCCGCTGGTTCGCCCTCGCCCGAGGCTTTGGCGCGCCTGCAAGCCGCTGTCAGCAAATCGCCGCTGCCACGCACCGCGCAACCCGCCGCCCCGGCGGCACGCCAGCCCGCCGCAAAACCGGCAGAGCGCCCGCGCTTTGGCATCGGCAGCCTGATCAACCGTATGGCCGGCGGCCAGGCCGATGCCGCTGCCGACCGTGGGCAAGCGACGCGTCTGCAACCGCCCGTCACCTCGTTCGATGACGAGGCGGAATTGTCCGCCGATCAGGAACGCATCGAAATCCCGGCCTTCCTGCGCCGCCAGGCCAACTGAAAACAGCTGTAACATGTCTTGGAAAGGCCCAGGCTTGCCTGGGCTTTTTAATTGTAAAAGCAATTGGTTAGATACCCATTCGCACCTGTTACACTTGGTTACAAACTGTGAGTTGAGGTTGCCGCCTCTCGGACCTAACTAAGAGCAACAAAAGCGGCCAGTTTGGCTCGCATGGCAAAGAGGCGCTTGGTGCAGAACACGGTTCGATCGGCAGCTACCTTTGATGGACGGGGCCTGCACTCTGGGGCGCCGGTTCATATGGTGGTGCGCCCGGCTGCCGCTGACACGGGCATCTGGTTCCGCCGCACGGATCTGGCAGATGGCGACACGATGATCCCCGCGACTTGGGATGCTGTGGTGCCGTCACGCCTTTGCACCCTGATTGCCAATGCCGACGGGGCCAGTGTCTCCACCATCGAACATCTGATGGCGGCCTTGGCTGGGCTGGCGATCAACAACGCTCTGATTGAAATTGACGGGCCGGAAGTGCCGATCCTCGATGGCTCTGCCGTGCCTTTCGTCGCGGCGATTCTGGCGCGTGGCATCCAGCCGCAAATCGCGCAGGCCCGCGCGATCCGCGTGCTGAGGCGGGTAGAGGTCCGCGATGGCGAGGCTTTGGCGCGGCTGGAACCAGCCGAAATGCTGGAGATTGACTTTCGCATCGACTTTGAAGATCGGGCCATCGGCAAACAATCGCGCCGACTGAATATGTCCAACGGGGCGTTTGTGCGGGAGTTGTCCGATAGCCGCACCTTCTGTCGCCAATCTGACGTGGACGCGATGCGTGCCCGGGGCCAAGCCCTTGGCGGCACACTGGAAAATGCGGTGGTCTTCGATGGCGACAAAGTCCTGTCGCCCGGTGGCCTGCGTCACAAGGACGAACCGGTGCGCCACAAGATGCTGGACGCGCTTGGTGATCTTTCGCTGGCCGGTGCGCCGCTTCTGGCGCGTTACACCGGCATTCGGGCCGGTCACGCGCTGACCAACCGGCTGTTGCGGACCCTGTTCGCCACGCCGGGTGCTTTTATGATCGACGATTGTGATGCGCTGGCGGGTGGCAAGCTGCCGGGCATCGGCGTGCATCACGGTGATTTGCCGCTGCACGCCTGACGGCCCGCTCTGGGCCAATAAAGCCGTTTTGCGCCCCGGATTTTTCTGTGCTAGGACAGGCCAAAGCGTTGCGGTCCGGTCTGTTGACCTGTCCGGTTGAGGTTAGGGATAGGCGGAAGATGGCAGGCGTAAAGTCTAGCGCGGCGCTAAAATTGGGCATGGCGCTGATGGTGGCAACGCTGTTTGCTTGCGCCAGCGTCCCCTCCACAATTCCGCTGGAAAACTACACTGCCGAAGACATCTACAAACGCGGTGAACTGGAGCTTGAGGCGAAGCAGAATCCCCGCGATGCGCTGACCTATTTTCAAGAGGTTGAGCGGCTATACCCCTATACCGAATGGGCCAAGCGCGGTCTGATCATGCAGGCCTACACTTTGCAAAAGACCAAGAACTACGAAGAGGCGCGGGTGGCAGCGCAGCGGTTCCTCGACTTCTATCCGGGCGATCAGGATGCGGCCTATGCGCAGTACCTGATGGCGCTGTCCTATTATGACCAGATCGACGAGGTGGGCCGCGATCAGGGCCTGACTTATCAGGCGTTGCAGGCGCTGCGCGTGGTGATCGAGCAATATCCTGACAGCGAATATGCCAAATCGGCGAGGCTGAAGTTCGACCTGGCATTCGACCATCTGGCGTCGAAGGATATGGAAATCGGGCGCTATTACCTGAAGCGGCGCAACTATACCTCCGCGATCAACCGGTTCCGCACCGTTGTGCAGGATTACCAGGCAACGACTCAGACGGCAGAGGCGCTGGAACGGCTGGTGGAAAGCTATCTGGGCCTTGGCCTGACCGACGAGGCACAGACGGCCGGCGCGATTCTGGGCTATAATTACCAGTCCAGCCCGTTTTATCAGGATGCGTTCAACCTATTGAAAGACAAGGGCCTTTCGCCAGAAGCCAAGGGCACCAACTGGCTGTCCACGATTTATCGCCAGATGATCAAGGGCGAGTGGTTGTGACAAGGGTGCGTGGGGACCACGCACCTTACGGGCCGGGCGATGCTGCGTTCGCTTGATATCCTGGATGTGCTGATCATTGATCGGTTGAGCCTGGCATTTCAGCCGGGGTTGAATGTACTGACCGGTGAAACTGGCGCGGGCAAGTCGATATTGCTGGATGCTTTGGGTTTCGTTCTGGGTTGGCGGGGTCGCTCCGAACTGGTCCGCGCCGGGGCCGATCAGGGCGAGGTGACGGCGACCTTTGACCTGCCAACGGGCCATGCCGCAAGGGCCGTGCTGGCCGAGGCGGGGATCGCAGCGGAGGACGAACTGATCCTGCGCCGGGTGAATTCCAATGATGGCCGCAAGACGGCATACGTGAATGACCGGCGGGTGTCAGGCGAGGTTTTGCGTGATTTATCAGAGTGTTTGGTCGAATTGCACGGCCAGAACGATGACAGAGGGTTGCTGAATCCGCGCGGGCATCGCGTGCTGTTGGACCAGTTTTCTGGGCTAGACCTTGACCCGGTGCGAGCGTCCTGGCGCGGTCGGTCGGCTGCGCGGGGTGCCCTCGTGGCGGCCGAAACAGCGGTGGCGGCTGCGCGGGCAGAGGAAGATTTCTTGCGCCATGCCGTGGCAGAACTGGACAAGTTGCACCCTGAACCGGGCGAGGATGCGGTGCTGGATGGGCGACGGCGGATGATGCAGGCGGCAGAACGCATCCGCACCGACATTCAGCGGGCGCATGCGGCGCTGAGCGATGGTGCTGAGGATGGGCTGCTGGCGGCGCAGCGCTGGTTGGATGGTGCGGCGGACCGCGCCGAAGGGCGGCTGAACGGGGCTTTAGCGTCGCTTGGCCGGGCTTTGGCGGAACTAGGGGATGCGCAAGCGGGGGTTGAAAGCTGTCTTCAGGCGTTGAATTTCAACCCATCGGAACTGGAGGCGCTGGAGGAGCGGCTGTTTGCCATCCGCGCTTTGGCCCGCAAGCATAACATGCTGCCCGATGACCTTGGCACCCATTTGCACGGCATGCGTACGAAGCTGGAGGTGCTGGATTCCGGTGCCAAGGGTTTGAAAGTCTTGCAAAAAACGGTAGTCGAGGCCGAGGCGGAGTATGACCGTCTGGCCCGCGCCATAACATTGTCCCGGCGCGAAGCGGCAGGGCGGCTGGACGCGGCGATGGCGCGGGAACTGGCGCCGCTCAAGATGGAACGCGCAGTATTTTCGACCGAATTCAGCGGTGCCGAACCAGGGCCTGACGGGATGGATGCGGTAACATTCACCGTCGCCACCAATCCGGGCGCCCCGGCAGGGCCGCTGAACCGCATCGCTTCGGGTGGTGAACTCAGCCGGTTTCTATTGGCGCTGAAGGTCTGCCTGGCCGGCAACACCCCGGGTCTGACGCTGATCTTTGACGAGATTGACCGGGGGGTTGGCGGGGCTACGGCGGATGCGGTGGGTCGGCGGTTGAAGCAGTTGTCGGGCACAGCACAGGTGCTGATCGTCACCCATTCGCCGCAGGTGGCGGCGCTTGGGGCACATCACTGGCGGGTCGAGAAACGGGTGGAGGGTGAGGTGACTTTTTCCACCGTCACCCCGCTTGATTCCCTTGAAAGGATTGAGGAAATTGCCCGGATGCTGGCAGGGGACACGGTGACGGAAGCCGCAAGGCAGGCCGCGATGGCGCTGTTAGGTCAGGGCTGAAAAGCTGAACGACGCCACCCGCCAGCCATCGGCACGGGCCAGCAAAACCACGGTCAGCATCGCGCCGAAACGCGGCATTTCTTGCCCGTCGGCATCCTGTGCCCCGGTCACGCCATAACGCTGATGCAGCACCGCCCCCCCGGACCCAGCAGCCGCACGCTTTGCCGTCCGGTGACAAGGCGTGCGCTGGCGAATATCCCGGTGAATTCGGCTGCCAGGGCGCTTTCTGCTGCAGATGCATCCTCTGCCGAAGCCCCGGTCAGGGTCAGAACCTGCGCATCCTCGGCCAGAAAAGCGGCGATGGCGGCACTGTCGCCGGTGCCAAAGGCGGCGGCGAACCGGCGTGGAAAGTCGTCTGGCGTCATGCCTCGGCCACTTGTTTCATCGTGGTGGCCAGATCGCCATAGCCGGTGAAGCGGCGTTCATAGGCCAGACCCAGCCGCGCCGCACAGTCCTCGGCCTTGGCATCAAGGCCGGGATCATTGGTCTGTGCCTGATAGATCAGCTTGGTATAGTTGCCAAAATACATGTCGCGCAATTCCGGGTGACGGTCCAGCCCCATCGGTCGCCAGACGAAGGAATCGAACTGGCGGACGAGAAAATCCGTCAGATAGAACGCGGTGAACTCGGTCGCGGTATGGGCCAGAAAGATGTCATTGCCTTCAAAAAACGAATAGCAGTGTGGGCCAGAGATCATCTCTACCCCTAATTCCTTGCACTTTTCGAGCAATAGGCCGCCAGTGCCGCAATCTGCATACAGGATGAAGATCGTCTGGTAAGTGGTTTTGTGATCGGCCACCGCCTTGGCGACTTCGGCGGTGATTTTGTCGGGGTAAAGATGCAGCTTGGCGGGTAGGCATTGCAGATCCAGATGGTCCCAGCCATTGATCCGCTTCAGCGACAACACCTCATGCGCCAGGGCCCCGCAAGCGATCAGCAGCACGCGGCCCTGATGGCTGGGGGGCAACCCGGCCTCGGTCAGCTCGGTATCATCCGGGATCAGCGCCATTTCAGACCCCGGACGACAAGCGCCAACACCAACGCGGCAAGTCCGAGCCAGACCAAGGACAGACCCAAAGCATAGGCCAGACCGATGGTCATTCCGGCGGCGGCGATCACGACAGCGATAAGCGACAGAAAGGTCTGGATCGGCATGTTAAGGCTCCTTCCCCTCTAGATGGCCCTGTCGCGGGTAAATTCCAAGCAGCAAAGCAAAAGGCTCCGGGCGGCGAACCCGGAGCCTTTGTGGCGATAAGGAAGCCTCAGGCGTTCGGGCGGTTGTGTTTGCGCGAGACGAATTGCTTGGCGGTTTCCACGGCGACGGCGGCATCGCGGCAATAGGCGTCAGCCCCGATCGCACGGCTGAATTCCTCGTTCAAGGGCGCACCACCGACCAGCACGATATAGTCATCGCGCATGCCCTTTTCCTTCAGCGTGTCGATCACGACTTTCATATAGGGCATGGTGGTGGTCAACAGCGCCGACATGCCCAGAATGTCCGGCTGTTCGCTTTCCAGAGCCGCCAGGTATTTCTCGACCGAATTGTTGATCCCCAGATCCTTGACCTCGAACCCGGCACCTTCCATCATCATGCCGACCAGGTTCTTGCCGATGTCGTGGATGTCGCCCTTGACGGTGCCGATCACCATCTTACCGGTTTTCGGCGCCCCGGTTTCGGCGAGCAGCGGCTTCAGAATCGCCATCCCCGCCTTCATCGCGTTGGCCGACAGCAGCACTTCGGGCACGAATAATATCCCGTCGCGGAAATCGACGCCGACAATGCGCATGCCTTCAACCAGCGCCTCGGTGAGCACTCGGTACGGCGTCCAACCGCGTCCCAGCAGGATGTCGACACCCGCGGTGATTTCGTCCTTCAGCCCGTCATACAAATCATCGTGCATCTGGGTGACGAGGTCATCATCGGGCAGGGCATCGAGGTCGATATCGTCGTCAGCCATGCGGATCAGGCTCCTTTGCGGCGAGCGGTGGCGCGGCGGACGAGGCCCTCTCGCGCCGGCGGCGAAGCGAGCGCGCCAAGGCGGGCGACAAGAGTTGCGGTATCTGGACGATCGCCGCGCCGGTAGTCTTCGAGCGCGCGGCGCATGGCCAGCAAATGCTCGGATGTCGTACCGCAGCAGCCGCCGATAATCCGCGCGCCACTGTCGCAGGCGAGGCGGGCGTAGTCGGCCATCAGCTCCGGCGTGCCGGAGTAATCGATGCTGCCGCCGCGCACTTGCGGGATGCCGCAATTGG
>JAYUGA010000234.1:0-4075 GCA_043738565.1 Rhodobacterales bacterium
GCGCATCCAGGAATGGGACAGCGGCGGCATCGGCCCGCATGACATGAAACGTCTGGCGGATGGCCGCTTCGTGGTGGCCAACGGCGGAATCCAGACTGATCCCGGCGATCGCACCAAACTGAACATCCCCGACATGCAGCCCAACCTGAGCCTGTTGTCCCCCGATGGCACCCTGCTGGATCAGGTCAGGCTGGACCCCGCCCTGCACCAGAACTCCATCCGCCATCTCGCGCTGATCGGCGACACCATAGCTTTCGCCATGCAATGGGAAGGCGACCCCGCCGAGGCCGTGCCGCAGCTTGGCCTGTGGACCCCCGGCAGCGCCCCGCGCCTGTGCCCGCCGCCGGATGCGCAGGCGATGGGGATGATGGGCTACGCAGGCTCCATCGCCGCCACGGCAGACCGCGTCGCTTTGACCTCGCCCAAAGGCGGCGTGCTGATGATCTTCGATGCCGAGGGCCGATACATCACCACCCTCAGCCGCCCCGATCTGTCGGGCGTGGCCGCAGGAACCGCGGGCTTTGTCGCCACCGATGGTCAGGGTGCGGTCTGGGCGGCGGGGGACACCGCCCTGACCCTGCTCAGCCGCAACGCGACCTTGTGGGACAACCACCTGATCGCGCTCTGAGCCCCCTGCCTGCACCACCGCCAGCGCCAGATCCCGGAGCGGCTGCCGGTTTCGCAACCGCTCGCCAGCGGCTGCGGCCCGAAGCTCGGGTCAGCACAAGGCGGCAACTGCAACCGGCGTCGAGGTCCGCAAGAACCGCTGATAGCCCAGTTGTGCGCCCAGCGGGTCGGCCCACGGACGGTTACCGGGCAGCGTTTCGACGGCGAGGCAGCTTACCCCAAGTTGCCGAAGGGTCAGCAAACCGTCCGCGGAGTTGCCCGTTTGCACCGCCAAGCCCGCGGCAGCACAATTTCTTCAAGTGGTTGAGATACGCCCAACATTTGCCAGAATGTTCGCCGACTTTCAACTTGAGGTGTTATGCCGAGACGCGGGCACCTCAGCATGAGAGCTTGGTTTCGAGGGGGAAAGTTGTGAAATTCTTGGCGGTGGATGATGATCCGGTCTTTCAGGAGATCCTGATTTCGACCTTGCGGGCGATTGGCCACGAAGACGTCACCAAAGCCGCCTCTGCGGCCGAGGCTCTCGCTCTGGTGCAGGCGCTGGGCACCGCCTTTGACTGTGTTCTGCTTGATATTCAGATGCCTGACATCGACGGCGTCAGCTTTTGCAAGATTTTGCGGGATCTGCCCGACTACAAGCAGGTTCCGATCGTGATGATCACATCGCAATCGGCAAAACGCTACATCGATGACGCCTTTGCTGCCGGTGCGACCGACTATGTGACCAAGCCTCTTGACCGGCTGGACCTCATGGCCCGCATCGGAATGGTGGAACGTCTGGTTGAGCAACGCCTCCAGGTGATGCTGCTGACATATCAGGCCAGCCTGCGAAATGAATCGTACGAAATTCAGTTGGATTTCGACAGCGCAATCTTGATCCCCGGCTTTGACCGCGCCATCGAATATCTGGCGTTGGAAAATTATCTGCTGACACTGGGCAAGAAAGGGTTGCTGTCGGTGTCGGCCTTCGGATTCCAGATCGAAAACGCCGGCCACATTTTCAGCAAAGCCTCTCGCTCGGGGTTTGTTGACATGCTGGGGGATGTCGGGTTGATCATTTCGGATGCAATCAAGCGCGACGATGCGCTGATTGCCTATGCCGGCTGCGGCAGCTTTGTCGGTGTCACCAGCAGAGAATTGACCGCTGCGCCCGAAGAGATGAGCGCGATGATCGAAATCGGGCTGGCGGATTTCGCCGATTTCTACGTTTCAGAGCGACTGCCTACCCCTAGGATCCGGGTCGGATCCCTGGTGAAAAGCCGCTTGTTCTCGATGGCCAGCCCGACGCGGATTCTGGAACGTGCGATCTTGCTTGCGCAGCAGGGCAAGGAACGCAAACGCGGTCTCTGGCAGTCCGCAGCGTGACCGGGCTGTCAAGCCGGATTGGCGATCCTGACCAAGGGTCCGCCTTGAGCGGCGCCATTCCGTCGGCATTGTTTCCGGCCCGTGCCCGCTTTCGCGACCTGATCATGCAGCGGATAATCGCCCTTGAATCATTCAGGATCGATTTCCAGAACGGGCGCGACCCCCGGGCGGCCCTGGGCGGCGTAATTTCCCTGGCCCATATGATTGCAGGCGTTGCGGAAACACTGGGCTATCCGAACGCCGGAAATCTGGCTGCCGCTCTTGAACTGCATGCGCGTGATGGCCTCGAACGCAACCGCCCAGCGCCCGAAATCTGGCACCGCATGGAACCCCAACTCATCGCACTGATGGACGAACTGGAATCGCTTCTGGACCAATAGCCCTGCGGCTTTCTAGTTCTTGCGTGCTTCCGCAATGAACGTGCTGATGGTCAATGCCATGTCGCCGGAGTTCAAAGGTTTTGCCAGACATGAATCAAAGCCCATCGACAAATACTCGGCGATCTGATGCGCCATCACATTTGCGGTGACCGCAATGATCGGGACCGGGTGGCGGCGGCTGCTTGTTTCCAGCGCCCGAATCTCGCGCAGTGCCGCCGGGCCGTCCATCACCGGCATCGCAATATCCAGAAGAACCACGTCAAATTCACCGGTGGCCCAGGCTTGGACGGCCTGCTGCCCGTCAGACACCAGCACCACGTCGGCGCCGCGGCGGGTCAACATCGCCTCCAGCACGGCACGATTGGTGGCATTGTCATCCGCCGCCAGGACCCGCACTCCATGCAGGTTGACCTGGGCGCTTGCCAGTTCCGCCGGTTTCCTGTTGGCCCCCGCGTTGGCTGGCAGCGGCAGCGAAACCTGAATGGTCGTCCCTTCACCCACTACCGAGTCGACGTGAATTGTCCCGCCCATCTTTTCAACCAGCGTTCGGGTAATGGCCATGCCAAGGCCGGTGCCGCCAAACCGGCGGGTCACGGAAACATCGGCCTGGCTGAATTCGTCGTGCAGGCGATCAACCTGGGCAGGCGTCATGCCGATCCCGCTGTCGCGCACCTCGATGATCAGCGGATGGCCTGGGCGATCAACAATCTTGACCGCCACTTCGCCCTTCTCGGTGAACTTGATCGCATTGCTGACCAGATTGTGCAGAATCTGCTGCAAACGATGCGGATCGCCCTCACGCAGCGTATCTGACCTGGTGCCGATCAGAACTTCGAAATCCAGCCCCTTGTCCTCGGCCCGCAGGGCATGCAGTTCCTCGATCCGCGCGGCCAGATCATGCAGACTGAATGGCACGGATTCTAGTTCCAGCTTGCCGGCCTCGATCTTCGACATGTCGAGGATGTCGTTCAGGATATTCAGCAGCGACTCGCCAGAGCGGCGTATCGTGCCGATCATTCGCTTGTGGTCCGCATTCGACAATGCGCCTTCCAGCACTTCGGCCATACCCAACACCCCATTCAGGGGCGTGCGGATCTCGTGGCTCATGTTGGCAAGGAACATCGACTTGGTGCGACTGGCCTCCTCGGCCCGCGCCTTGGCCAGATATAGCTCCGTCACATCCGAACCGACGCCGCGATAGCCGGTGAATTTTCCGGCATTGTCAAAGATCGGCTTGCCGGTCATCCGTCGCCAGCGCACGACTCCATCCGTGGATTTCGGCGCACGATAGAGGAAATCCCGGAACGGCCGGTACTCGCGGATGGTTGTCAGCAGGCTGTCCCAATCAATACCCGGCCGCATGTCCGGATGGGCGTCCAGCCATTCCTCCTGCGTCTTTCCCAGCAAGCCTTCCCTCGGCACCCCGCCATCATCAAAATACTCTCCATCCAGAACAAGGCTGTAGCGCCGCCCCTCATCCATTTCCCACAGCCAGCCATCCGAGACGGTCGCGATATCGAACAGCCGCTGTTCCACCCTGGTGCGTTCGGTGATGGAGTGTTCGAGATCGGCCTGGATCGCCGTCAGCGCCGCCTCGCGGGCCTTCTGTTCGCTGATATCGACCTGCACCCCCGCGATGAGTTCCGGCGTGCCGCCCGGGCCGCGGCGCAGGGTGCGGCCACTGTCGAGCACCCATATCCAGT
>JAYUGA010000235.1:0-11052 GCA_043738565.1 Rhodobacterales bacterium
CCGCGCACCGTGCCGTTCAGCTTCACTGGGGCTTTTGATGCCTTGCGCGGCGGCACCACGGCCAATCCGACCATCGGAGCAACGGCGGTGGCCGGTTTCACCCAATATGCCTGCGACATCACGCCTTTGATGTTCTGCATCCCGTCGCCGACTTTCAGGGCCGATGCCAATATCGGCAAGATGATCCTGTTGCGCGCCGGCGGCAATGGTGCTGCCTGGGGGCCGGGGGATTTCGGCTTTCTCGACCCCACAGGCCTGCAGGTTGATCCGAGCGGCAATTGCGCTGGCCTGAACGGTGCCCAGCTGACCGCCTGCCTGATTGGCGGGACCGGTGCCCTAACCCAGTGCTTTTCGCAGCGTGGCGTGAACACCGAGCCCGGCCAGAAGGTCGGCCTGGAGAATTCGGCCTACAATGTGCGTTTCGACATGTATGGCACGCTGATGAACAGCAAGAAGAACAACCCGATTTTCGCCCCGGCGCCGAATGTCATCAAGGGCATCGTGCCGAAAGGCAACGGAAGCTCTTGCGTCGCCAACAACCCGCAAACCTCGCCCAATACCGTAGCCCTGCCGCGCGACACCTGCTTTGGCACCGGCACCTGTGCGAACGGCAATCGGTTCGGCGACGGCAACTGGACCACCGGGCGCACCAATTACGTGACGAAGAACTATGGCGTGGCCGATCCCCATGCCAGCGCCACGACCCGTTATGCGTATTACAAGGCCGAGATCATCTCTGCCGGGGGCGGCGCTTCAACAACGCGGATCCTGCCGGCCAGCCGGGCCGAGTCCGGGCGGCCGATCTGTTCCAATCAGCAATCCTCCGATCCCGATCGCCGCGTGGTGATCGCCGCCGGGATCGATTGCGCCGCCAACCCGATCCGGGGCAATACCACCGGTATCCCGGTCAACGAATTCGTGAGGTTGTTCCTGACCGAGCCGGTGGGGTCCACCACGACCTTCGATATGTATGGCGAGGTGGTCGGATCGGCGGAAAGCAGTGGCGGCGGCAGCGGAGCGGGGGGGATTTTCCATGATGTCGTCCAGCTTTATCGGTAAAGTCACCCGCGGCAGGACCGCCATCGCGCCGGCGGCCATCGCGCGGTTCCTGCGGGCCGAAGACGGCGTGGCCCTGCTGGAATTCGCCGTGGTGCTGCCGATGATGCTGCTGGTCTTTGCCGTGATCATCGAGGGCAGCCGGATGATGCTGTCCTATGAAAGTGCCATCAACGGCATCCGGGACGCGACCCGCTTTCTAGCGCGCACGGTTTCGCCCAGCCTGTGCACCTCGGGCGGTTCGGTGGCCGGCTATTCAACAAAGCTACGGACCTTGGTCGTCCAGGGGGTTACGGCGTATTCGGTATTCCCCTCGGCGGTCACGATCGGCGCGGTTACGCCAAGTTACCGCTGCGTGACCGGGTCCTACCGGGGCGGTACGGTTCCGGTGGCCCAAGTGACCGCTGCGATCACCGTCACCTTCCCCTTTGCCGGGCTGTTCAACTTGGTCGGGGCCAGCAGACCGGACTTGACCACCATCGTCACCGATCAGGCAAGGGTGTTCGGATCATGACCCGCATCCATCGTCTTGTCGCAAGAAAATGCCGTCCGGAAAGCCGCTTCGCCACCGACGAGGATGGCTCGACCCTGGTCGAATTCGCCATCGTGATGCCGGTTTTCCTGTTGATGCTGTTTGGTTTGATCGATTTCGGGCGCCTTGGCTTCGAATATGTCATGGCGAACAAGGCGGTGCAGCTTGCGGCGCGGGTCGCGATTGCGCGCCCGCCCGCCTGCCCGGGCGTGCCGTCCGTGAATGTCCGCGGAACCTTGCCGTCTGGGTCTGTCCCGCCCTTTTTCGGCACCAATTGTCGGTCTGCCGCCAATGTCTGCGCCACCGCAGCCACTGTGACCTGCAATGGCGATGCCAGCAATGCGACCGCCGCCGAAATCTGGGGCGATATCGCGGTGCTGATGCCGAGTGGCGCGGTGCCGAGCAACTTGAAATTCACCTATGCCTACACCTCCGACCTCGGCTTTCTCGGCGGGCCTTACGAGCCGATGGTGACGGTGGAAATCCGCAATCTCAATTTCCAGTTCGTGACCCCGCTTGCTGCACTTGCCGCAGTCGCGGGTTCGGCGGGCAGCGCTTTGCCAATGCAGCTGCCTTTCCCGGCCCTCAGCGTATCGCTGCCGGCCGAGGATCTGGCGCTGGGGGAGGCCGGATGATGCGAACGGAGCTTGGCCAAGCCATGATTGGAAAGATAAAAAGATGACCGGCAAGAACAAATCCATTCTTCTGATCTCGCCCGATGCGAGTGTGAGCGCCGCGATTGGCGGGGCGCTTGCCGGTCTCGATGGCCTGGACCTGCACACCGAAGTGTCAACTCTTGCCAATCTGAATGGCAAGGCGATGGCTCTGGCGACTGGCAAAGATGTTATCATTTTTGAAACCAGCGACGACGAGTTGTCGGACATTCAGGCAGTCCGGGCTCTGAAGGCCGGTCGCCAGGTCGGTACTTTGCTGCTGGCGCTCGCCGATGCCGGGATCACGTTGTCGCGGGTGCGCGCGCTCACTCAGGCCGGAGTGGACGAAGTCTTGCCGCGGCCCGTGGTCGGCACAGAAATTGGTGACCGGGTCCAAAGGCTCTACAACGCCCAAGCCGCATATCAGGACACGACTGCTGCGCCTCGCGGGCACATCATCGCCGTCGCGCAGGCCCGTGGTGGAGTTGGGGCGACGACGGTCGCGGTCAATCTTGCGATTGACCTGGTTGCCCAGAACGGTTTTCTGCGGAAACGGTCATCAAATGCCGTGGCGCTGGTCGATCTAGACCTCCAATTCGGTTCGGTCGGGGCGTTTCTGGACCTGGATGAGCAAGATGCCCTGCATCAGTTGGCGTTGGATGGGATCATTCCCGATGCAATGTTTCTGGCGCAGGCCATGGTGACTTTGCCAAACGGTCTGTCCGTGCTTGCCGCTCCGTCAACGTTCATGCCACTAGATTCGCTGCAACCGCAGCAAATTGCAGCAATCCTCGATTGTTTGCGGCTAAACAACGATTTCGTCATCGTCGACCTTCCGCATGCCTTGGGCAACTGGATGGAACCCGTGCTGCGCCGCGCCGATGAATTGATCATTGTAAGCGACACTTCGGTGCCATCGGTCCGGCATTGCCGACGGCTCATCGATTTCTTCACCGCCGACAACGCGAATTTGCCTGTTCGCATCGTGATCAACCATGAAAAGCGACCCCTCATTGCGTCAAGCGTGCAGAAAGAAATGCAGAAGGCCCTGAATCGCAAGCTGGATCATTGGCTTCCCCATGACCCGGGCGCGGCACGCATCAGTACTGACCGCGGCAAGCCGCTGGCCTCGGTCGCTCCCCGGTCGCAGCTTGGCAAAGCAATTTCGCGCCTAGCCCGTCAGACGATTGCGGAGTTTCCGGTCCGGTCCTTCAACCCCGCTCACGGCAAATAGGAGAGCAGCAAATGTTTGGTCAATTTACGCGGTCGGGAAAACAGTCAGCGAATAACGTCGTCGACCTTGCCAAAGCCAAGCCCGAGGCGGAAGCGTTGGCAAAAGTCCTGGCGACCCAGGATGTTGAATTGACTGCACGGCTTGAATTGAAAGGTCGCCTGCATGACGTGCTCCTCGACCGGTTGAATCTGGCCGCTATCGACAAGGTAAACCACGAAGACCTGCATCGGGAAGTCTCGGTGCTGGTCTCGCAAGTGCTGAGCGACGAAAACCACGCGATGCGCTCGGAAGAATTTAAGAAGCTAGTCGACGAGTTGCTTGACGAAGTGCTTGGCCTCGGGCCCCTGGAACCGCTGCTCGCCGACCCCACGATCAATGACATTCTCGTCAATTCGCACAGTTCAGTTTATGTCGAGCGCTTTGGCATTCTGGAGAAAAGCAAGGTCCGTTTTCGCGACGAACGTCACTTGTTACGGATCATCGACAAGATGGTGTCGCGGATTGGGCGGCGCGTGGATGAATCGCAGCCCTGGGTCGATGCCCGGCTCGAAGATGGCAGCCGGGTCAATGCGATCATCCGGCCCTGCGCGATTGACGGTCCCTCGGTATCGATCCGCAAATTCTCGGCTACTCCCTTGACCATGAACCGTTTGGTCGAGGTCGGGTCCTTGTCCGCGGCTGCGGCCAACCTGCTGCGGGCCTTGGTCGAAGCGCGGCTGAACGTGGTCATCTCCGGCGGGACGGGTTCGGGAAAGACGACGATGCTGAATGCGATGTCCAGTTTCATCAGCGCGCGCGAACGGATTGTGACAATCGAGGACGCCGCCGAACTGCAGTTGCAGCAAGAGCATGTCGTGCGGCTTGAAACCCGGCCGCCCAGCCCGAACGGCACCGGAACGGTCAGCCAGCGCGATCTGGTGCGCAATGCGCTTCGAATGCGGCCCGACCGGATCATCGTCGGCGAAGTGCGCGGTGGCGAAGCATTTGACATGCTTCAGGCGATGAACACCGGCCACGACGGCTCGATGACCACCATCCATGCCAATACCGCGCGTGATGCGCTCAGCCGGATCGAACAAATGGTGACGATGATCGGGATGGATTTCCCGATTTCGGCAATCCGGTCGCAGATTGCAGCCGGGATCAACGTAGTCGTGCAATTGAACCGCCACAGTGACGGCAGCCGACGCGTGACCAGCGTGTCAGAAGTCAGCGGCATGGAAGGCAACGTGATCACCATGCAGGACATCTTCGTGTTCAAACGGACAGGTCGCTCAGCGTCAGGTGCGGTTCTGGGTGAATTCATACCAACAGGAATTCGCCCGCGCTGCGCGGAACGCTTTGCCCATGCCGGGATCGATCTCAACGACGACATGTTCATCAAGGAAAGGCCACCGACATGATTGACCTTCCGCAGTTTGACGTCGAACCAATCATCTTTGTCGGAATCTTTCTCGGCGTCCTGGTCACCTTCGACGGCTTGTGGCGCTTGATTTCGCGAGGCGAAGTCGTGACAGAGGCGCGCAACCGCCGCATGCGCCTGATCGCAAAGGGGGCGACACCTCAGCAAATTCTTGGCCTGCTGAAGCCCCGGGCAACGACCTGGCACCTTTCCAGCATCCCTGTGCTCGGCACATTGCCGCAAGACCTTCGTCAAGCGGAACTGACCATCAGGCCGGCCATTTTTCTCATTTGCGGTGCCGTGGCTGCGGTGATGATCAGCTTGGCCCTGTCCGCTCGACTGGACCCGATACTGTCGGTTTTGACCGGGGTGCCAATCGGACTCATTTTGCCAGCTATGATCGTGCGCAAGGTTGCCAGCAGACGCCTGAAGGTCTTGGTCAGCCAGCTGCCGGACGCATTGGAGTTGATGGCGCGCGGGCTGAAGGTCGGACATCCGATCAATGCCACCATCACAACCATATCACGTGACATGCCCGACCCAATTGCGACGGAATTCGGCATCATCGTCGATCAGGTCAGCTATGGCGACGATCTTGTCGACGCTTTCAGGGATTTTGCCGAGCGGGTCAATGTGGAAGATGTGCGCTATCTGGCAACGAGCGTCGCGATTCAGAGCGGCACCGGTGGCGACCTCGCGCGAATTCTCTTGACGCTTGCCAAGGTCATTCGTGCGCGGATCATAATGCGAAAGCGGATTCTGGCGATCTCGTCGGAGGGGCGCCTGACGGCGATCTTCATGTCGCTTCTGCCGCTCTTCATATTCGGTTCAACGACCCTGACTTCACCTACCTATTACGCGGGCGTCAGTGGCGACCCGCTGTTTCGCCCGGTCGCAATCTCGGTCATCGGTCTGGTCGTGGCAAATTTTCTGGCCATGCGCAGACTGGTAAACTTCAGAATCTGACGGAGGACGCCAATGTCAGCTTCACTTCAGTTCGTTCTGGACAGTTTCGGAATCTCTCAGCAGTCGCTGCTTGTCTTTGGGACGGGGCTTGGTGCGCTGATTGCAATACTGGGCTTTTCGGGGGCTTTTGCGGTCAAGGACCCGGTCCTGCGCCGGATCGCAAAGCAATCGGTCCGGCAACGCCTGACCGGGGTCGAGGCGGGCCTGCTTCGACCGGCGGACTCGAACCCGGCTGGCATGCTGAAGACCTTGATTCCGGTCGATCGAAAAGAACGTCGCCAGATCCAGAGCAGGCTGGCCGAAGCGGGAGCCGATGGTCCCAATGCGGTCCGCAACTATTACCTGCTGCGGCTCGGCCTCGGATTCGTCATGCCCTTCTCGATGATCGGTTTGATAGCGCTTTCGCGGGCAAGTGTGCTGGCCCTGCCGGACCCGATCGCCATGCGCCTCGGGACGCTTAGCCCGCTGCAGTTGCTCCAGGTCCTCAGCGGTTTGGTGGTCGTGGGCTTCTTTGGGCCGACCTACTGGTTGAAGGCAAGGGTCACAAAACGAAGAAGGGCGATCGAGGAGACTTTCCCAAACGTGCTTGATCTCCTCCAGATCTCGGTTGAATCGGGGCTCGGTCTCGACGCCGCAATGATCCGCGTCGCAAATGAAACCACAGACTCCGCTGCGGAAATTTCGCAGGAGTTCCAGATTGCGCAGCGGGAAATCCAGGCCGGACGCAGCCGCGAGAAGGCCTTTCTGGATATGGCAGCGCGGACCGGCGTTGCCCAGGTGAACTCCTTTGTGAGTGTGGTTCTGCAGTCGCTGCAATACGGCAGCAGCATTTCCGACGCGCTGACCGTCTACGCGGAAGAAATGAGACTGTCGCGCGAGCTTCGTGCGCAAGAGATGGCCAACAAGCTTCCGGTGAAGATGTCGGCTGTTATGGCGTCGCTCATGTTGCCTGCTCTCTTGATGCTGGCGCTCGGTCCGGTGGTGATTCGTTACATCCGATACATGGATCTGTAAGGTCTTCCCACTTTGGCTATTGACTGCCTTCTCGAAACAATCCGGCGGCTTCCAGCGGAGTCTTGCGAATCGCTCACCGCGCGGCACCCAGAAATTCCCGCATAGGTTGTGAAACTGTTCGAATTGCGACAGAATCGTGGCAATTGCTTGACTAGTATAGGGCAAGGAGGAATCATCCCTAAAATGTGAATTGCTCTTGCATGCCAGACCTTTCGGCTTTTTCGGATGTCTGGCTGTGATTTGAAAAGTGCTTGGGGGTCTTCAATGAGGCACCGATTGATTGAAAGCAGTAGGCCGGGCCGAAATGAGGCTGATCGCGTAAGCCTGATTGCGATGCATTCGATTGTTACTTGGTGTGAGGCGCTCAGTGGAGCCGTCTCTCTTCAAGAGGGTTTGGCGGCGTTGGTCGCCGGTCTTGACGCGGAAGTTGGCGTCATCGTGCGAACTCACATGAATGATTTGCGGCCAGTCCGGATTGCGACAAGTGATCTGGCAAATGATGCTATGACCGCTCGCCCACTGTGTCGCAGCTTTGCCGATACCTACTTCGGTTCAGCAATCCTGCGGCCACGCCATGCGACCATCTGGCAAGCCACCGCTCATGCGGATGATGCGACCGGCGACCCATCGCTTTCCGACTGGCAGGCCGTGCGCCGCATGAAGGAATTCGTTGTGCTGATCCTGGCCTCCGGCGTCAATACCCGTGACCATATCGAATTGCATTTCCGCAACCTGCTCTGCGCAGAAACCAAAGCAACCTTGGCGTCGATGCTCCCCGACATGGCAAGGGTCTGGACCAACCGAAGAGCGGGTTTGATTACCCGAACGATTGTGAACCACCGCAACGTTGCACAAATTGATGCCTACAACGCCGCCAGGGTAAGCATCCTGGGTGCCGACAACCCCCTGCGGCTTAGTCGGGCAGAATACCGGGTCTGTCTTCTTTTGAGCCGCGGTTTGATGATGAAGGCAGTGGCGAAGGAGCTGTCTCTGGCGGAACCGACGATCAGGACGCATCTTCGCAACATTTATGGCAAGACGCAGTGCGGCTCGCTGGCGGAGTTGGTGTTCCGGCTCATCGAAAGCAAGCAAAGATCCGGGTTGCCGGAAGCCAAATCGGCCTGACCAGGCGGAAGGAACGCCGGTGTTTCATATCGTCCCAATAATGATGCTGGCGCCCGTTCTGATCGCCGTTGCCTATTTCGACCTGCGTTACATGCGGATTCCGAATGCGCTGAGCCTGATCGCGATTGTGATCTTGGCAACTTCGGCACTCGTCTTCCCGCCCACCGATCTGACGGGCCGATTTGGGATCACCATCCTGGTGTTTGCGGTGGGAATGGTTGCCTTCGCCTTCCGCATGATCGGCGGCGGCGACGTCAAGATGCTTTCGGTGGTCGTGCTGGCCATTCCAGTTGACGGCATCGTCGTTTTTGCCAATGTTTTTTCGGCATCGATGATCCTGGGAATTCTCCTGGTTTTGGCGGCAAGACGCATTCCGGCGACCAGCAGATGGGGTTGGAAATCCTTTGGCGGATCTCAGAAATTCCCGATGGGCCTGTCGATTGCCTTGTCCGGTCTCGCCTTTCCGGTCATAGCACTCGCGCTGCAAAGCCATCAGAGTTGACTCGGGCCTCCTCGTGGTTTCGGCTTAGCGGCATTTCGAGCATGCCGCCCTGCAACTGAGTTTTGCGGGAGGTCTGCTGTGGAGCACCAAATTGAGCACCGGATGGAGGTTCCCAGTCGCAAGGGAGTGTCGCGGCCTCTGGGGGCGCATCTTTGTTGCCCTCGCGGCCCAGGCGGACCTGCCGGATGACCTGAGCATCGACTCCGCCTCCGTGCCGGCGCCCCGGTCGGCACACGGTGGAAAAGGGGGGCGAAAATTCAGGCCATCGGACGCCCGCGTGGTGGTCCGACCACAAAGATTCACGCCCTGACAGATGGTTGCGGGCGAGAGGTGGCGTTCAGCCTGAGCCCGGGAAACCACGCCGGCATCACGGAAGCCCCCGCGCTGCTCGACAAATGCCCGGCCCCGACCCGGCTTCTGGCCGACAAGGGCTATGACGCGAACACGCTGCGGGCCCGCCTCAAGGCCAGCCACACCGAAGCCGTCATCCCCTCGACACGGTCACGGAAAACGCCGATCCCGCACGATGTCGAAGCCTACCGCGACCGGAACCGGATCGAGCGCGCGTTCGGCAGACTCAAGTGTAAGCGTCCGGTCTGACTGCCCTGCCGCGCATGGGTAGTGGGAGATAGTGTCCGCTTGAGAAGATGGACATTCTCGGGGGCTGGTGTGGCTGAGCGGCGCAGGCGCAGGGTTTGGCGCGATGATGAGAAGCTGATGATTTGCGCGCAAACGCGGGTGCCTGGCGTTTCGGTCTCGCAGGTTGCACGGCGCTATGATGTGAACGCCAATCAGATCTTCAACTGGTTGAAGGATCCCCGGTTTGCGGGTCGCGCCGGGGAAGCGGATTTGGCACGGTTCTTGCCGGTGGAGATTGTCGACCATGTCCGGAGCGACGCCGAACGGCATCCCATTGCCGACAGTCAGATCGAAGTCGAGATTGCCGGTGGGCATCATCAGAGACCGCCGAGCAGTTGCAACTGGCCCTGGAGATGAGCGAGATCGCCATCGCCGCGCTGACGGCCCAGCTGCGCCTGCCAGCGGATGCACCCGCTGACAAGCCAAAGCGCCAGCCGATCCCGGACCAACTTCCGCGCGCGGATCTCGAACTGAACCCCGGCAATACGGTCTGCGCGCAGTGCGGCAGCACGCTGCGCCGGTTGGGCGAAGATGTGACCGAGGAACTGGAATATGTTCCCGGCCCCTCGCCATTGTCCTTGGACCAATGGCGGACAATGGCTCGACACCGTGAACCGGATCGTGCGGCCCCGGATGGCCTGCTCGGGCTGCGATTGCTTCACCCAGGCCCCGTTGCCGTCTTGCCCGATCAAACGCGGCAAGCCGGGACCGGGGCTGCTCGCCCATGTTCCGGTCAATAAATACGCCGATCACTTGCCACCATACCGTCAAAGCCAGATATGCGAGCGCGACGGGCTCGATCTGGATCGCTCGACGTTGGCGGATTGGGTGGGTAAATCCACCGCCCTGCTGGAGCCGCTGGCCGATGCGATCGGGCGGCATGTGCTGGCGGGGCAAGCGATCTTCGTCGACGACACCCCGGTGGCGATGCTGGCCCTCCCTTGTTGCGAGGGGGGCACCGGCAAGACCCAGACCGCCCGGCTCTGGACCTATGCCCGCGACGAGCGCCCCTGGGGCAGCGCCATCCCGCCCGCCAGCCTCGCCATGGTCCTCGGACCAGTGGCGGACCACGGCTCGATATCGGTTCTTCTCCGACCGCAAAGGCTGCCAGCTACCCTTGAGCGGCTGTCATCAACAACAATGACGACATGCTTGCAAATAGTGAAAGCACTCGCTATCTTCGTGTGATGAACAGCAGGCACCAAGACCCTTGCCGCAGTATTCACCGACCCGGTGTCAGGCACCATCGAATGGGCGGCGGTTGAAAGCTTGCTGGTGGCCGCAGGGGCGCGGCTGATCGAAGGAAGCGGATCGCGGGTGCGGTTTGAGAAGGATGGAGAGGTGGGGACGTTTCATCGCCCGCACCCCGCCAAGGAAGCCAAGCGTTACCAGGTGCGCGATGCCCGCGACTTTCTGGTACGGATCGGGGTAAGGCCATGACCAACACGATGAACTACAAGGGCTACGCAGCCCGGATCGATTACGACGACGAGGACGCCATTTTCACGGGTCGCATTGCCGGTATCCGTGACGGGGTGGGATTTCATGCCGACACGGTCGTAGGGCTGCGGGAGGCATTTCACGAGGCGGTAGATGACTACATCGAGACTTGTGTCAAAATCGGCAAGGAACCGCAGAAGACCTATTCAGGGCAGGTCATGTTTCGGGTCAACCCCGAGATTCACCGCAAGGCCGCGCTTGCCGCCGAGCTGTCTGGCAAGAGCCTGAACCAATGGGCGGAGGAAGTGCTCGACCGCGCGGCGGGCCATGGCGCACGCTGAACGTTGGCTGGCGTTTGGCGAAAGGGCTGCTACGAAATTTCAGGGTCAGCCGGCTCTGTTGCACAAATCGTGAGGGATTCACTGTGTGACTCCATAGGGTTAGTCGCAGGGCATGCGCAAACCCACACCTCCGAGCTACCGCACGACG
>JAYUGA010000236.1:0-11008 GCA_043738565.1 Rhodobacterales bacterium
GGGATGATGGGTGCGCAACGGTTCGGCGATGATCTGCCCGGCCGTCATGCGCGGGTTCAGGCTGGCCAGGGGGTCCTGAAACACCACCTGAATATCGGCGCGGTAGGCCAGCATTTCGCGGTCCGTCAGGCCGAGCAAATCCGTCTTGCCCTGCCAGATCACCCGCCCCGTCGCCGGAACCATCTGGATCAGCGCCCGCGCCAGCGTCGATTTGCCCGACCCGGATTCCCCCACTATCCCCAAAGTCTCGCCCGCGGCCAGCGTGAAATCCACCCCGTTCACCGCCCGCAATTCCCGCGGGCGGGTCCAGGGCATATCCCCCTCACGGCGCAACAGAAACGTCACCGCGACATCCTGCGCCTCGATCAGCGCGGTCATGCCAATTCCTCCACCGACCGGTTGCAGGCCCGTTTGCGGCCGGTCCTGTATTCGGTCAACGGTGCCAGCCGCACTTTGCAATCCCCTTGGGCATAGCTGCAACGCGGCTCGAACGGGCAGCCCTTGGGCGCCCGCGTCATGTTCGGCGGCGATCCCGGGATCGAGCTCAACTCGCCACCCTCCTGATCCACCCGGGGCAAGGCATGCAGCAGCCCGCGCGAATAAGGATGTGAGGGCGCGGCAAAGAACGGCTCGACCGGCGCCTGTTCCATCACCTTGCCGCCATACATCACGATCACTTCGCGGCAAAACCCGGCGATCACCCCCAGATCATGGGTGATCAAGATCGTTGCCATGCCGAAATCGCGCTGCAAATCGCGTAGCAATTGCAGGATCTGCGCCTGCACCGTCACATCCAGCGCCGTGGTCGGCTCATCCGCGATCAGCAGGTCGGGCTTGCACAAGAGGCTCATCGCAATCATCACCCGCTGGCGCATCCCCCCCGAAAACTCATGTGGATAGAGCCTGATTCGCCCGCGCGCGTCCGGGATTTTCACCGCATCCAGCATCCGCACGCATTCCGCCAGCGCCTGCGCGCGGGTCATCCCCTTGTGGTGGATCAAGCCTTCGGCCATCTGGTCCGCAACCCGCATATAGGGGTTGAGCGAGGTCATCGGGTCCTGAAACACCATCGCGATATGGTTGGACCGCATTTTGTTCAGCACTGCCAACGGCGCGCCGATCAATTCGGTCCCGTCAAACTGCGCCGACCCCCGCGCCGTGCCATTCCTGGCCAACAGCCCCAGAATGGCAAAGGCCAGCTGGCTTTTGCCCGACCCGCTTTCGCCGACAATCCCCAGCGTTTCCCCCCGCGCCAGATCGAAACTGACGCCATTCACCGCATTCACCGTGCCGTCATTCGTCGCAAACGACACGCCCAGATCCCGCACCTTCAACATTCAGCGGTCCTTCGGATCAAGGGCGTCGCGCAGACCGTCGCCAACAAAATAAAACCCGAACATCGTCAGGATAAAGAACATCAAAGGAAAGCCCAGCTGCCACAGCGTGCCATAGCGGATCGTCTTGGCCCCTTCGGAGATCAACTCGCCCAGCGAGGTTTGCGGCTCTTGCACCCCCAAGCCCAGAAACGAGATAAAGCTTTCGGTCAGGATCACATCGGGGATGAGCAGCGTCGCATAAACCACGACCAGACCCAACAGGTTCGGCACGATATGGCGCAGCACGATGCGCCAGCCCGGCACCCCGGTCGCCCGCGCGGCCTCGATGAACTCACGGCCTTTCAGCGACAGGGTCTGCCCCCGCACGATCCGCGCCATGCCCAGCCAGGACAGCAATCCGATCCCGGTATAGAGAACGGTCAGCGATTTGCCGAACATCACCAAAAGCAGGATGATGATAAACATGAACGGCACCGCCATCAGAATATCGACGATCCGCATCATGATGCCGTCAGTGCGCCCGCCGACATAGCCCGACACCGCGCCATAAAGCGTACCCACCACCACCGCGATCACCGCAGCGACCAGGCCGACGATCAGCGAAATCCGGGTGCCCATCGCGGTGCGGGCAAACAGGTCGCGGCCAAGGTCGTCGGTGCCAAAGTAATAGCCCTTGGCCCAG
This sequence comes from Rhodobacterales bacterium, assembly GCA_043738565.1. Taxonomy (GTDB): domain Bacteria; phylum Pseudomonadota; class Alphaproteobacteria; order Rhodobacterales; family Rhodobacteraceae; genus Stagnihabitans. The sequence continues at coordinate 2,020 of JAYUGA010000236.1, forward strand.
GACGGCGCGCCCAGTTCGGCGGCGTGGCCCATGATGGTGAAATCGGTGAAATCATAGGTATGGGGTGACAGCACCTGACCGAACAGCGCGAAGGCCAGGCACAAGGCCAGCATCACCAGTCCCGCCTCCGCCGCCTTGTTGCGGGCAAACCGCCGCCGCGCATCGGCCCACAGCGACCGGCCCTTGACCTCGCCCAGCGTCGCCAGCCGCGCCGACAAAGCCCCCATGTCAATTGTGCTCAGGGCCATGGCTTAATACCTGATCTTCGGGTCGATCCAGGCGTACAGCACGTCGACCAGCAGGTTGAACAGGATGGTCAAAGCCCCGACCAGCAGCGTCACCCCCATCATCACCGAATAATCGCGGTTTAAGGCACTGTCCACGAATGCCTTGCCAATGCCGCCGGTCGAAAAATACATGTCCACCACCACCGACCCGGTGATCATCGACACGAAGGTCGGCCCCAGATACCTCAAGACCGGAATCAGGAACGGCGCCATTACGAAATTCGGCAAAACCTGCGCACCGATCGACACGCCCACGGCGATGTAGTCGACCCAGGAGTTCTGGAAGATCGCCGCCACCACCCCCAGCAACACCCCGCCCGGCACCGCGACCCCGAAGGCGATCATCCCGTAATACAGCGTCACCGGAAACCCCTGGGCGCTGATCTCGTTCACCGTGCGGTCCTTGTAGATGAACGATGGCCCGAGATCGAAATGCGCCACGATCCCCCAGACATAAGCAATCATCTGCCGCCACAACGGCTGATCCAGCCCGTATTTGGCGTTCAGATTGGCCAGAATGGCGGCTGGAACCTGCTTTTCCTCGGTGAACGGCCCGCCGGGCGCGGCGTGCATCAGCAGGAAGGAAATCACGATCAGGATCAACAGGGTCGGCACCGCCACCGCAAGCCGCTTGACGGTATAGGACAGCATGGGATGCCTTTGCACCGGAGCAAATCAGGGAAAAGTGGAAACCGGTCTTCCCGCCCGATTTGCGGAAAAACAAAAGATCCGACCGGACACCCCATCGGGAATGCCCGGTCCGAGCATGGGTTACTTCTGGATGCGGTAAAGATCTTTCGCGTACCAGAACTGCATCACGTCCTTCTGCGGCAGACCTTGAGATCGGGCTTGACCATGTCGACCTTGGCATAGTGATAGATCGGAATGATCGGCATATCCTGCGCCAGCAATTCTTCTGTCTTGGTGTAATTGGCCGAAGGGTCCGCCATCGTCTTGGCATCCTTCAACAGCGCATCATATTCCGGGTTGGAATACTTGCCATCGTTGTTGATCGAATAGCTGGCGTGAAGGTCGAGGAAGGTCGAAGCCTCGTTGTAATCGGCGCTCCACGCATAACGTGCCATCTCGAAATCGCCGGCAATCAGCTTGTCGGTATGGACCTTCCATTCGTAGTTGTTGGGGATCAGTTCCACGCCCAAAGTCTGCTTCCACATCTGCTGGATCGCCACCGCGATCTTCTTGTGGGCGTCCGACGGGTTGTAGTTCAGCCTGATCTGCAACGGATGGTCCGGCCCATAACCGGCCTCCGCCATCAGCGCCCGGGCCTTGTCGTTGCGCTCGGCTTGCGTCCAGCCCGCATAATCAATGAACGGCATGGAAAAGCCGTTCATCGCCCAATGGGTCCAGGAATAGGCCGGCTCCCGGCCGCCTTGCAGGATATTGCCCACGATCACAGCGCGGTCCACCGCATGGGACAGCGCCTCGCGCACCCGCACATCCTTCAGCGCCTCGTTGCCCTTGCCCTCTGCCAGATTGATCACATAGTCGTAGGAACAGGAATAGGGCGTCGATTTGGCCTCGTCCGGGAATTCCTTGACCAGCCGCGGATACTGGCCCGCCGGAACGTCGGTGCGGTCCAACTCGCCCGCCTGATACCGCACCAGCGCCGCATCCTCGTCGTTGAGGACCAGCGCGGTAACGGGCGACATGATCACATTGGCGGCGTCCCAGTAATTGGGGTCTTTGACTTCGACATATTTCTCGCCGTCAACCACCTCGAACAGCTTGTAGGCCCCGTTGGTCACGATGTTTTCAACCTTGGTCCAATTCGCGTCGAACTTGTCGATCGTGGCTTTGGGCGCAGTGAAGGTTGATGAATTGGACAGCATCTTCACAAAATACGGCAGTGGATTGATCAGCGTCACTTGAAAGGTGCGGTCATCAACCGCCTTTGCACCCAGATCGGTGACAGGCTTCTTGCCCGCCGTGATGTCCGCGGCATTCACCACCTGCACCAGTTCCAGATAATAGGCGTATTCCGAGGCCAGTGCCGGATCGACCGGCCGTTGCCAGCCATAGACATAGTCCGCCGCCGTCACCGGATCGCCGTTCGACCATTTCGCCTCTGGCCGCAGCTTGAACGTATAGGTCTTCAGATCATCCGACACGCTATAGGACACCGCCCCGGCCGGAACCATGTTGCCGTCGCCATCCTCGTTATACAGCCCTTCGAAAATCCCCCGCGCCACATCGCTGTCCTCGACCGAAGAAATCAACTGCGGGTCCAGCGATTTGGCGCTGTCGAGCATGCGGAACGTATAGGCCTGCGCCGCCGCCAGTTCCTCGCCGGTTCTGGGGTTCCTTTCGGCAAACGCAGGCCAGGCCAGCGAAAGCCCGAGAATGGTGCTGCGCAACAAAGTCCTTCTGCACGCGCGGCTCCCTTTCTGAAATTGGCCGTGGCGGCCCGCCACCGAGGTAACGGAAGCCTAGGCCCACCCTGACCCAAGACAAGGCCAAAGCGACGGGTTGCCGCTAAGTGATCCTGGCGATGTGCTGGGTTTGGACGGCAAAATGCCAGGTGCGCCCTGCAGCCTCGCGCCCGAAAGAGAACAAATGACGCACAAGTAAGGTGTGTCCTATGACGCACCCTACGCCACCGGCACCCACATCACATCGTCGATCCGTGGTGCCCCGGTCGCCAGCATCACCAGCCGGTCAAACCCCAGCGCGATCCCCGACGCCTGCGGCATCACCGCCAAGGCGCTCAGAAAATCCTCGTCCACCGGATAGCGCTCGCCATAGACCCGGGCCTTCTCATCCATCTCCGCCGCAAACCGCCGCCGCTGTTCGTCCGCATTGGTCAACTCGCCGAACCCGTTGGCCAGTTCCACCCCGCAGGCATACAGCTCGAACCGCTCCGCCACCCGCGCATCCCCCGGCACCTTGCGCGCCAAAGCCGCTTCCGCCGCCGGGTAACGGTCCAGCACCGTCATCCGCCCCAGCCCCAGATGCGGCTCCACCCGCTCGCTCAACACCCTCGACAGCATGTCCGACCAGGTATCCTCCGCCGCCCGCCGCACCCCCACCCGGTCCAGCGCTGTCGCCAACACCCCAGCATCCGTCCCGCCATCCGCCGCAATCGACGCCAGCAGGTCAATCCCGGCATACCGCTCAAACGCATCTGCCACGCTCATCCGCTCAGGCTCGGCAAACGGATCACACACCCGGTCCCGATAGCGCAACACCCCGCCCCCCGCACAAGCCAGCCGCAGGATCGCGGCACAATCCGCCATCAGCACCGTGTAATCCTCGCCCACCCGATACCATTCCAGCAGGGTGAACTCCGGGCTATGCAACGCCCCGCGCTCCCGGTTGCGCCAGACATGGGCGAAGGCAGCAATCCGCCGCTCCCCCGCCGCCAGCAGCTTTTTCATCGCAAACTCGGGGCTGGTGTGCAGATACATGCGCCGCCCTACCCCGTCACTGCCAATCGCCTCGGTCGCAAAGCCGTGCAGATGCGCCTCGTTGCCCGGCGAGATCTGCAACGCCACCGGATCGACCTCGACAAAGCCCTCGCCCGCCAGCCAGCCGCGCAAGGCCGCCTGGATCCGACCCCGCGCCAGCAACACCGGCCGCCGGTCGGCATGGCGCTGCGGGCTCCACCAAGGGGTCTGGCTCATGGGTCTTCTCTCTGCCGGAATAATGCGGTAAGGCACTGCCCGATCCCTTAAACCGGCGATCACGCCACAACAAGGAACCGCTTCGTGAAAGTCATCGCCTCCTCGCTGCGCAAAGGCAACGTCGTCGAACTGGACGGCAAACTTTACGCCGTGCTCAAGTCCGAAAACTTCCACCCCGGCAAGGGCACGCCGACGACTTCCGTGGACATGCGCCGCATTTCCGACGGGGTGAAGGTTGCCGAACGCTGGCGCACCACCGAGATGGTGGAAAAGGCCACGGTGGACGAACGCGAATACGACTACCTGTATTCCGACGGCGAGGGCTTTCATTTCATGGAGCCCACCACCTACGAACAGATCGCCGTGCATCCCGATGTGGTGGGCGAGGATGACGTGTTCCTGACCGAAGGCATCAAGGTCTACCTGCGGACCTTCGACGGCGCCTGCATCGCGCTGGAACTGCCGATGCGGGTGACGGTCGAAATCAGCGAGACCGAGCCGGTCGTCAAGGGCCAGACCGCATCCTCCAGCTACAAACCTGCCCTGACCACCTCCGGCGTCCGCGTCATGGTCCCGCCCCATATCGGCCCCGGCACCCGGATCGTGATCAACACCGAAGACCGCAGCTATCAGGAACGCGCGCGGGATTGAGTAGGGTGGAGTTTTACCCCACCACTCCGTCCGAACGGTGCGGTAAGCCCCCCTACGCCTCCACATCCAACCACAGCGCCCCGTCCCGGTAGCCGCCACGGATCAGGTACCCCGGTTCGCTGACCTCTGGATGGGCCTCCGCCCAGTCGCGAAAACGGTCATTGCTGACAATCCGCGCGCCAAGGTCACGGGCAGCGGCCAGAACCTTGGGGTCCGCCGGAGTGCCTTTCGCCACTACCAGGATCCGCTCCTCCGGCAGCCCCAGCAGCTTGCCCAAGGCCCTGTCATGCTGATAGCGCCCGCTGATCTTGTATCCGGCATTGGCATCAAACACGACACCGGGCGCAAATCCCAATTCCGTCAACCGCTCCACCACTTCGCGCAAAGTCTCGATCTGCGGCGTGCCGTCCTTCCAGTGCATGACATTCGATCCGTCCACCACCACCCATCGCGGGCGGCGCATTCTTCGGGCTGCACCGGGTCGCGCCCGCTGTTCGGTGCCGATCGCGTCCCATCTGGAGTGTGGCTGCTGGCGCACAATGGCGCGGATCAGCAGGAACAGGCTCGCCACGCCGCTGGGCACCGCCAGCAACAGCAGGTCCGACCAACCGGGCAGCACTAGCGCCACGGCAACGCCTGCGGCTGACACTACAAAGAGCAGGAATGGCACAATCATGGGGCGAGGCTAGCTTGGCCGCCGAGCGCTGCCAAGAGCCTGCGGGTGGTGCACTTTACCCGCCCTACCCCGTAACCTTCACTACCCCTGTCACCGCCAGAAACGCCGCCGCATTCGGCCCCAGCGTCAGCGTGCCGCCGTCCAGCGCAGCATCCTGCACCGGCCCCGTCAGCCCCGACACGCCCTCAACCACCACGCTGCGCCCCTCCGGCGACAGGTTGAACACGCACAGCAGCGCCTGCGCCCCGGTATCCCGGGTAAAGGCCAGCACCGGTTCGCCGACGTCATGGAACAAAGTCCGCCCGGCCATCAGCGCCGCTGACCCTTTGCGGAACGCGATCATCGCACGGTAAAACTCCAGCACCGACCCCGCCACCCCCGCCTGCGACGCCACGTTCCGCGCCAGTTGCGGCGCCTTGACCGGCAGCCAAGGCTTCACCGTCGAAAACCCGCCAAACTCGCTGGCATCCCACACCATCGGCGTCCGGGTGTTGTCGCGCCCCACCGGTTCCGGCCAGAAGTTGATGCCCTGCGGATCGGTCAGCTCCTCGAACCCCAAAGCGGTGTCGGTCTGCCCCAGCTCCTCGCCCTCCCACAGACAGATCGAGCCCTGGAACGACAGCGCCAAAGCCCCGGCCTGCCGCGCCAAAGCATCCTGCGACACGCCAAACTTCGCCCACCGGGTTGCATGGCGCACTACGTCATGGTTGGAAAACGCCCACATCGGCCAGCCATCCGGTGCCCCGGCAAAGAAATCGCCGATCCGGCTGCGAAAGAACGCCGCCGAATACTCATAGCCCATCATCTCGAAACTGTAGCACTGGTTCAGCCGACCGGGCGCCGTGTATTCCCCCATCATCCGGATGGCGTGATGCGTCTCGCCCATCTCGCCGACCGTTGCCCGGTTGTCAAATTCATCCATCAGCCCCCGAATCCGCTCGATCCACGGCAGGTTTTCCGGCTGGCCCTTGGAAAACAGATGGTACTGCATCTGATAGGGATTGCCCTCCAGCACCGGCAAAACCCGGTAATCCGCCGCATCGTTGCGCAACTTCCTGTCGTGAAAGAAGAAATTGACGGTGTCAAAGCGAAAGCCATCCGTCCCCCGCTCCAGCCAGAACCGCATGTTCGCCAGATGAAAATCCTGCACATCGCGGTTGTGAAAATTCATATCCGGCTGCTGGGTCAGGAAGTTGTGGAAGTAATACTGCTTGCGCCGGGCATCCCATTGCCAGGCAGAACCACCAAACACCGACAGCCAGTTGTTGGGCGGGCTGCCATCCAGCCCGGCATCGGCCCAGACATACCAATCCGCCTTCGGGTTGTCGCGGCTCGACCGGCTTTCGACAAATGCCGGGTGCTTGTCCGAGGAGTGGTTCAAGACCTGATCAATCACCACCTTCAGCCCCAGCTTATGCGCCGCCGCCACCAGATCGTCATAGTCCTTGAGCGTGCCGAACACCGGGTCAACATCGGTATAGTTCGACACATCATAGCCCATGTCCAGCATCGGCGAGGTGAAGATCGGGCTCAGCCAGACCGCATCGGCCCCAAGGTCGGCGATATGCGACAACCGCCGGGTGATCCCCTTCAGGTCGCCAATCCCGTCGCCATTGTCATCCTGAAACGACCGCGGATAGACCTGATAGGTCACCGAACCGCGCCACCACTCTGCCATATCCGCCCCCGCTCCCTTGGATTCGGAGCAGCATAGGCCGGAGCCTGCCCCGATTCAAACCGGTTTCAAACGCCTCCAGCATCTGATTTTTCGCAGAAAAATCGCGGCTGCGCGGAAATCGCCCGGCCCTCGGCTGTGACCCCAGACAAGGCCACCCCAGGTACGGAATCCCAGACTCGCCCAACTCGCCTCAGGGTGGTATTCTGCGACTGCGCCAATCATTCCGGCGCGACCAGTTCTCAAACCCAAGGAGCGTCCCATGCCTCGTTTCGTGATCGACCTCGGCACTGTCGAAATGTCCAACGATGACCAGTTGCGCCTCAGCACCGATCTGCAAAAAGTGGCAATCGGCCATCTGGCCGGCCTCAAGTTCAACGAGCCCATCGCGCTCAAGTTTCCGCGCGAATGGCTCGGCCTTGTTGCGCACCCGACCTTCGAGGGCCTGCAACTGGAAGAAAAGCGCGTGACCGAAGTGCTCGGTCGCCTGGCGCGCTGACCGTCACCGCCATGACAGGGTCAGACGACAAGACCTGCCCGAGTGCGCGGTGCGAGCCGGGGGCTACACTGCTGGGTGTGGCGGGGTCAGACGGACGGATCAAACCGCTGCGCAGCACGCTGCGAATCGACCAGGATTTCGTCGATGCAGCCCGCGAACTCGGCTCGCCAGAGGCGCGGATGCGCTTTGCCGCACCCTGCCTGACGACCGGCTGCACCCAGTGGTCCAAAGGCGGCTGCGGCGTGGTGGAAAAGGTGCTGGTCCATCTGGCGCTGCCGGATGCAGCCGGTGCCGCCCTGCCGCCCTGCCTGATCCGCGCCACCTGCCGCTGGTTTTCGCAGCGCGGGGCGCGGGCCTGTTCCGTCTGCGATCTGGTCATCACCGATCAGGCGTCGCTGGTGGCAGCGCAAGCGATCTCGGTGGCGGCGGAGTAATCCGCCGCCTAGCCATCCAGCCTGATCCGCGCATTCGTCGGGTCATAGGGGCTGTCCTCGACCACCACCGCATCCCACAAGTCCCGGTTCATCCGCACCTTCAGCCGGGTGCCAACCTCCGCCAGATCAGGCCGCACATAACCCATGCCGATCTGACGCCCGAAGGCCACCGAATAACCACCCGAGGTCAGCCGCCCGATCTTGACCCCGTCCAGCAGCAACGCCTCCTTGCCCCACGGATCGGTATCCGCAGGCCCGTCGATCAGCAGGGTGCAGCACTTCGACCGTATCCCCAAAGCCAGCATCGCCGCTTTGCCCTGAAACTCTTTCTTCAGGTCGACAAACCGGTCCAGCGCGGCTTCCAGCGGCGAGGCATCGCGCCCCAGTTCATTGCCGAACGCCCGGTAGCTCTTCTCCTGTCGCAGCCAGTTCTGCGCCCGCGCGCCGACCAGCTTCATGCCATGCCTGGCCCCGGCCGCCAAAAGCTGCTCCCAAAGATAGCGCTGCATTTCAATCGGGTGGTGCAATTCCCAGCCCAATTCGCCGGTGTAAGCCACCCGGATCGCATTGACCGGGCACATCCCCAATTCGATCCGCCGTGCCGACAGCCAAGGAAAACGTTTGTTCGTTAATGCGGTTTCCGGCTCGCCATCCTTGATCAACTCGGCCAAAATCGCCCGCGACTTCGGTCCGGTCAGCGCGAAAACCCCCCATTGCGTCGTCACGTCATGAATGTCGACAGGACCAAACTCCGCCGCCTTGTCCTCGGCGCATTTGCGCAGATAATCCGCGTCATAAGCCGTCCAGGCCCCCGCGCTGACAAGATAGTAATCGTTCTCGCCATTGCGCACGATGGTATATTCCGTCCGCGTCGTGCCCTGCGGCGTCAGGGCATAGGTCAGGTTGATCCGCCCGACCTTCGGCAGTGCATTGCAGGTGAACCAGTCCAGAAACGCCGTCGCCCCCGGCCCGCGCACGATGTGTTTGGTGAAGGCGGTGGCGTCGATCAGACCGGCGGTTTCGCGGATCGCTTTCGCCTCCGCCACCGCATACTGCCACCAGCCGCCGCGACGGAAGCTGCGCGCGTTGTGGTCGAAGTCGTCAGGCGCGTTCAGCGGGCCGTAGT
>JAYUGA010000237.1:0-10948 GCA_043738565.1 Rhodobacterales bacterium
GGTGCGGTCTTCGAGAAAGCGACCGAGGGCGGTTTGGTGGTGTTTGAATCTCATGGGATTGGCTCGCGTTCCGAAAATAGACTGAGGAGTTCGATTCGCGCAAAGACGAGGGCAAATTCAGAGACAAAATTCGCCCTAATATTCCTAATTTGACCACCAGTAGAAATGTGATAACCCATTTTAATTAATCACCGCATAATTCACATCTGGAAAATCTTCTCCGAAGTAGTCCCTAGCTATGAGTTGGAAACTATTAAAAGTCTTGAAAACAGCTGTCGTATCCTCCTCAACGTTTACAATCAGTTGGCCTACGACTTGCTCAAGTGAAGTCTTCTTAGCATCTGCGAGTAGCGCATCGGTTCCTAGGAGTTGAAATGTTCCTCTAGTATGATTTACGTCAACCATTGCTTCGGATCTTTTTTCAACAAACTCCCCCATCGCCTTTCTTTGTTCAGTGTAGACGTTTGCAAGATGTTCATTGTTGATAATGCGTTGCTCAATCTCTTGAATATCGGAAATCAGGCTTGCTTTCTTAGCTCTTACTAGAAATAGAAGTTCTTCTACTTGGATGCGTTCATGTATCGACGAAGCGCCAACTATTGCGAGAACTTTGTCAGAAAGTAAATCATCGCTCCGACCGTCTTCATCGGCCCTCGCAAAGGAGGAATCAATGAGTCGCTTAAGCGTAGAAGATGCATCCGCCAACCTCATAAGTTTATTTAACGCTAGGAATGCAGAAAGCGCCTCAATCTGCCGGGCATCCTTTGCATTTCTCTCGCTTGCAAGCTTTTCGGAGGACTTTAGCATAGCAATGGAAGTATAGAGTGAGATAAATCCCCCCAATACCGCAGCACCGAAGCTCGCGACGATCGTGATCCATTGGTCCGATGTGATACTATTTAGAACCCCACTCAATGCGCCACCCCCGCCGCGACGCTTTCGTCGACGAACCGCCCCTCGCGGAACCGCTCCATGCCGAACGCTGCCGCCAACGCCCCCGGCTCGCCCCTGGCCATCAGTTCCGCCATTGCCCAGCCGGACCCCGGGATCGCCTTGAACCCCCCCGTGCCCCAGCCGCAATTGATGAAACAGCCACCCAAAGGTGTCTTCGAGATGATCGGCGAGCGGTCGCCGGTCATGTCGACGATCCCACCCCATTGCCGCAGCATCTTCAACCGCGAGATGACCGGGAAGGTTTCGATCAGCGCCCGCAGCGTCTCCTCGATATGATGGAACGAGCCGCGCTGCGTGTAATTGTTGAACCCGTCCGTCCCGCCACCGATCACCATTTCGCCCTTGTCCGATTGGCTCATATAGCCGTGGACCGTGTTGGCCATCACCACGACATCCATGCAGGGCTTGATCGGCTCGCTGACCAAAGCCTGCAACGCCACCGCCTCGATCGGCAGCCGGAACCCGGCCATCTCGGCCACCTGCCCCGAATGGCCCGCCACCACAACGCCCAGCTTTTTGGTGCCGATGAAACCCTTGGTCGTCTCTACCCCGGCCACGACGCCGCCCTCGGACCGGACGCCCTTGACCTCGCATTGCTGGATGATGTCCATCCCCATCGCACTGCACGCCCTTGCATAGCCCCAGGCGACCGCATCGTGCCGCGCGGTGCCGCCGCGCGGCTGCCACAGCGCCCCCAGCACCGGATAGCGCGGACCTTCGATGTTCAGGATCGGGCACAGTTCCTTGACCCGCGCCGGAGTGATGAACTCCGTCACCACGCCTTGCAACGCATTGGCATGGGCGGTGCGCAGATAGCCGCGCACTTCGGGATGGGTCTGCGCCAGCATCATTACGCCACGCGGCGAGAACATGACGTTGTAGTTCAGATCCTGCGACATCGTCTCATACAGCGAGCGCGCCTTTTCATAGATCGCCGCCGACGGGTCTTGCAGATAGTTCGACCGGATGATCGTGGTATTCCGCCCGGTGTTGCCGCCGCCGAGCCAGCCCTTCTCGATGATCGCGACATTGGTGATGCCGTGATTTTTCCCCAGATAATAGGCCGTCGCCAGCCCGTGCCCGCCCGCCCCCACGATCACCGCGTCATACGACGCCTTGGGCGTCGGCGAGGCCCAGGCCTTTTCCCAACCCATGTGGTATGACAGCGCCTCGCGCGCCAAGGCAAAGACCGAATAGCGTTTCATCAGACACCTTCCGACGGCGGGGCCGTGCGCCTACATGGCAGACCGCGCTGGTATAGCCAGCGCCACAAGCGGCACAATCGGGAAAATAGCGACAGGCGGCAGCTTGCGGTGTCGCAAGCCGATGACTGCCATCACGTTGTCGCGCACAGCCCCTTTTGCCGGACCCGCGAAGCCGCTACATGAAACGGCAGGCGATCTTGGGAAAAGGCAAGGACTGATGGGTTTCTGGATCTCTGCCGGGGCGATGATGGCAATGGTCGCACTGGTTCTGGTGCAGGCGCTGCGACAAGGCCGGGCGCAATCCCCGGCTGCCCCCGGCGTGGAAGACCTGGCCGTCTACCGCGACCAATTGTCCGAGATTGACCGTGACCTCACGCGCGGCACCCTGGCCCCGGCCGAAGCCGACCGCCTGCGCCTTGAGGTGCAGCGCCGGTTGCTGGACGCCGACCGCGCCTCGGCCAAGGCCAAACCCTCTGCCACGGGCCGGTCGTTCCCGCTTGCCGCCAGCATTGTCGTGCTGGCTTTGGCGGCGGCTGTGGCGGGCTATTCCTGGCTGGGCGTGCCCGGCTATCCCGATCTGCCGCTGTCCGCCCGCATCGCCCAGGCCGATGATCTGTATCAGCGCCGCCCGACCCAGGCGCAGGCCGAAGCCGCGCTGCCCGCATTTGCCCCCGCCGCAGATGCCGACCCCAAGATGCTGGACCTGATGGTGAAACTCCGCACCGCGATGGCGACCTTGCCCGATGACATGGTCGGCCAATCGCTACTGGCCCGCAACGAGGCGGCGCTTGGCAATTTCAGCGCTGCCCGCAAGGCGCAAGAGGCCGTGGTGCGGATCAAGGGCGACGTGGCCACCGGCGAAGATCTGGCCACGCTGGCCGAGGCGATGATCTACGCCGCAGGTGGCATCATCACCCCCGAGACCGAGGCGGTGCTGCGACGGGGCCTGACGGATGACCCGCGCAACGGCTCTGCCCGGTTCTATGTCGGGCTGATGTTCGCCCAGATTGGCCGCCCCGATGAAACCTTCAAATTCTGGCAGCCCTTGCTGGCCGAAGGCCCCGCCGATGCCGCCTGGATCGCCCCGATCCGCGCCCGTATCGCCGATGTCGCCGCCGACGCCGGGATCAACTACACTCTGCCGCCGGTGACCAAGGGCCCCGATGCCGCCGATGTCACCGCCGCCGCGCAGATGAGCGGCATGGACCAGCAGGCGATGATCCGCGACATGGTGGCCAGCTTGCAAAACCGGCTCGATACCCAGGGTGGCCCGGTTGCGGATTGGGCCAAGCTGATCACTTCACTTGGCGTGTTGCAGGACATGAACGGCGCCCAGGCGGCCTATGACACGGCGCAGGCGGCCTTTGCCGGAAAGCCGGGCGAATTGGCCGCCCTGCGCACCGCCGCCGTGCAGGCGGGGATCGAGAAATGATCCTGACCGACATTCTGGAGTTTGCGGCCGCCCTGCCGCCCAACCGCGCCATCGCGGGTCTGGACCTTGGCGACAAGACCATCGGCTTTGCCGCCTCCGACCTGCGGCGTGGCGTGGCGACACCGATCACGACGATCCGCCGCAGCAAATTCACCGAAGACGCCGCCAAGCTGCTGGCCCTTGTCGCCGAACGCCAGATCGCCGGGTTGATCCTCGGCCTGCCCTTGAACATGGACGGCTCCGAAGGCCCGCGCGTGCAATCGACCCGCGCCTTCGCCCGCAATCTCGAACGCCTGACGCCCTTGCCGATCACCTTCTGGGACGAACGCCTGTCCACCGTCGCCGCCACCCGTGCGCTGTTGGAGGCGGATACCTCCCGCAAACGTCGCGCCGAGGTCATTGATCACGTCGCCGCCGGCTATATCCTGCAAGGGGCGCTGGACCGGATGGCATTTCAGGCCCGCCTGCAGAATGGGCCGCAGACATGAGCGACGACATCTGGACCCGCGCCGAGGCCGACAGCCCCTGCATCAAAATCTGCGTCATTCACCCCGAAGAACGGCTTTGCGTCGGCTGCTACCGCTCGATCGAGGAAATCGCCACCTGGTCGCGGCTGAGCCCTGCCGAACGCCAGACCATCCTGGCCGACCTTCCCGCCCGCGCCCCGCGGCTTGCCAAACGGCGCGGCGGCCGGATGGGGCGGCTGGACCGCTAGGCCGCCAATCCGTCACCGCCCCACGTCACGCGCCTTTCACCACCCCGCCGCTTTGCGCAGCATGTTGAGCGCCACCAGCGTGATGAACCCGGCAAACAGCCGTTTCAGCGGCTTGGGGTCCATCGCATGCGCCAGCCTGACCCCGTAAGGCGTGGTCAGCAGCGTCATCGGGATGATCACCGCAAACGCCGGGATGTTCACCGCCCCCAGACTCAAGGGGGGTGCATCCGATACCGGCAACAGCAGAAACCCGATCAGCGACGGCACCGAGATCAGAATGCCGAACCCCGAGGCGGTCGCCACCGCCCGGTGGATCGGCACCCCATACAGGCTCATCAGCGGCACGCCAAAGGTGCCGCCGCCGATCCCCATCAGCGTCGAGAAGAACGACAGCACCGTCGCCAGCGCTCCGCGCAACGGCTGCCCCGGCATCTCGACCCCCAACCGCCACTCCGACCGCCCGAACGCCATATACAGACCCGCACTCATCGCCAGCACGCCGAACACCGCCTGTAACGCCGTGGTGTTCAGGACATAAGCCACCAGCACTCCCAGCACCGCGCCCAGCACCAGAAACGGCGCCCAGTCGCGCAGCACCTGCCAGTCCACCGCGCCCTTCCTGTTGTGCAGCAAGACCGAGCGCAGCGATGTCACCACGATCGTCGCCGCCGAAGTGCCGATGCAGACCTGCATCAGATGATCGCCACCATAGCCAAGCCTGCCGAACAGATAGAAGAACGCAGGCACCAGCACGATACCACCGCCGACGCCCAGAAGTCCGGCAATCACCCCGGTAAACGCCCCGATCACCAGCAGCAGCGCCAGCATCGGCAGGAAAGTGGCAAGGTCAGGCATCGCAGCTCCTTGGATTGGCCTGAATTAGCCTGAGCGTGCCGCCAAGGCCAGAGCCTGGGTTGCAGCCGCTACCGGAAACAGTTAGCCCATTCTGCAACCATCCCAGCCGAAAGGATATCCCATGTCAGGCAGTCTTGCCCGTCCCGCCTTGATTCTGGGCCTTTTGTCCACCATCGGCCCCTTTGCCATCGACATGTATCTGCCTGCCATGCCGGTGATCGGGACCGACCTTGGCGCCACGCCGCAAGGCATGCAGACCACGATCACCGCTTATTTCGCAGCCTTCGGGCTGGCGCAAATGATCTACGGTCCCTGGGCCGATCAGGCGGGCCGCAAAATCCCGCTTTATGCCGGGATCGGCATGTTTGTTCTCGGCACGGTCCTGTCCATGTACGCCCACAGTGGTCTGGAACTGAGCGCGGGACGCTTCGTGCAGGGCCTTGGCGGCGCGGCTTTGGGCGTTGTCCCGCGCGCCATCGTGCGCGACATGTTCACCGGGCCAGAGGCGACACGGATGATGGCGGCGATCATGTTGGTGTTCTCGGTCTCGCCGATGCTGGCCCCGCTGGCCGGATCGGCGCTCTTGGCCATCACCGGCTGGCGCGGCATCTTCGGCGCGCTGCTGGTGGCCGCCGTCCTGAGCCTCGCCCTGCTGGCCTTTGCACAACCCGAGACGCTTGCAAAAGACAACCGGCGCCCGTTCAACCTTGGCACCTTGCTGCGGGGCTGCGCCGAACTGTTCGTCGACAAGGGATTCCTGCTGCTGACCTTCATCGGCGCCTTCGGCTTTGGCAGCTTTTTCATCTTCCTCGCCGCCGGTTCCTATGCCTACCAACAGGGCTTCGGCCTGTCCTCGACCCAGTTTTCGCTGGCCTTTGCCGCCAATGCGATGGCCTTCATCGGCGGCACCCAGCGGGCCAACAAGGCCGCCGTCCGCTTCGGCGTCCTGCCGACCCTGAAATCGGCCAGCACGGGCTTTGCCATCTCGGCCAGCGGGCTGTTCGCCATCGCCCTGCTGGGTGACATCAGCCTGTGGGTGGTGATCGTCGGTCTGGCTGCGGGCAACGCCTGCCTCGGGCTGATCGTGCCGACCACGATGGTGATGGCGCTGGATGATCAGGGCGAGAAAGCCGGGCTGGCCTCCTCGCTTGGCGGCACGTTGCAGATGCTGACCGGCGGTCTGATGGTCGTGGTCCTTGGCCCGATCCTCGGCGCGGACCCGCTGCCGATGATCGGCGGCATCGCCTTCGCCGCCGTGGTCACGCCGGTGCTGACCTTGCTGGTGCCGACACCTCAGGCGACAGAGCGCACCGCCTGAAGCTCAGCCAAGGCCGCATCCAGCACCTCCAGCCCCGAGCCGGGCCGCGCGTCGGACAAAACCCGCCGCCAGCCGCGTGCGCCCGGCTGGCCGTGGAACAGCCCGAGCATGTGCCGGGTGATCTGGTGCAGCCGCCCGCCCGCCGCCAGATGCGCCGCGATATAGGGTCGCATCGCCTCGACCACGCCAAACGCATCCAGCCCCGGGCCGTCTTTCGCAGGCGCATCACCCCAAAGCGCATCCGCGCCGATCAGCACCCGTCCGGGATCGTGATACGCCGCCCGGCCCAGCATCACCCCGTCCAGCCCCTGATCCAGAAACCCCTGCGCCTGCGCCAACGACGTGATCCCGCCGTTGATGCAGATCGTCAGATGCGGAAACGCCGCCTTCATCCGCAGCACCAGCCCGTAATCCAGCGGCGGCACCTCGCGGTTTTCCTTGGGCGACAGACCTTTCAACCACGCCTTGCGGGCGTGAATGATGCAATGGCTGACCCCCGCCGCCGACACCGCCTGCAGAAAGTCAGGCAGCACGACTTCGGGGTCTTGATCATCCACCCCGATCCGGCATTTCACCGACACTGGCACCGGGCTCGCCGCCAGCATCGCCGCCACACAATCGGCCACCAGCGCCGGCCGCTCCATCAGCACCGCGCCAAAACAGCCCGACTGCACCCGGTCCGAGGGGCAACCGACGTTCAGATTGATCTCGTCATAGCCGTAAGGCACCGCCGCCCGTACCGCAGCCGCAAGTTCGGCAGGGTCCGACCCGCCCAGCTGCAGCGCCACCGGATGCTCCCGCCCCGAAAACCCGATCAGCCGGTCCCGGTCGCCATGCACGACTGCTGCGGCGGTGACCATCTCGGTATACAGCATTGCCCTGCGCGTCATCACCCGGTGAAACACCCGGCAATGGCGGTCGGTCCAGTCCATCATCGGGGCGACTGAAAGGCGGTGAGCATCCAACATGGCGCGGCGCTTAGCACATTGGCCCGGCGATGGTCGAGGGGGCGCTTGCCGCTGCCGCCCGCCTCGTCTAATCAGAACAAACAAGGCGGGGGCCAAATGCGCATTCTCATCACCAATGACGACGGCATCAACGCCCCCGGTCTGACCGTTCTGGAACGCATCGCCCATGACATTGCCGGCCCCGATGGCGAAGTCTGGACCGTCGCCCCCGCGTTCGAGCAGTCCGGCGTCGGCCATTGCATCAGTTACACCCGCCCGATGATGATCATGCAGCTGGGGGATCGTCGCTACGCCGCCGAAGGCTCGCCCGCCGATTGCGTGCTGGCCGGGCTTTATGACGTGCTGGAGGGCGCCAAACCCGACCTCGTGCTGTCCGGCGTCAACCGGGGCAACAACGCCGCCGAGAACGTGCTGTATTCCGGCACCATCGGCGGCGCGATGGAGGCGGCGTTGCAGGGCATCCCCGCCATCGCCCTCTCGCAATATCTGGGCCGCGAAACCGAAGGCCTGACGGATCCGTTCGAAGCCGCCAGCCTGCACGGCACCGCCACCGTCCGCGCGCTACTGGACAGGGGCCTGTGGGACGGCACCGATTACCGCATCTTCTACAACGTCAACTTCCCGCCGATCCCCGCCGCCCGCGTCAAGGGTCTCAAGGTCGCGGCCCAGGGCTTTCGCCGCGACACCGCCTTCGGGCTGGAACCCTACCACTCCCCCTCGGGTCGCAAATTCCTGTGGATCAAGGGCGGCCCGCAGAACACCCCGACCCTGCCCGGCACCGATGCCGCCGTCAACCTGGATGGCTGGATCTCGGTCACGCCGATCCGCGCCGACCTGACGGCCCATGACCTGCTGGCCGACCTCGCGGTGCGCCTCGCATGACCGACGACAGCATCAGCGCCGACGGAATGCCTGCCACCGAGACGGCAGCCGAGCGCAAGATGCGGTTCCTGTACACCCTGCGCTCGCGCGGCGTCACCGATGCCCGGGTGCTGACCGCAATGGAAAAGATCGACCGGGGGATCTTTGTCCGCGGCCTGTTCGCCGAACGCGCCTATGAGGACATGCCGCTGCCGATTTCCTGTGGCCAGACCATCAGCCAGCCCTCCATCGTCGGCCTGATGACGCAGGCGCTGAACGTCCAGCCCCGGGATACCGTGCTGGAGATCGGCACCGGATCGGGCTATCAGGCCGCGATCCTGTCCCAACTCGCTCGCCGCGTCTATACTGTTGACCGCCACCGCCGCCTGGTGCGCGAGGCGCAGGATACGTTCCGCGAACTGGGGCTGGTCAATATCACTGCCTTCACCGCCGATGGCAGCTACGGTCTGCCCGATCAGGCCCCGTTCGACCGGATTCTGGTGACGGCGGCGGCAGAAGACCCGCCCGGGCCGCTATTGGCGCAGCTCAAGGTTGGCGGTATCATGGTGGTGCCGGTGGGGCAGTCGGATGCGGTGCAAAGCCTGATCAAGGTGACGCGGCTGGACAGTGGCTATGAGTATGAAGAACTGCGGCCGGTGCGCTTTGTGCCGCTGGTCGAAGGGCTTGGTGTGGAATGACAAAGCCCCGGGGGCAACCGGGCGGGCGAGATAGGGTAACAGATGCAGATATCGGTGCAGCGGTCTTTCACACAACCTTCGGTCCGGGGGATTGCCTTGAGCGTCATGGCGGCGCTTTTGCTGTCAGCATGCAGTTCGGGCAATATCGACTGGGATTTGCGCAACAACGCCAGCACCACCTCGGGTGCTGCCGAACAAACCACCTCGGCCCGGCCCACGCCCGACCAGAACGGGGTGATTTCTTACCCCGGTTATCAGGTCATCGTGGCCCGCAAGGGTGATACCGTCTCGACGCTGGCCTTGCGCGTCGGCCTGTCCGGCGATGATCTGGGGCGGTTCAACGCGCTGAAAGCCAGTGACAGCTTGCGGGCGGGCGAGATTCTGGCTCTGCCAAGCCGCGTCGCCGCCAGCGGCACCGATCCTGCCACCGGCGCCATCATCGGCACCGTACCGGGCGGCATCGACGTGACCAGCATCGCCACCAGCGCGCTGGACCGGGTCGACAACACCGCCACCGCGCCCGCCGCGCAGACGCCGTTCTCGACCCAGACCTCGGGCCCGGTGCCGGTGCGCTATCAGGTCAAGCGCGGCGAGACCGCCTTCTCGATCGCGCGTACCTTCAACATCTCTGCCAAGGCTTTGGCCGATTGGAACGGCCTTGGCCCCGATCTGGGCGTGCGCGAAGGCCAGTATTTGATCATCCCGACCCCGACCGACGCCGCCCGCCTGCCCTCGGCCGCCGAGACCGCCGACACCACCCTGCCCGGCATCGGTTCGCCGACGCCAGAACCGCCCTCGGCCAGCGAACCCTTGCCCGCCGAACGCACCCAGACCGCCGCCGAGGTTGCCAAGACCGTGCCCGCCTCGCCCAACCTCGGCAACCAGCGCACCACCGCCTCCGCCTCGAAATTCGCCATGCCGCTGAACGGCAGCATCATTCGCGGCTACCAGAAGAAGGTGAATGACGGCATCGACATCTCTGGTGCTGCAGGCTCGCCGGTCAAGGCCGCCGCCGATGGCGTGATCGCCGCAATCACCAAGGACCAGTCCGGCACCCCGATCATCGTGGTGAAACATGAGGGCGGGCTGCTGACCGTTTATGCCGGCATAGATGGCGTGACGGTGGCGCAAGGCGCTGCGGTCAAGCGCGGCCAGACGATTGCCGTGGTAAAGGCGGGCAACCCTTCCTTCCTGCATTTCGAGGTGCGTCAGGGGTTGGAGTCAGTCGATCCGCTGCCCTACTTGCAGTAAACGTCAAGCGGAAGGTTCCGGCAGACTTTCGAAGAATCCGGCCTCACAACCCGTCGATCCGCCGCCCTTCCCGTGCCGCCAGATCGCAGAAGAACTGCCAGGCCACCCGGCCCGACCGCGCGCCCCGCGTCGCCTGCCATTCAATCGCCTCGGCGCGCAGCCGGTCTGCCGGCACCGCCAGCCCCTGCGCGGCGCAGTAGCGGTCGATCATCGCCAGATAATCATCCTGACTGCACGGATGAAAGCCCAGCCACAGCCCGAACCGGTCACTCAGGGAGACTTTCTCCTCGACCGCCTCGCTTGGGCTGATCGCGGTCGAGCGTTCGTTCTCGATCATCTCGCGCGGCATCAGATGGCGGCGGTTCGAGGTGGCGTAGAACAGCACATTCTCCGGCCGCCCCTCGATGCCGCCATCCAGAACCGCCTTCAAATTCTTGTAATGCTGATCATCCTGCGCAAAGGACAGATCGTCGCAGAACAGGATGAACCGCGCCGCCGCCGCGCGCAGATGGGCCAGCAGGCGCTGGACCGAGGGCAGATCCTCGCGGCTGAGTTCCACGATCTTCAGATCGTACCCCTCGGCCCGCACAGAAGCATGGATCGCCTTGACCAGCGACGATTTGCCCATCCCCCGCGCGCCCCACAAAAGCGCATTGTTGGCGGGCAACCCGCGCGCAAAGTGCCGGGTGTT
>JAYUGA010000238.1:0-10943 GCA_043738565.1 Rhodobacterales bacterium
GCCGGTCGGTGACACCATGGGCAAATACCATCCCCACGGCGACTCCGCGATCTATGACGCGCTGGTCCGCATGGCCCAGCCGTTCTCGATGTCGCTCAAGCTGCTGGATGGTCAGGGCAATTTCGGCTCGATGGACGGCGACCCGCCCGCCGCCTTCCGCTATACCGAGGTTCGCATGGGCAAGCCCGCGAATTTCCTCCTGGCCGACATCGACAAGGACACCGTCGATTTTCAGGACAATTACGATGGCAAGCAGCAAGAACCCACCGTCCTGCCCGCCCGCTTCCCCAACATGCTGGTCAATGGTGCCGAAGGCATCGCCGTCGGCATGGCCACCCGCATCCCGCCGCACAACCTCGGCGAAGTCATCGACGGCACCCTCGCCCTGATCGCCGATCCCGACCTGTCCACCGAAGCCCTGATGGAGATCATCCCCGCCCCCGATTTCCCGACCGGGGCCACGATTCTGGGCCGCTCCGGTGCCCGCAAAGCCTATCTTGAAGGGCGCGGTTCCATCATCATCCGCGCCAAGGTCCGCATCGAGGAACTGCGCAAGGACCGCTACGCCATCGTCATCGACGAAGTGCCCTATCAGGTCAACAAGGCCCGGATGATCGAGATCATCGCCGAACAGGTGCGCGAGAAAAAGATCGAAGGCATCGCCCATGTCCAGGACGAATCCGACCGCATCGGCGTCCGCGTCGTCATCGAGTTGAAACGCGACGCCACCGCCGATGTGGTGCTGAACCAGCTCTGGCGCTTCACGCCAATGCAGACCACTTTCGCCTGCAACATGCTGGCCCTGAACGGCGGCCGCCCCGAAACCCTGACCTTGCGCGATTTCCTCACCCATTTCATCACCTTCCGCGAAGAGGTGGTCGCCCGCCGCACCGCTCACGAGTTGCGAAAGGCCCGCGAACGCAGCCATATCCTCTGCGGCCTCGCCGTCGCGGTGTCCAACGTCGATGAAGTGGTCCGCACCATCCGCGCCTCCGCCGATGCCGCCGAGGCCCGCGAGAAACTGATGACCCGGCGCTGGCCCGCCCATGCCATCCTCAGCTACATCAAGCTGATCGACGACCCCAGCCACACCGTCAACGACGACGGCACCTATAACCTGTCCGAAGTCCAGGCCCGCGCCATCCTCGATTTGCGCCTGCAACGCCTGACCGCCTTGGGCGTCAAGGAAGTCACCGACGAACTGGAAGACCTCGCCCTCAAGATCAAGGATTACCTCGACATCCTGGGTTCCCGCGACCGCATCATGGCGATCATCTCCGACGAACTTAAGGAAGTCAAAACCGCCTTCGCCGTCCCCCGCCGCACCGAAATCGTCGATTGGTCCGGCGATATGGAGGATGAAGACCTGATCGAGCGCGAGGATATGGTCGTCACCATTACCTCCGGCGGCTATATCAAACGCACGCCTTTGGCCGAATTTCGCGCCCAGAATCGCGGCGGCAAGGGTCTGGCTTCGATGCAGACCAAGGAAGACGATGTTGTCACGACCCTGTTCGTCGCCAACACCCACACCAACCTGTTGTTCTTCACCACCGACGGCATGGTCTACAAACTCAAAACCTGGCGCCTGCCGCTGGCCGGGCGCACCGCCAAGGGCAAGGCCATCATCAACCTGCTGCCCATCGCCAATGGTATTTCCATCGCCGCCCTCATGCCGGTCGACGCGCCCGAAGAACACTGGGACGATCTGCAAATCGTGTTCGCCACTTCTGACGGCGACGTGCGTCAGAACGACCTCAGCGATTTCACCAACGTCAAACGCAACGGCAAGATCGCGATGAACCTGCCCGAAGGCGTTTTCCTGGTGAACGCCGCCATCGCCGACGATCAGGATGACGTGATGCTGGTGACCGCCTTAGGCCGCGCCATCCGCTTCCCCACCACCGAAATCCGCGTCTTCAAATCCCGCGGCTCCACCGGCGTCCGCGGCATCCGGCTTGCCAAGGACGATACCGTCGTCTCGATGGCGATCATCCGCCATTTCGACGCCGACCCCGCCGAACGCGAAGCCTACCTCAAACAGCGCCGCCTGATTGCTGGAGCCACTGACGAACCCGAAACCGACGAACCCGAAGGCGAAGAACAGCCCACTGCCGCAGGCCAACTCAGCCCCGAACGCTACGCCGCCATGTCCGCCGCCGAGGATCTGATCCTGACCATCACCACCTCCGGCACCGGCAAACTGTCGTCCTCGCATGACTACCCGGTCAGAGGGCGCGGCGGCATGGGGGTGAAAGCGATGGACGGTGCGATGCGCGGCGGCAACCTGATCGCCTCCTTCCCGGTCGAGATCAACGACCAGATCATGCTCGCCACCTCCACCGGCCAGTCGATCCGGGTGCCCGTGGCGCAAATCAGCTTCCGCTCGCGCAGCGCAGGCGGCGTCAAAGTCCTGAATACCGGCGGCGCGGAAGAAGTCGTCTCCGTCGCCCGCGTCGCGGAACAGGGCGATGACCCCGCTTGAAATCCGCCTGAACGACCTTGCGGCGAGGGGCCAGACCACCACCTATGGCACCCTCGCCCGCGACCTCGGCCTGACCGGCCCCGGCACCATCGCCCAACTGACCACCGCCCTTGAGGCGCTGATGGAAGCCGAAGCCGCCGCCCACCACCCGTTCCGCGCTGCGCTCGTCAACGCCCGCTTCAGCACTCTCCCCGCCGAAGGCTTCTTCGCTAAAGCCGCAGCACTGGGCCGCTACCACGGCATCGACCAAACCGCATACATCTCCACCGAACGCCAAGCTCTCCTCATTTTCTGTCCCTAAATATCCTCGGGTGCATTCATCGGTGCGCCATCGGTTCGAATGCCGATGAATGCGCGGGATTGGAAAACCCCCGGCGCTTGTCTCATATTCCGCCGCTTCCAAGCCTCGCCACTGCCTCCAAAGCCCCGGATCGCGTAGAGACGGAAAGAAGACGCAGGCAAGACGCCAACAAGACACCCGCTTTTCATCCCCACAAAAACCCCCTAAACCCCGGCCATGACCGAAACACTCCACATTCTCGGCGGCGGCATGGCTGGCTCCGAAGCCGCTTGGCAGGCCGCCCAACTGGGTGTCCCCGTGACGATCCACGAGATGCGCCCCGCCAAGGGAACCTTCGCCCACCGCACCGGCGATTTCGCCGAAATGGTCTGCTCCAACTCGTTCCGCTCCGACGACGATACCCGAAATGCCGTCGGCCTGCTGCACTGGGAAATGCGCGCCGCAGGTGGCCTGATCATGGACATGGCCACAAAACACCGCCTGCCAGCCGGAGGTGCCCTGGCCGTAGACCGCGACCCTTTCGCCGCCGCCGTCACCGAAATGCTGAAATCCCATCCGCTGATTTCCACGTCCTATGAAGAGGTTACCGAGCTTCCCTCAACCGGGCGCTGGATCGTCGCCACCGGCCCCCTGACCTCCACCGCCCTTGCCGCCAGCATCGCGCAGGCCACCGATGCGACCCAGCTTGCCTTCTTCGACGCCATCGCCCCCATCGTCTATGCCGACAGCATCGACATGGATACGGCCTGGCTGCAAAGCCGCTACGACAAGGGCGACACGCTGGAGGAGCAGACCGCCTATATCAACTGCCCGATGACCCGCGACCAGTACAACGCCTTCATCCAAGCCCTTCTGACCGCTGACAAAACCACCTTCCGCGAAGGCGAAACCGCCGGCTATTTCGACGGCTGCCTGCCCATCGAAGTCATGGCGGAACGTGGCCGTGAAACCCTGCGCTTCGGCCCGATGAAGCCTGTCGGCCTCACCAACGCCCACGACCCGCAGGTCAAACCCTATGCCGTGGTGCAACTGCGCCGTGACAACAAACTCGGTACCCTCTACAACATGGTCGGCTTCCAGACCAAGATGAAGTACGGCGCGCAAACCTCTGTTTTCAAAATGATTCCAGCCCTTCAAAATGCCAGTTTCGCCCGCCTCGGCGGCATCCACCGCAACACATTCATCAACTCGCCAACCCTGCTCGACAGCCAGATGCGCCTGAAATCCGCGCCGCATATCCGTTTCGCCGGTCAGATTACCGGCGTCGAAGGCTATGTCGAAAGCGCCGCAATGGGCCTGCTGGCGGGCCGCATGGCCGCCGCCGAACTGCAAGGCCGCACCCTGCCACCACCCCCGCCCGAAACCGCCATGGGTGCCCTGATCACCCACATCACCGGCGGTGCCGATGCCAAAACCTTCCAGCCGATGAACGTCAACTTCGGCCTCTTCCCGCCAATCGACGCCAAGGGCGGTCGCAAGGGCCGCAAGGACCGCTACCTCGCCTACACCTCCCGCGCCAAGGCCGCCTTCACCCGATGGCTCGCATAACCCGCTTCGCCCCCAGCCCAACCGGCCCCCTCCACCTCGGCCACGCCTTCGCCGCGCTGACTGCCGCAGGGCGTGGCGACCGTTTCTTGCTCCGCATTGAAGACATCGACCTCACCCGCTGCAAACCGGAATACGAAGCGCAGATTTACGATGACCTCCAATGGCTTGGCCTGACATGGGAAATCCCGGTCTTGCACCAATCGACCCGCCAGAATGCCTATGATTCTGCCCTGGCCCAACTCACACAACAAGGTGTCACCTACCACTGCACCTGCACCCGCGCCGACATCCGCGCCGCCCTCAGCGCCCCGCAGGAAGGCGCCGATGGCTCGATCTACCCCGGCACCTGCCGCGACGAAAACCACCCCACGGGCACCCTCCGCCTGAACCTTGCCGCCGCCGTCGAAAGAGTTGGCGAACCATCGTTCACTGACGGCAAAACCCACCATTTCAGCGCCGAACATCTGCGCACAACCACCGGCGACGTGATCCTCGCCCGCCGTGACATTGGCACCGCCTACCACCTCGCCGTCGTGGTCGATGACGCAGCCCAAAACATCACCGAAGTGACCCGGGGTGAAGACCTATTCCTCGCCACCCCGACCCATGTTACCCTCCAACGCCTCCTGAACCTGCCGACCCCCAGCTACCACCACCACCGCCTGATCCGCGACGCCAGCGGCCGCCGCCTCGCCAAACGCGACGACGCCCGCGCCCTGTCGAAATACCGCGCCGATGGTGCCACGCCGCAGGACATACGACGCATGCTGAACCTCTAGCCCTTTCATTTTGGTCCAAATATCCCCGCCGGAGGCTCTTCAGGTCCAGTCCAGCACCACCTTGCCCGAACTCCCCGCCCGCATCACCGCAAACCCCTCGGCAAACTGATCCACCTTGAACCGATGCGTGATCACGCGGCGCACATCGAGCCCGTTCTCCAGCATGGCGATCATCTTGTACCAGGTCTCGAAAATCTCCCGCCCGTACACCCCCTTGATCGTCAGCGCCTTGAACACGATCCGGCTCCAGTCGACCGGCGATTTGCCGGGCGGGATCCCCAGCATGGCGATGCGGCCGCCCATCACCATCGCCTCGATCATCTGGTCCAGCGCCGCCTGATTGCCCGACATCTCCATGCCGACATCAAAGCCCTCGGTCATTTTCAGCCGAGCCATCACGCCGCGCAAATCCTCCGAGGCAACATTGACCGGCGTCACATCCGCCACCTCTGCCGCCAGCGCCAGCCGCGCCGCATTCACATCCGTCACCACGACATGCCGCGCCCCCACATGCCGCGCCACCGCCGCCGCCATGATGCCGATCGGTCCAGCGCCGGTGATCAGCACATCTTCGCCAATCAGATCAAAGCTCAACGCCGTATGCACCGCATTGCCCAACGGATCGAGGATGGCGCCGATCTCATCGTCAATCGCATCCGGCAGCGGCACCACGTTGAACGCCGGCAGCCGCAGGTATTCGGCAAACGCCCCCGGTTCATTGACCCCGATCCCGCGCGTCGCCGGGTCGAGATGGAATTTCCCCGCCCGCGACTGCCGCGACAATTTCCCGATCAGATGCCCCTCGCCCGAACAGCGCTGCCCGATGGACAAGCCCTGCACCAGCGCCCCCATCGCCACGATTTCCCCGGCAAACTCATGCCCGGTCACCAGCCCGACGGGCACCGTCCGCGCCGCCCAGCCATCCCAGTTCCAGATGTGAATGTCCGTGCCGCAAATCCCGGTCTTGCGCACCTTGATCAGCACATCCTCCGGCCCGATTTCCGGTGCCGGACGGTCCTCCAGCCACAGCCCGACCTCCGCCCGCGCTTTCGCCAGCACCTTCATTGCAACACCCCCACCTCACGCGCCGCCTCAGCAAAGGCCGCCAATGCAAACTCCAGATCCGCCCGCGTCAGCGCCGCATTCATCTGCGTCCGGATCCGCGCCGCCCCCCGTGGCACCACCGGAAAGAAAAACGCCGACACCATCACCCCCCGCGCATCCAAAGCCCGCGCAAACGCCTGCGCCGACGGCGCTGCGCCGATCATCACCGGAATGATCGGATGCTCCCCCGCCAGCAACGTGAAGCCCGACCGCGCCAACCCCGCGCGCCAATACCGCGCATTCTCAAACAGTTTCGCACGACGGTCATCCGCCGCCGCAACGATGTCCAACGCCGCCAAAGCCGCGCCCACCACCGCCGGAGGCAGCGCATTCGAAAACAAATACGGCCGCGCCCGTTGCCGCAGCAGGTCCACCACCGGTGCCGAGGCCGCGACATAGCCGCCCAAAGCGCCGCCCAAAGCCTTGCCCAGCGTCCCGGTCAGAATGTCCACCTTGACCCCCGCATGCGCAGGCGTGCCGCGCCCCTGCGGCCCGATGAACCCGGTCGCATGGCAATCATCCACCATCACCATCGCATCAAACTCGTCGGCCAAAACCTTGATTTCTAGCAGTTTCGCCAGATAACCATCCATCGAGAACACGCCATCCGTCGCCACCAGAATGAACCGCGCCCCCTCGGCCCGCGCCGTCTGCAACTGAACTCGCAAATCCGCCATATCGGAATTCGCAAAGCGATAGCGCCGCGCCTTGCTCAACCGGATCCCGTCAATGATCGAGGCATGGTTCAGGGCATCCGAGACAATCGCATCCTCCGGCCCCAGCAAAGGCTCGAACAGCCCGCCGTTGGCATCAAAACACGACCCGAACAGAATCGCCGCCTCCATCCCGAGGAAGGCGGCTAGCCGCGCCTCCAGCTCGGCATGGATATCCTGCGTCCCGCAGATAAACCGCACCGACGCCATGCCAAACCCATGCAACCGCATCGCCGCCGCCGCCGCCGATATCAGGGTAGGATCATCTGCCAACCCCAGGTAATTGTTGGCGCAAAGGTTAAGCATCCCGCGCCCGCCAACCTGAACATGCGCCCCCTGCGCCCCCTCGATGAACCGCTCCCGCTTCATCAGCCCCTCGGCCTCGATGCCGCCCAGAATGCCCCGCAAGTGATCGTGAAACTCGTCTGTCATGACAGAAACTCCTCCACTTTGACGGAAATTACCCTGACCATCACACTATGTCAACATAACGGAAATCATTCCGCTATTCCGGAACCCGCAATTTTCTGTCCCTAAATATCCCGGGGGTCCGGGGGCTGGCCCCCGGGGCCTCTCAACTGTCCTGCACGATCAGAATGGCCCGCGCCGCGCCGTCCACCGCATGGATCTCATGGCCCCGGTCCGCCGGATAGCGCGCCGTATCCCCCGGGCCAAGGCGGCTTTCCTCTTCCCCCGACACCAGCCGGAGATGCCCCGCAATCACCGTCAGGCTTTCCCGGCACCCCGGCGAATGCGCCTCCGACACCAGCCCACCGCCCGCCCCGAAACTCAGATCATAGACCTCGTGCTCGCCCACCGCTTCGGCAGGCGACAGGATGCGGATGACCAGACCCCGCCCGCGCCCCGCGATGATCGGTGCCGCCTCCGCCCGCACCACCTCGATCCCCGGGCTTGGCCGCCCCTCCAATAACCCGGCGAAATCGACCTGCAACGCCTGCGTCAGGTTCCACAGCGTTGCTACGGTGGGCGAACTTTCCCCCCGTTCGATCTGGCTGACCATAGACCGGCTGACGCCCGACAGCTTCGCCACCGCATCCAGCGACAACCCGCGCGCCTTGCGCGCCTCGCGCAAAGACGCCGCCAACCGGTCATGGATTTCCGAACGTGGGTTCATGGCCCGCACTAAAGGCGACCTGTGTCCAGGCGTCAACCGTCAGGTGCCGCAGAAGGTGACATAAGGCACCAGACCCTGCGGCGCGGGCAGCACAAACCCCTCGCGCCCCGCCTCCGGCCCGAACGGATCGCGCACCGCCGCCAGCAGTGCCTCAAACGGTGCCATCTCGCCCAAAGTCGCCGCCGCCAGCGCTTCTTCCACCCGGTGATTGCGCGGAATCACCGCCGGATTGGCAGCCAGCATCCGCGCCTCAAACCCCGGCTCCACCCGGTCCAGCCACCCAGCCCGCCAATCGCGCAACTCCGGCACCGCAAACATCCGCCGGAAGGTCAGCGTCCAGTCCACCCCGACCATCGCCGCCAGCAGGCCGTCCACCAGATCCGCATCGCCGGCCTCTTCCGCCAAAAGTCCCAGCTTGCCCCGCATCACCGCCAGCCATTCGCGCCGATAGATCCCGGCAATCGCCTCCAGCCGCCCATTCGCCAGATCAACCGCCGTCGCCTCTTCCACTGCAAAGAACGGCAGCAGCGTTTCCGCCAGCCGCGCCAGATTCCACCCCATGATCAGCGGCTGGTTGGCATAGGCATAGCGCCCCTGACTATCAATCGAGGAAAACACCGTCCCCGGCGCATAGGCGTCCATGAAGGCACAAGGCCCATAATCAATCGTCTCGCCCGACAGCGCCATGTTGTCGGTGTTCATCACGCCGTGCACAAACCCCAACCCCATCCACTGCGCCACCAGTTTCGCCTGCCGCGCCACCACCGCATCGAACAGCGCCAAAGCCGGAACCTCCGCCCCCGCCACCTCGGGATAGTGCCGCATGATGGTGTATTCCAGCAGCGCCACCAGCTTTTGCGCCTCGCCGCGGGCCGAGAAGAACTGGAACGTGCCCACCCGGATATGGCTCGCCGCCACCCGCGCCAGCACCGCCCCCGGCAAACGTCCCGTCTCGCGCCAGATGTCCTCGCCGGTCGCCACCACCGCCAGCGACCGCGTTGTCGGCACCCGCAAAGCCGCCATCGCCTCGGAAATCAGATATTCCCGCAGCATCGGCCCGACCGCCGCGCAGCCATCGCCGCCGCGCGAAAACGGTGTGCGGCCCGAGCCTTTCAGCTGCAAATCCCAGCGCCGCCCATCCGGCCCGACAAACTCGCCCAGCAGGTGCGCCCGCCCGTCGCCCAACTGCGGCGAGAACCCGCCAAACTGATGCCCGGCATAGGCCAGCGCCGCAGGCTCCGCCCCGTCCGGCACCTCCGCCCCGGAAAACCACGCCGCCGCCTCAGCCTCGGTCAGTGCGAGCCCCAAATCCGCCGCCAGCCCCAGGTTCAGCGCCAAAAGCCGCGGCGCAGGCGCCACCACCGGGTCAACCCGCAAATAGGTCCCCGGCAGATCGCGCAGATAGCTGTTGTCAAAGCGAAAGGTCATCATACCCCCGGCACGAAACATGGGACGCCCCAAAGGCTCCTGCAAGTCTGATCGATGTGAAGTTGGTCGGGGCGAGAAGATTCGAACTTCCGACCTACGGTACCCAAAACCGTCGCGCTACCAGACTGCGCTACGCCCCGACTAACGGCTTCCTAAAGCGCATTCCGAAAAGTGTGAAGCGGTATTAGGACGAAATGCGCGATATGGCTAAACTCTGTGCTTCAAGGCGATTGAAAAGCCGTTACTCGCCGTCACAGGGCCAGACCGCGCCCGCTTGCGCCATCACGGCAGTCCGCATCTCTGCGCCTTCCGACAGCCCAAGCCGTTTTGCCAGCCCACCATTGATCTCCAGCACATAGGTCACCCCGGCACCGCCGTCGATCGGCGTCAGATCCTGTGGCACCGCATCCGGATACACCCGCGTCACCCGGCCCGTGGCATCGACAAAAATCATGTCCAGCGGGATCAGGGTGTTCTTCATCCAGAAATAGGTCTGCTGCGGTGCCTGATAGGCAAACAGCATCCCCGCCGAACTGGCCATCCTGGGCCGGTTCATCAGGCCGGTTTCGCGCAAAGCCGGCGTATCGGCCAGTTCCACCGAGAACCGCGCCGAACCGCCTTGCCAGCGCAATTCGACCGTATCAGGCGCGCAAGCCGCCGTCGCGGCCGACCCAAAGGTCAACGCCAGTCCTAAACCCCACGCCGCGCTGCACCATCCCATGACACCACCTGTACCGCCATCCGGCCCCGCTTGCCCTCGCCAATGCGCAGACAGACCGCCTCGCCCGCCTGCAGATCGGCAAACCCCGACACCCGCAGCACCTCGATATGGACGAAGACATCCTCGGAACTGCCAAAGACATTGGCAAATCCAAAACCCTTGTCCTTGTCAAACCATTTGACGCGGGCCGGTTCAAGCGGCAATCCGGTCACATCTTCGCCAAACCCACCCGGATCATCCTCGCCCAATGTCGACTGCACACCGGGCGGGGGTGCTATTTCCAGCACTTCGACCGCCTGCACGCCCCGCGCGGTCTGCTGAACTTTGACAGTGATGCCCGCCCCATCGGAAATCGAGCTCTGGCCAAAGTTGCGCAGCACGTTGGCATGCAACAGAACGTCGCCTCCGGTCTCGTCAGAGACGATGAAACCGAAGCCCTTGCCGGGATCGAACCATTTCACCCGCCCCTGAATCGTCAGGGTCGTTTTGTCTTCTTCCACCATGTTGAAAGGCATTTTCCCAAGGATGTCCCGCCGTAAAATTCATGCAACGAACAAAAACGAACATGCAATAGGCAATGTCACTTCCACGGCAAAAACCTATGCGGATGGATAGCGGCGCGACGCCACATCATGCCCCGGCGCTAGGGGTTAAGCCTTTCAATTTTCCATTGACCTTCAATACTTTGACGCGACCACTTAAAGCGGTCGTGCAACCGGAACGCGCCAT
>JAYUGA010000239.1:0-10942 GCA_043738565.1 Rhodobacterales bacterium
GGCCGGGTGATGAAACCGCCCTCAACCCGGGTGTCCGTGGCCGCCCAGGGCAGAAACTCCGGCCCGGTGGCACAGGTGGCAAACTTGCCATGCGCCTTAGACAGGGTTTCGCTAACCGCCAGCCCCAGCGCCCGGCACTCCTTGAGCACCGCATCGACGCCGTCGGTCTTTTGCCCGTCAATCGCCAGCAGCGCCCCCGGCCTGGCCAGCAGCGCGGCCTCTGCCAAGAGCGCATGCGCCTCGGCCTTGGCGCGGGGCAGGCAGATCAGGGCAGCGGCATAAAGCGTGTTGGCACTGGTGCGATAGCCCAAGGCGGCGAAATGGTCGTGGTCCGGCTTGAACCCGGTCAGCACCACAACGCGGCTTTTGGGCAAGGCGGACAGGTCGTCGCCAAGGCGCGGACGCAGCACCGCGATGTCGCCCGACGCAGGCAACACCCAGGCACCGCTGTCCAGCGCCAGCTCCAGCCGGGAAGATCTATTGCCGCTCACGGATTGGCTGCTATTCTTTTTCCATCATGCATTGCAGCGGATGCTGGTGACGCCGCGCGAAATCCATCACCTGCGCCACCTTGGTTTCCGCCACTTCCGCCGAAAACACCCCGACCACCGCCAGCCCCTTCTTGTGGACCGTCAGCATGATTTCGAACGCCTGGGCGTGGTTCAGGCCAAAAAACCGCTCCAGCACATGGACCACGAATTCCATCGGCGTGTAGTCGTCGTTCAGGATCATGATCTTGTATAGCGGCGGCCGCTCTGTCCTGGTTTTGGTCTTGGTCAGAACCGAAGTGTCCTGACCAGGCCCCTTGGGAGCGTCAGACATCCTGAGGGGAAAAGCGGTCAAACCAAAGCTCCGGTGCTGAAAGGGGCAACGTGCCCTTGCAGACAATATAGACTATTTTGGCATCCATGAAAGCCCTGCGCCAAAACCGATTGCCCAAAATCCGACGCTACGCCATCACTTGCACCTTGCGAGGTGAAAAATGGCTGACCTGACCACCATCGGCTTTGATGCCGACGACACGCTTTGGCAGAACGAGAGCTTCTTTCGCCTGACCCAGACCCGATTCGCGGACCTGCTGGCCGGAGCCGCCGACCCTGATCACCTGGCCGAACGGCTGGGGGCGGCAGAGCGGCGCAACCTGGGTCATTACGGTTTCGGCGTCAAAGGCTTCACCCTGTCGATGATCGAGACCGCCATCGAAGTCACCGAAGGCCGTGTCAGCGCCCGGGTGATTGCCGAGATCATGGCGGCAGGGCGCGAAATGCTCGCCCACCCGGTCCACCTGCTGCCGCATGCCCGCGACGCACTGCAGGCATTGGCGGCGGACTACCGGGTGCTGCTGATCACCAAGGGCGACCTTTTGGATCAGGAACGCAAACTGGCGCAGTCCGGTCTGGGCGATCTGTTCCACGGCGTCGAGATCGTGTCGCACAAAACCCCTGAAATCTACGCCGCGATCTTCGCCCGCCACGGTCACGGTGCAGACCGCGCCATGATGGTCGGCAACTCGTTGAAATCCGATGTCTTGCCTGCACTTGCCTCGGG
Organism: Rhodobacterales bacterium; assembly: GCA_043738565.1. Lineage (GTDB taxonomy): Bacteria > Pseudomonadota > Alphaproteobacteria > Rhodobacterales > Rhodobacteraceae > Stagnihabitans. Next base: position 1,549 of record JAYUGA010000239.1, read on the forward strand.
GGCGCGGGGCGTTCATGTGCCGCATGGCCTGACATGGGCCCTGGAACATGCCGACCCGCCGCAGGCGGAACCCCGCTTTTTCAGCATCCCCGATCTGTCGCATTTGCCGGGATTGGTGCAAGATCTGGCAAAATAGACACCATAGCTAGCGATCAGGGCAGAATGATACACTACATCTGCGCTCATCAACGATAGACATAGGTTTAGCAACAGCTTGAAACCCATTGAAATAAAGGGGTTTTCTGAAAAGTTGCACTGTGTTACCTTTTCTGCAAGCAGACCGAAGCCCCGAAAAACAGGGGCACGAAACACGAGGCAGGCAAGGTGACACCGATTTTGGGGCGTTTCGTCCGTTCGCTATTTTTGACCCTGATGCTTGGCCTGCTGGCCCTTGTCGGCATCGGTCAGCCCGCCTCCGCCCTGCCCTATGCGGCCTATCTGATGGATGCCCGCACAGGCGAGACGCTGTATGCGCAAAACGCCGACACGCCGCTGCCGCCCGCCTCGCTGACCAAGATGATGACGCTGTACATCACCTTCCAGGAAATTCAGACCGGCCGCCTGTCGCTGGATACCATGATCACCGTGTCCAGAAACGCTGCCAATCAGGCCCCGTCGCGGCTGGGTCTGAAAGAGGGGCAAAAGATAGCACTCCGCTATCTGATCCGGGCGGCGGCGGTGAAATCGGCCAATGACGCGGCGGCGGCGATTGGCGACGCGCTGGCCGGATCGCCCGAGAAATGGGGGGCGCGGATGACCGCCACTGCCCGCAAGCTGGGCATGAAGAATTCGACCTTCAAGAACGCCAACGGCCTGCCCGCCCGCGGTCATCTGTCCACCGCCCGCGACATGTCGATCCTCGGGCGGCGGCTGTTCTACGATTTTCCGCAGTTTTACAACATCTTCTCGCGGCGCACGACCGATGCGGGTCTGGCGACAGTCGCCAGCACCAACCGCAAATTTCTGGACAGCTACCAGGGCGCCGACGGGATCAAGACCGGCTATACCGGCGTTTCCGGCTTCAACCTGACCGCCAGCGCCGAACGCAATGGCGTGCGGCTGATTGGCACGATTCTGGGCGGCACCTCGACGCCCGATCGCAACATGAAGATGACCGCATTGCTGGATATGGGCTTCAAGAAGGCCAAGCCGGGAACAGGCACGGTCGCACCGCTTCCGGCAGACCCCGAAGACACCTCCAACCTGGTCGCTTCGCTGGACGATACCAACATCGACGAAGCGCTGCCAGAGGTGACAGACGGCGCAGGCAAGACGCTGCGGCTGAACCTTGCGGTGGCAAGTTCGATCCGCCCGACGTTGCGCCCCAGCGCTGATGCGGTGGCCGCGACCGAGGTTGCGGTCGCCGGTATGAAAGATGGCATCGCCGGTGCCCTGGCCGCCGCCGCTGCCGCAGAGCCGCCGCCGCCCGACACGTTGCAGTCCCAGGCCGTGGCACTGGCGGATGGCGCTGCCGACCCCAGCGCACCTGACCCCAACAGCGTAGTGTCGCTGATGGCCAGCACCGTCACCGTCAAGGCCACAGCCCCGACCCAGCCCTTGCAATTGGCCGCTCTGTCCCAGACCGTGCGCCCGCCCAAACACAACGCGCCGATCTATACCGACAGCACCGCCCAGATGGCCGAAGTAGCAGTGCAGCCAGAGGTTGTCACCCGCGTCTCCACCTCCGGCGGGCTTGGCTGGGGCGTGAACCTCGGCCATTTCAACACCAGGTCCGAGGCAGAGCGTCTGCTGCTGAAGATCCAGCTCGTCGAAAATGCCACGCTTGGCGACGGTTTGCGCAAGGTGGTCGAGCGGGGCGGCGGCTATGACGCCAATTTCTCTGGCCTGAGCCGTGACGATGCCGACCTCGCCTGCCGCCGCCTGCAGGCCCGCTCCGTGCAATGCTTCACGATGGGACCGTGATGGCGTTTGTCATCCCGGCCCCTGTGCAACCGAGCCTGCCCACTACCCTTGGCGACCGCTTCCCGGTCCGCCGCATCTTCTGCGTCGGTCGCAATTATGCCGACCATGCCGTTGAGATGGGCCACGACCCGAATGCCGAGCCGCCGTTCTATTTCACCAAACCGGCTGATGCCGTGGTGGAATCGGGGGCCAAAATCGCCTATCCGCCCGCCACGCAAGATTTCCACCACGAGGCGGAACTGGTGGTCGCCTTGGGTCGGGGCGGCGCAGATATCGCCGAGGCAGGCGCACTGGCGCATGTCTGGGGCTATGCCACCGGCAACGACCTGACCCGCCGCGACGTCCAGGCCGCAGCCAAGGCGGCGCGGCGGCCGTGGGATATGGCGAAGGGGTTCGATTGTTCTGCCGTCATCGGCCTGATCCACCCGGCGCGTGACTTGCAAGGCGATCCGGCGATCCGCTGTCTGGTGGGTGGCCGCGTCACTCAATCCGCCCATCTGTCCGACATGATCTGGCCGGTTCCCGCCATCGTTTCCCACCTGTCGCGCCTCGTCACCCTCGCCGCCGGTGATCTGATCATGACCGGCACCCCGGCGGGCGTCGGGCCATTGCTGCGCGGGCAGACCTGCACGGTCGAGATCGACGGGCTGACCCCCGCCACGATCACCGTCATCTAGCGCCCTTCACCCGCCGTCATTTCCATCCGCACATGGCAGTTTTGACGCAAGCGCCGCAGCCTGTCATCCTGGGCACACGATCCCGGCAGCGGGTCGTCACGTCAGAGGGGTAGATATGACCGAAAAACGCAAGGCGGCCCATGCCGAGGAGTTTTCCGCCGCCGAAATCAGCGCCCTGGCGCATCTTTATCGCGGCGAGGTCTGCCGCTCCACCGTCTGGCGCACCCGGCTGGATACCACGACCAACTGGTCGGTCGTCACCCTCGGCGTGGCGCTGTCGATCACGTTTTCCTCGCCCAATGCCTCGCCGCTGCCCCTGGTGCTGGTCGGCATCCTGATCATTCCGTTTCTGGCGCAGGAGGCCCGGCGCTACCGCTATTTCAGCGTGTGGCGGGCGCGGGCGCACTGGCTGGCGGAACATTTCTACGTGCAGATGCTCAGCGACGGCGATCTGCACACCGAGGAAAACTGGCAGGCCAAACTGGTCGAGGATTACCGCAACCCGCAATATCATATCAGCTACCTGACCGCAGTGGCCCGCCGGGTGCGCAGCAATTATCTGTGGATCTTGCTGATCCAGACTTTGGCCTTTTGCGGCAAGTTGATGGTCCATCCCGCCGGGGTCAGGGACTGGAATGAGTTCGTGACCCGCGCCGATATCGGCCCGATTCCCGGCGAGCTGGTGCTGATCCTGGGGGCGGTCTATAGCCTGAGCTGGCTGGCGCCGGCGGTCTGGGTCACGCGCGAGGATATGAAGCGCAGCCGGGAACGCGGCGGGTCGACCACGATGGGCTAAGGCTGTCCAGTTCTGGACGTTTAGCGAAACCTTGCAATTTCAATGGGTTGGTTTCGTGATTTTAACCAACTGTTAGGAAATGCCGCCGGGTAGGGTGCGTCAGGTGACGCTTCTTACTTTTTCGGTCCATGCCCTTCGACAAACGCCACCATCCTGGGCATGCAATAGCGGTCCATGTCATACCGCTCCAGCGCCGTCCGCCGCGCCGCCTGGCGCAGCGGCATGAATTTTGCCGGATCGGCCAGCGCCTCGGTCAGCTTGGCCGACCACCCCGCCACATCCAGGAAATCGACCAGCGAGCCGTTGACGCCATCCTGGATCACCTCTGCCACCGGGGCGGTGTGCGAGCCGACCACATGGGCCCCCGCTGACATCGCCTCGATCATCGACCACGACAGCACGAACGGATAGGTCAGGTAGGCATGGGCCCGGCTGACCTGCATCAGCGCGGTGAAATCCTCGTAGGGCACCTTGCCCATGAAATGCACGCGGTTCATGTCCAGCCGGTCACGCACCTCGGACAGGATCAGTTCTTTCCAGCCCTTTTCACCCTTGGGCGTCGCCCCATAGCTGACCTCGTCACCGCCAACGATCACCACCTGCGCATTCGGTCGCGCCGCCAGCACCGCAGGCAAGGCCCGCATGAAGATATGATAGCCGCGATACGGCTCCAGATTGCGGTTCACGAAGGTCAGCACCTCATCCCCCGGCCTGAGCACGCGGCCATCCGGCAGGGTGAACCGCGCCGCCGCATCGGGCTTCATCACATCGGTGTTCACGCCGTCATGGATCACCTCGATCATGCGGCGCAAGGCGGGCGGATAGGTCGAGGCTTGCCATTCCGTCGGGCTAAGCCCGGCATCGGCATGCAGCAAAGCCTGCCCCAGATGGCCGGCACGGCCCTGGGCGATCATCACCTGATCGAAGCTGGGTTGGGAAAACTCCGGGTCAAAACCGACATCGGCCCCGCGCCCGCGATAATAGAACTCGGCGTAGATCAACAGCTTGGCTTCCGGCCAGACCTCTTTCAGGAACAACGTTTCGCCCCAGCCGGAATGGCCAAAGATCACGTCCGGCACATAGTCCTTGGTTTCGCGCAATTGCAGGCAGGCGCGGGCGACCGTCACGCCCCGGTCGCTCATCTGGATATAATTGCGGCCCAGACGCGCGGCGGCGGGGTCGATGGTCTGCGCCTCGTGCTTATATTTCAGCACCGGAATTTCCGAAGCGCGGGTGTTGCTGAAATCGGTCAGCGCCAGGCAGTCATGGCCGCGCTTTTTCAATTCAGGAGCAAGATAAAGGAATTGGCCGGGGAAATTCTGGTGGGTGAACAGGATCTTCATGCGCCGTTCAACCCTTGCCAAATGCCGCAGCCATCAACGTTCTTGTATAGTCATGCGCCGGATTGGCAAAGATGGCTTCCGCCGTCCCGGCCTCGACCACATCGCCCTGTTGCATCACCATCACCTTGTGGGCCAGGGCCCGCACCACCCGCAGGTCGTGGCTGATGAACACATAGGCCAGCCCGTGCCTGGCCTGCAAATCGCGCAGCAGATCGACGATCTGCACCTGCACCGTCATATCCAAGGCCGAGGTCGGCTCGTCCAGCACCACCAGTTTCGGGCGCAGGATCATGGCGCGGGCGATGGCGATCCGCTGCTTTTGCCCGCCGGAAAATTCGTGGGGGTAACGGCCCATCGTGGCGGGGTCAAGACCGACCTCCGCCATGATTTCCGCCACCATCGAGCGGCGGTCGCGGCCCGGTTCCAGCCCATGCACGCCCAGCCCTTCGGCAATGATCGCCGCTGCCGTCATGCGGGGCGACAGGCTGCCGAACGGATCTTGAAACACCACCTGCATATCGCGCCGCAGACTGCGCAGGTCGCGGCCGGTGATGCCTGACAGATCGCGTCCGATGAACGCCACTTTCCCGGTCGAGGGCACCAGCCGCAGGATCGCCAGTGCCAGCGTGGTTTTGCCCGACCCGCTCTCACCGACCACGCCCAGCGTCTCTCCCGCCCGCACCGTCAGATTGGCGTCATTCACCGCCTTCACATGGCCGACGGTTTTCTTCAAAAACCCCCGCGTGATCGGGAACCAGATGCGCAGATGCTCGGTCCGCAACACCTCTGCCGCGCCATCCGGCACCGGGCTCGGTAGCCCCTTGGCCTCGGCCTCCAGCAGTTTGCGGGTATAGGGGTGCTGCGGGTTGGCAAAAATCTCTGCCGTCGCGCCCTGTTCGACAATCTCGCCGCCCTGCATCACGCAGACCCGCTCGGCAATGCGCCGCACGATGGTCAGATCGTGGGTGATGAACAAAAGGCTGAGGCCGTCAGAGCGTTTCAACTCTGCCAGCAGTTCCAGAATCTGCGCCTGAATGGTCACGTCCAGCGCGGTGGTGGGTTCATCCGCGATCAGCAGTTCCGGCCCGTTGGCCAGCGCCATCGCGATCATCACCCGCTGGCGCTGACCGCCTGACAACTGGTGCGGATAGGCGGTCATCCGGCTTTCGGCGTCGCGGATCCCGACCTTCTGCAACAGTTCCAGCACCCGCGCCCGCGCCGCAGCGCCGCTGAGCCCCTGATGCAGCTCCAGACTTTCGGTGATTTGCTTGTCAATCGTGTGCAAGGGGTTCAACGAGGTCATCGGCTCCTGAAAGATGAAACTGATGTCGTTGCCGCGCACCCGGCGCAGTTCGCGCTCGGTCGCGCCCAGCATCTCGCGGCCATTATAGCGCACCGAGCCGGCCACCTCGGCACTGTCTGGCAGCAGCTTTACCGTAGACAGCGCCGTCACCGACTTGCCCGAGCCGCTTTCGCCGACCAGCGCCACCGTCTCGCCCTTGGCCACGCTGAACGACACGCCGCGCACGGCATGGACGGTGGTGCCATCCTGCTGAAACTTCACGTCCAGCCCCTTGACCTCCAGCACGTTCATCGAAAGGTCTTTCTGGGGTCCAGCGCGGCGCGGACGCCTTCAAAGATGAAGACCAGCAGCGACAGCATCATGGCGAAGGTGACAAAGGCGGTAAACGCCAGCCACGGCGCTTGCAGGTTCTGCTTGGCTTGCTGGGTCATCTCGCCCAGTGACGGGGCAGAGGCGGGCAGGCCGAAGCCGAGGAAATCCAGCGCGGTCAGGCTGGAGATTGTCCCCGTGATGATGAACGGCATCATCGCCATTGTCGCGACAGTGGCGTTTGGCAGCACGTGGCGGAAGATGATCACCAGATCGGTGACACCCAAAGCCTTGGCCGCCCGGACATATTCGAAATTCCGCGCCCGCAGGAATTCGGCCCGGACCAACCCAACGAGGCCCATCCAGCCGAACAGCACCATCAGGCCGACCAGCAGCCAGAAATTCATCGTCCAGACGGCAGAGATGATGATGATCACATACAGCATCGGGGTAGACCCCCAGATCTCGATCACCCGCTGCATGATCAGATCGGTCAGCCCGCCGAAATAGCCCTGGATCGCGCCCGCAATGATGCCGATCACCGAGGTGGCAATCGACACGATCAGCCCGAAGCTGACCGACAGCCGGAAGCCATAAATCACCCGCGCCAGCACGTCCCGTGCGGTGTCATCGGTGCCCAGCCAGTGCTGACGGTCGGGAGCCGATGGAGCAGCCCCGCCCACGTTATTGATCGTGTTGTAGGAAAAGGGGATCAGCGGCCAGACGATCCAGCCTTTCTGGAACCCCTCGGTTTTCACATCGAACGTGCCGCCATCCACCGCCTTGATCAGGTCGTCCGGCGTGTCGAAACAGGCCGCCAGCCCGCCGGTCTTGATCAGGCATTGCACTTCGACATCGCGGTAGGCGGCTTCGGTGCGGAAATCGCCGCCGAACGCGGTTTCGGGGTAGAACCTCAGGAACGGCATGGAAATTTCGCCGCGATAGTTGACCAGGAGCGGCCTGTCATTGGCCAGCAGTTCCGCCCCCAAAGAAATCACATACAGCACCGAAAACAGGATCAGCGACCAGTAGGCCCGCTTGTTGCCTTTGAAATTCCGCCAGCGCCGCCGGTTCAGGGGGGACAGAGCCATGCTAGTCCCGCCGCTCGAAATCAATGCGCGGATCGGTCCAGACATACATCAGGTCCGAGATGATCCCGATCACCAGCCCCATCAGGCCGAAGGCGAACAGGGTGCCGAACACCACCGGATAATCCCGCTCGACCGCCGATTTGTAGCCAAGCTGGCCCAGACCATCCAGGGAAAAGATCGTCTCGATCAGCAGCGAGCCGCCAAAGAACACCGAGATGAACAGCCCCGGAAACCCGGCAATCACGATCAACATCGCATTGCGGAACACGTGGCCATACAGCACCCGGCCCTCTGACAGGCCCTTGGCCCGCGCCGTCATCACATATTGCTTCTTGATCTCTTCCAGAAAGCTGTTCTTGGTCAGGATCGTCAGCGTGGCAAAGCTGGAAATCAGCATCGACACCACCGGCAGGGTGATGTGCCAGAGATAATCCAGCGCCTTGCCCGCCCAACTCAGGCTATCCCAATTCTCCGAGGTCAAGCCGCGCAGCGGGAAAATCCGCCAATACGACCCGCCCGCAAACACCTCCAGCAGCAGGATGGCGAACAGGAAACTCGGGATCGAATAGGCCGCGATGATGATGCCGCTGGTCCAGGTGTCAAACTTCGACCCGTCCCGGACCGCCTTGCGGATGCCGAGCGGGATCGACACCAGATAGGCCACCAGCGTCGTCCACAGCCCCAGCGTGATCGACACCGGCATTTTCTCCAGAATCAGCCCAACGACCGAGGTTGAACGGAAATAGCTTTGGCCAAAGTCAAAGCGCATGTAGTTCCACATCATGACGAAGAACCGCTCGACCGGCGGGATCAGTTCTTTCTTGCAGGCCGGATCCTTGATCGTCGGCGTGCCCTTGAAATCGGGTGTGCACACGATCCGCGCAAAGCCGAACTCGACCTCCAGTTGTGCCAGAAACTCGGGCGGCAGGCCGCGTGCGCCGATATAGCCGTTCTGATCGGCTGCCGCCTGATCCTGCCCGGCATCGGCCCCCGTTCCGCTGACCGCCTTGATGGCGTCACCCTCGCCTTCCAGCCGGGCGGCCACCTGATCAATCGGGCCGCCGGGCACGAACTGGGTCAGGGTGAAGTTGATGATCATGATGCCCAGCAGGGTCGGGATGACCAGCAAAAGGCGTCGCAGGATATAGGCACCCATCGGCGCGGTGGCCTTTCTAACGCAACGCGCCCGACGCTTTCAGCGCCGCCGCCTTGTCTGCATTGTACCACCAGAAGCTCATCTCGCCCAAAGCATAGGGCGGCAGCGGGTCAGGGTGTTCGAACATGTCGAAATAGGCGACGGTGTATTTGTTCTTGTACCATTGCGGCACCCAGAACCGTTCGGCCAGCAGCACCCGGTCCAGCGCCTTGGTGGCCACCGTCAGCGCGTCCTTGGTCCTGGCAGCCATCACCACATTGGCCAGCGCGTCCACCGCCGGTGATTGCAGCCCCATCACGTTAAAGGAGGAATTGTTCGCCGTTTCCGAGCCGTAATATTGCTTGATCTCGTCGCCCGGCTCCATCCCGCCGCGGGCATTGCCGGTGATCATGTCGAAATCGAAGCTCGGCGGTCTCGTGCGCTCGTCGAACTGGGCGCTGTCGATGGTGTTCAGCCGGGCATCGACGCCCAGCGCCTTGAGGTTTTCGACATAGGGCGTGATGACGCGGTCAAAGGCCGGGTTGTCGTTCAGCAGTTCGACTGTCAGCAACGCGCCCTTGGCATTGCGCCGCATCCCGTCACTGCCCACGGCCCAGCCCGCCGCATCCAGCAGGGCCGAAGCCGCGCGCAGGTTCTTGCGGTCGAGCTGCTTGGCACCCGAAACCGGGGCCAGTATCGCCAGGTCGGTCAGGATCGTGGCCGGTTCCAGCCCGGCACCAACCAAGGGCTGCAACACCGCAACTTCTTCGGGCGAGGGCACCCCGCTGGCCGCCAGATAAGAGTTTTCCCAGACCGA
>JAYUGA010000240.1:0-26626 GCA_043738565.1 Rhodobacterales bacterium
CGTGCGGTAGCTCGGAGGTGTGGGTTTGCGCATGCCCTGCGACTAACCCTATGGAGTCACACAGTGAATCCCTCACGATTTGTGCAACAGAGCCGGGTCGACGCAGACCTTTCCGTTCACCAGCTGCCGGTGAAGGTCACTCAACGACCTCATAGCCAGCCGCTGCCATCACGCGCAGCAGTTCCTTGTGTCCCTTTTGGGCCATTGCCAAGGGCGGCGATACCTTGGGATCTTGCTCTGCCTCGACCACGAACCAGCCTTCGTAGCCGTAAGAGGCCAGTTTCTTCACGATGGCTTCGAAGTCGAGCGAGCCATCGCCCGGCACGGTGAAGGCGCCTTTGACCACGGCATCGAGGAAAGACTCTTTCGTGCGGTCCAACCCGTCGACCACCGCTTTGCGGATATCCTTGGTGTGGACGTGGGTGATCCGGCTGTGGTGCGTGTCGATCACCCGCAGGATATCGCCGCCCGCAAAGGCCATGTGGCCCGCGTCAAACAACAAGCGCACGGTGGAGTGCTTCATCAACTGGTCCAGTTCTTCTTCCGTCTCAATCGCGGCGGCCATGTGATGGTGGTAACTGATCGGCATGCCGTTGAAGGCGCACCAATCGGCGAAGTCGCTGATCTTGCGGCCATAGGCGGCCACTTCAGCTTCGGACAGCTTGGGCTTGGTGGCGAGGGGGGCGGATTTGATCCCTTGGATGGACCGGGCCGTTTCGCCATAGACGATGCAGGGAGCGCCTGCGGCTTTGAAGAAGGCGTGCTGGGCGGCGATGCGGTCTTTCTCGACCTCGATATCGCCGTCGATCAGCAGGCCCGAGAACCAGCCACCGCAGACCGAGATGCCGTATTTCTTCAGGATGGGCCCCAGTTCGCCCATGTCCATCGGGAAGCGACGGCCGGTTTCCATGCCGGTGAAGCCCGCAACCGAAGCCTGACGCAGGCACTCTTCAAGGCTGACGTCGTCGGACAGTTCCGCGAGGTCGTCGTTCCACCATGCGATGGGGGCAATTCCAAGTTTGGCTTTCATATCAGACTCCTACACGCTGCTTTGCGCGGATGGCAATTTGGCTGTCACGCGCTGCGTTGACGCTGTCGCGGGTGGACACTTCGGGCACGCCCACATCCCAATCGGCGTCTCCCGGCACCCAGGAATAGGCGTCGGTGACGATGGAAATGACAGTGGTGCGGTCGGTGGTTTTCGCCCATGCCAGCGCTGCTTCAAGGTCGGCGAGGCTGGCGCAAGCGCGAGAGGCGGCGCCCATCGCGGCAGCGTGGGCGGCGAAATCGACGTGCAGCGGGTTGGCCTTGTCGGTGATCCGGCAATCTTTTAGCAGGTTATTGAAGCCCGGAACGCCTTTGAACTGTTGCAGGCGGCTGATCACCGCATAGCCGCCGTTGTCGCAGACGATCACGATCATCTTGTGGCCCGACAGGACGGTTGAATAGATGTCAGAGTTCATCATCATGTAGGTGCCGTCGCCCAGCATGACGATGGGGGTGCCACCAAGCCCACCCGGTCCTTCCTGCGCCATGGCACAGCCCCAGCCTGCGGCAATCTCATACCCCATACAGGAGAAGCCGAATTCAAGATCGAAGGAGTTCGGCGTCTTGACGCGCCAGCCCTTGGCAACCTCGCCCGGGATGCCCCCGGCAGCGGCAATCAAAGTGTCATTCGGCGCGGCCCAGCCGTTCACCACATTGACGACTTGCGCGTAGGTCGGCACGGGCGCGTTGGTCGGCGTCTGATGGCTGTCGAGCAGCGCGTTCCACTCGCCAAACAGCGCCTTGGCGCGGAACAGGTGAGCGGCGTCGGCTGTCCAGTCATCCAATGCAGCGTCAAGTTCAGCCACCGTCTCCAAAGCATCACCCACCACGGCCACGGCGCGGTGCTTGATTGCGTCAAAGCGGGCCGCGTTGATCGAGATGAAGCGGGCATCGTGGGAAAACGCGGTCCATGATCCGGTGGTGAAATCCATCAGCCGTGTGCCGATGGCAAGGATCACATCGGCGTCGGCCGCCAGCGCATTGGCGGAGGTGGAGCCGATGATCCCGATGGGGCCGCAATGCACTGGATCATAGTGGGTCAGGCCCCCTTTGCCCGCGATGGTTTCGACGACCGGAATGCCGCGCCGGACGGCAAACTCGGCGACCGCCTTTTCCGCCCCGGAATAACGCACGCCGCCGCCTGCGATTATCAGAGGTTTCTTCGCGGTTTTCAGCAGATCGACCGCCTGCGCCAGTGCGGCTCGGTCGGGTCGGGGACGCGAGATCGACCAAAGGCGTTCCTCGAAGAAGACTGCCGGATAGTCGAACGCCAGTTCCTGTGTGTCCTGCGGCAAGGCAATGAAAGCAGGGCCACAATCGGCCGGGTCCAGCATCGTCGCAATCGCTTGTGGCAGGGATGAGATGATCTGCGCCGGGTGGGTGATCCGGTCCCAGTAGCGGGTAACGGCCTTGAAAGCGTCGTTCACCGTTACCGTCGGGTCGCCGAAATGTTCGACCTGCTGCATAACCGGATCGGGCACTCGGTTGGTGAAACTATCGCCCGCGATAAGCAGCACCGGCAAGCGGTTCGCGTGCGCCGTGCCCGCCGCAGTGACCATATTCAGCGCCCCCGGACCGATGGAGGAGGTGGCAATCATGATCTGCCGCCGCCGCTTGGCCTTGGCAAAACCGATGGCGGCAAGGGCCATCGACTGCTCGTTCTGGCCGCGCCAGGTCGGCAGTTCGTCCTGCACTGCCTCCAATGCCTCGGACAGGCAGGTCACATTGCCATGACCGAAAATGCCAAAGACGCCGCCGAACAGCGGCACGCGGGTGCCGTCAATCTCGGTATACTGACGCGTCAGCCAACGCACCACTGCCTGCGCCATCGTCAGGCGAATCGTTTTGGTTTCCATGCCAGTCCCTCCCATAAAGCTTGGAGGGGATTCTAGCTGATAACATTAATGGTTGACAACCCTGTGTGTCTGCAATGATTGTTGCGGAAGGGGACGCTGAGATGAATCAGGGCCGTTTCAGGGCCTACAGCGCAGAGGAAAACCGCGACATGTATGAGAAATTCGGACTGTTCATCAACAACGCCTGGACCAAGGCAGAGGGTGGGGCGACGTCTGCAGTGCTTAGCCCGGTGACGGAGCAGTCTTTGGGTGACTGCCCGGTTGCTTCCTCTGCGGACACCGCAGCGGCGATCAATGCGGCGGCGGCGGGGCTGAAGGCTTGGGGCGCCACAGCCGCCTTTGCGCGGGCCGATGCGTTGCACAAGATCGCCGATGAGATGATCCGGCGCACCGATGAAGCCGCCCGCATGATTAGTCTTGAGACGGGCAAGCCGATGGCCCAGTCGGGGCGCGAGTGGGGCCTGTCGATCGACCAGTTCCGCTGGTTTGCCGAGGAGGCGCGGCGGATTTACGGGCGGATCATCGAAAGCCGCGTGCCGGGCGGCCGGTTCGAGGTGCATCATGAACCGGTGGGGATCGTGGCGGCCTTTACCGCCTGGAACTTCCCGGCGGCGCTGATTGCGCGCAAGGTGGCGCCTGCGCTGGCGGCAGGCTGTTCGGTGGTGGTGCGGCCCTCCTCCCAGACGCCCGGGGTGGCGATGGTGATGGTCGATTGCTGCCGGGCTGGCGGATTGCCGGATGGCGTTGTGAACCTTGTGGTGGGGCCGACGGGGGCCACCTATGCGCCCCTGATGGCCGACAAGCGGGTGCGCAAGGTGTCCTTGACCGGATCGACCCGCGTCGGCCAGCAGATGATCCGCGACGCGGCGGCGACCTTGAAGAAGGTCTCGATGGAACTGGGCGGCAATGCGCCCGTCATCATCTATGACGACGCGGACTTGGAGGCGGCGCTGAATGTCTCGGTCCCGACCAAGTTCGCCAACGCGGGGCAGGTTTGCGTGACGGGCGACCGGTTCTATGTGCATGAAAGTCTGCATGACGCCTTTGTTTCGGGCTTTGTGGTGCGGGCGAAGGCGATCAAACTGGGGGATGGCCTGGACCCCTCGGTCGGCATGGGGCCTTTGATCAACGCTGGCCGTCTGGCTGAGATGGAGAAGATCGTGGCCGGCGCTGTCGCTGCGGGGGCGAAAATCGCCACGGGCGGCGTACGGGCATCTGGCTTCAACGCCGGGCATTTCTATGAGCCGACCGTGCTGACCGACTGCACCGATGACATGGCCGTGCTCGCCGAAGAGAACTTCGGCCCCATCGCCGCGATCACCCGCTTTGCTTCCGAAACTGAGGTGCTCGAACGCGCCAATCGCTGCGACATGGGGCTTTCCGCCTATGCCTTCACGCAAAACCCCGGTCGCGCGCGGCGCACGGTGGCGGCGCTGAAGGCGGGGATGGTGGGGATTAACTCCTATGCCATGGCGGCTTCAGAGGCGCCTTTCGGCGGCACCAACCATTCGGGCATGGGGCGCGAGGGCGGCATTGAAGGTATCCGCGATTATCTTGACGTGAAATCCAGCCAAGTGGTGTGGGCATGATCCCGAACAAGCTGAAATCCCTCTGGGCCGAGGGCAAACCCGCTATCAACGGCTGGTGCAGCATCGGCAACCCCTTCACTGCCGAGATCATGGCGGCGCAGGGGTTTGACAGCGTGACCATCGACATGCAGCACGGGGCGCTGGATTACTCCAACGTCCTGCCGATGTTCCAGGCGATGCGCGCAAGCGGCGCTTGCCTGATGGCCCGCGTGCCGTGGAATGAACCCGGCATCATCATGAAGGCGCTGGATGCGGGGGCTTACGGCATCATCTGCCCGATGGTGAACACGGCCGAGGATGCGGCGCGCTTTGTCAGTTACCTGCGTTATCCACCCTTGGGCCAGCGCAGCTTCGGCCCGACGCGGGTCAGCTTTGCGGCGGGCACGAATTACGCCGGTGAGGCGAATGACAACCTGCTGGCCTTCGCCATGATCGAGACGGCAGAGGCGATGGCCAACCTTGACGCCATCGCAGCCACTCCGGGACTGGACGGGCTTTACATCGGCCCGGCAGACCTGACGCTGTCCTTGACCGGCGGCAGGCTGGCACCGGGTTTTGACCGCGAGGAACCGGAGATGGTCGCGGCCATCAAAACCATCCTTGCCGCCTGCAAGAAGAACGGCCTGCGGGCGGGGCTGCATTGCGGCATGCCGGATTATGCCGCCAAGGCGATTGGCTGGGGCTTTGATCTGACCACCGTGGGCGGCGACTCGCGCTTTCTGGCGGCAGCGGCCGGGGCTGCGGTGACGCGCTTCCGTGACCTGACCAAGGGTGAGGCCAAGACCGAAAAGGGGGCCTACTGATGCCGCATGTTCTGGTGGCAGGCAAGTTGCACCCCTCGGGGCTGGCCCTGTTGGAGAGGGCCGAGGGTGTGACCTTCACCCATGTCGAGGAGATCTCGGAAGCCTCTTACCAGCCCTTTCTGGATCAGGCCGATGCGGTGGTGATCCGCACGCAGCCGATGGGGGCGGCCAGCATTGCAAGGGCGCCGCGTCTGCAAATCGTCTCGCGCCATGGCGTGGGCTATGATGCGGTGGATGTGGCGGCGCTGAATGCGCGCAAGATCCCGCTGTGCATCGTGGGGGATGTGAATTCGGTCTCGGTGGCCGAACATGCGATGATGCTGATCCTCGCTTGCGTCAAGCGGCTGATCCGGTCGGATCGTTCGGTGCGGCAAGGGTCATGGGGCTGGCGCAACAAGCTGGAACAGGGTGAGGTTGCGGGCAAGACGCTGCTGATCCTCGGCTATGGCCGGATCGGGCGGAATCTGGCGCGGATGGCCTCGGTCTTTGGGATGGAGATTGTCGCCTATGACCCTTGGGCGCTAGAGCATGGCTGGCCAGAGGGTCCGGCGCGGCCCGTCGCGTCAATTGAAGAGGGGCTGGCCTTGGCCGATGTGATCTCGGTCAACTTGCCCAAGGCGGATCGTCCCATTCTGGGGGCGGCGGAATTGGCGCTGCTGAAACGCGGCGCTGTCATCGTCAACACCGCTCGCGGTGGGATTGTGGATGAGTGCGCCTTGGCGGAGGCCCTGACCTCGGGTCAGGTGGGCGCAGCGGGGCTGGACGTGTTCGGCACCGAACCGCCGACGGCGGCTCACCCTTTGCTGGGATTTGATCAGGTGATCCTGACGCCGCACACCGCAGGTCTGACGGCAGAAGCGGCGGAGCGGATGGCGACATCCTCGGTGCAGAACGTGCTTGATTTCTTTGCGGGGCGGCTCGATCCCGCCCTGATCGTCAACACCAATTTCTCTTAAGACTGGGACGCGATAAAATGACCAAACCCCGCTTGCGCATCGGCCTGATCGGCACCGGCTTCATGGGCAAGGCCCACGTCTTCGGCTTCACCTCGGCCCCGCGCGTATTCGACCTGCCCTATGATCTGGACCTGCACACCGTGGCCGAAATTACGGCTCCAGCGGCAGAGGAGGCGGCCCGGCGCTTGGGCTTTGCCCATTCCACCGCCAACTGGCGCAGTATCGTGTCCAACCTTGAGATTGACCTTGTGTCGATCACCGCCCCCAACGCCCTGCACAAGGAAATGGCCCTGGCGGCGATTGCGGCGGGAAAGCATGTGTATTGCGAAAAGCCTCTGGCCCCCCTCGCCTCGGATGCCTTGGAGATGACCCTCGCGGCTGAGGCCAAGGGCGTCAAAACCCAAGTTGGCTTCAACTACCTCTGTAACCCGATGCTGGGCTTGGCGCGTCAGATGATCGAGGCCGGAGAGTTGGGCGAGATCCGTGGCTATCGCGGCCTGCATGCCGAGGATTACATGGCCGACGCCAACGGCCCCTTCACCTTCCGCCACGATCCGGCGGGTGGCGGGGCTTTGGCGGACATCGGCAGCCATGCTTTGGCCACGGCGGAATACCTGTGCGGGCCGATCACCCGCGTGATGGGCGATTGCGTGACCATGATTGCGGAACGTCCTGACGGCAAGGGCGGGCGGAAGAAGGTGGAGGTGGATGACCTTGGCCGCGCCTTCCTGCGCTTTGCCTCCGGCGCGACGGGCTCCATCGAAGGCAACTGGATCGCCACCGGCCGCAAGATGCAGCATGATTTTGAGGTTTACGGCACCAAGGGCGCGCTGGCTTTCAGCCAGGAACACTTCAACGTTCTGAACTTTTTTTCCACCGCCGACGCCAAAGGCCGTCAGGGTTTCCGCCGCATCGAAGCCTCGCCAGACCACGCGCCTTATGGGCTGTTCTGCGTGGCGGCAGGCCATCAGATAGGCTTCAACGACCTGAAAGCCATCGAAGTTGCGGGCTATATCAATGCCATCGCGGGCGCGGCAGAGCCGTTCAACTTCCGCGCCGGTCTGCACATCCAGACGCTGATCGAAACCATCCAGGCTTCCAGCCGGGCACAGGCCTGGGCGGACGTGAAATGAGCCTTGCTATCGGGGTGATTGGCGCTGGTGTGATGGGGGCCGAACACGCCCGCATTCTGCGCGATGTGACGCGTGGAGCGCATCTGGCTGCGGTGGCCGATGCCGACCGGGGTCTGGCCGAGGCTGCGGCGGGTGGGGCCAGGGTCTATGACCGGGCGGCAGATTTGATCGCTGATCCGGGCGTCGATGCCGTGATGATCGTGGCACCTGATGCTTTGCACGCCGAACTGGTGCGGGCCTGTCTGGCGGCGGGCAAGCCGGTTCTGTGCGAAAAGCCCCTCGCGGCGACGGCGGCGGAGTCGCTGGCGCTGGTCGAGGCAGAAGTCGCCTTGGGCCGCCGTCTGATTCAGGTCGGCTACATGCGCCGCTTTGATCCGGGGTATCTTGCGATGAAGGCGGCTTTGGCGGCGGGTGAGATCGGCCGGGCATTGATGCTGCACAACACCCACCGCAATGCCTCGGCCCCCGCATGGTTCGTGGGGGCGATGCCCATCACAAACTCGTTCGTGCATGAGGCCGATATCTCCCGGTGGCTTCTGGACTGCGAGATGATTTCGGCCACTTTGCACCCCGGCCCCGGCGGCGACCCCCTGATGATCACCATGCGGGCGGCGAACGGCGTGTTGGTGTCAACTGAAGTCTTCATGAACTGCGCCTATGGCTATCATGTCGAGGCAGAGATGGTCGGCCAGACCGGCACGCTGACACTGGCGCAACCGGCGCCCTTGGTGGTGAACCGGCAGGGCGGGCGCTCGCAAGGCTATCCTGACAACTGGGTGCCGCGTTTTGTTGCGGCTTATGTGGCGCAGACCAATGCCTGGGTGCAGTCGCTGCGCTTGGGCCAGCCCTCCGGGGCGAGTGCCTGGGACGGCTATGTCGCCACCGCACTGGCCGAGCAACTGGCCTCGGGGCTGGGCAGCAACGCCCCTGTCACCTTTACCTTCCCCGCTAAACCCGCACTCTATGAGGACGCCGCATGACCATCAAACTCGCCATGAACCGCACCTGCGCGCCGGGCAAGACCTTGGCAGAGTTCATTTCGCTTGCGCAAATGGTCGGCCTGCGTGCTGTGGAAATCCGCAATGACATCGAAGGGCGGGAGTTTGCCGATGGCACACCCGCTGCCGAAGTGCGGGCAAGGTTGGATGAGGCCGGGCTGAAGGTCGCCTCGGTCAACGCTCTGCAACGCTTCAACGATTGGAGCGATGACCGGGCGGCAGAGGCGAAGCGGCTGGTGGCCTATGCGGCGGCTTTGGGCGCACCGGGGCTGGTGCTTTGCCCGGTGCATACGCCGGAAAGCTGGACCAGCGCCGAAGCGGAAGCCAAGCTGCGGGACGGCTTGCGCAACCTGGCCCCGATCCTGCGAGAGCATGAGGTGAAGGGCTATGTCGAGCCCTTGGGGATGCGGCATTCCACCATGAAGCGGCAAGCGATGGCGGTCGCGGCGGTTGGGGATATCGACGGTTGGGATTGCTACCAGCTGTGCTACGACACCTTCCAGTTCTTCCGTTGCGGCGATGACCACTTGTTCCCGCAGCACATCGGCCTGGCCCATATGTCAGGCATCCGCCGCCCAGACCTGACCCCTTCGGAACTGACCGAGCCGGACCGAGGGTTGGTCTTCCCCGATGACCGGGTGGGCAACATCGCCCAGCTTCAGGCGCTGAAAGCCGCAGGCTATTCGGGCTTCATCTCGATGGAACCCTTCGATCCCGCGGTTCAAACCGACCCCGATTTGGCCCAACACCTTCGCGGCAGCCTCGACTATGTCGCTGCCCAGATCGGGGTGGATCAAAGCCGAAGTGCCTTCACCTGACTATTTGATTGCCGCGATAATTTGTCAGCAATATTTGTTGACAAATTATTGTGAGACTCGTCATACCTTGTCAGGCGATCATCGCTAGCCGGGCAATGACCCGGCGATTCCGAGGGAGGAAATCCATGTTGAAGTCCATTCTGCTGGCAACCGTTGCGGTTGCCGGCCTGTCCAGTACTGTCCAAGCGGCTGACCTGACCGTCTGCGTCAGCTGGTCGAACTTCCGCGAAGAGCGTTGGAAAACCGACGAAGCCGCGATCAAGGGCGCGCTGGATGCGGCGGGGGCCAAGTATATCTCGGCTGACGCGCAGACTTCGGCAACCAAGCAACTTGCCGACATCGAAGGCATGATCACCCAAGGCTGTTCGGCGCTTATCGTCCTGGCGCAAGACTCCGCCTCGATCGGGCCGGCGCTGGATGCCGCAGCCGATGCGAACATCCCGGTCGTGGGCTATGACCGCATGATCGACGACCCGCGCGCTTTCTACCTGACCTTCGACAACGTCGAAGTTGGCCGGATGCAGGCGCGCGCGGTTCTGGCCGCGATGCCGAAGGGCCGTTACGTGATGATCAAGGGCTCGCCGGTCGATCCGAACGCGGACTTCCTGCGTGGCGGCCAGCAGGAAGTGCTGCAGGACGCGATCACCAAGGGCGATATCACCATCGTCGGCGAGGCCTATACCGACGACTGGCAGCCCGCCAATGCCCAGAAGAACATGGAGCAGATCCTGACGCAAACCTCGAACGGGGTGGATGCCGTCGTGGCGTCGAACGACGGCACGGCAGGTGGCGTCGTGGCGGCGCTGACAGCGCAGGGGATGGCCGGCATTCCGGTCTCGGGTCAGGATGGCGACAAGGCCGCGCTGAACCGGGTGGCGCTGGGCACCCAGACCGTGTCGGTGTGGAAAGACAGCCGCGCGCTGGGCAAGGCGGCGGGTGAGATCGCCGTGGCTTTGGCCAAGGGCACCACGATGGACAAGATCGAAGGCTCTGCCGTGTTCAAGTCGCCAGGTGGCAAGGAATTGCACTCGGTTCTGCTGAAGCCTGTTCCGATCACCAAGGACAACCTGAAGCTTGTTCTGGATGCCGGCTGGATCACCAAGGACGCTCTTTGCCAGGGTGGACCGAAGGTCGACGTCTGCAAGTGATCTGACCTGTCACCAAAAAAATGCCCCGGCCGCGTGGTCGGGGCATTTCTGTCAAAAGACCTTCTGAACAGGAAACAGAGGTCAGCGCCGGGGAGGGCAAGAGCCATGAGCACCACAGGCCAAGAGGCGCGTCACAAAGGGCCACGCCGCAGCCTTGCCGATACGCTGGAGCTGGACAAACGCCTGTTCGGCATGGTGATCGCCATTGCGATTCTATATATCGGTTTTCACTTTGCCACCGACGGCAAGTTCATGACGCCGCGCAACATCTTCAACATCGCGGTCCAGACCGTTTCGGTCGGAATCATGGCGACAGGGATGGTCTTCGTGATCGTCTCGCGCAACATTGACTTGTCGGTCGGCTCCATGCTGGCGATCAGCTCGGCAATCATGGCGGTTCTGCAGACCCAGTTCCTGCCCCCGGTGTTCGGGCTTGGCAATCCGGCCATCCTGCCCGTCACCATCGCGGTAGGGCTGCTGGTCGGCACCACCATCGGGACGGTCTCAGGCTGGCTGGTCGGCTACCAGCGCATCCCGTCATTTATCGTGACGCTTGGTGGCCTGCTGATCTATCGCAACCTGGCCTGGTACACGACCAACGGCCAGTCCGTCGCCCTGACCGACCCGAATGTGCTGATGTTCGGCGGCTCGGAAGGTGTGCTTGGACCGACCGTCAGTTGGATCATCGGCGCAATCAGCTCGGTCATCGCCGTGATTGCCGTCCTGAACTCGCGCCGGGGCAAGCAGCGCCACGGCTTCACCGTCAAGCCGGTCTGGGCCGAGGGCGTGTTGATCGCGCTGATCGTGGGCGCGATCCTTGGCTTGGTGTTGCTGCTCAACTCCTACGAAATCCCGACCCAGAAACTGAAACGCCTGTTCGAGGCGCGGGGCGAGGTGATGCCGGAGGGTTACGTCGCCTATCACGGGTTGCCGATTTCGGTGATGATCCTGATCCTTGTCGCGGTGACGATGACCGTGGTCAGCCAGAAAACACGGCTGGGCCGCTATATCTTTGCCGCCGGGGGCAACCCGGATGCGGCGGAACTGTCGGGCATCAATACGCGGCTGCTGACGGTCAAGGTCTTCGCGCTGATGGGGTTCCTGTCCGCTCTGGCCGCACTGGTGGCCCAGGCACGCCTACAAAGCCATGGCAATGACATCGGCACGCTGGACGAGTTGAAGGTCATCGCGGCAACCGTGATCGGCGGCACCGCCTTGTCCGGCGGCATCGGCACGATCTACGGCGCGCTGCTGGGCGCTTTGGTCATGCAAAGCCTGCAATCGGGCATGGCGATGGTGGGCGTCGATACACCCTTCCAGAACATCGTGGTCGGTGGCGTGCTGATCATCGCCGTCTGGATCGACATTTTCTATCGCAAACGGACGGGAGCGCTGAAATGACCCCTCTGCTGGAAATGCGCGACATCTCGGTGTCTTTCGGCGGGATCAAGGCGGTGGACCACGTCTCCATCGACCTGCACGCGGGCGAAGTCGTGGGCCTGCTGGGCCACAATGGTGCTGGCAAATCCACCTTGATCAAGGTTCTGTCGGGCGCCTATCAGGCCGATGCTGGCGAGATCTACCTTGGCGGCAAGAAAATCGAGATCGCCAACCCCCGCGACGCCCGCACCCACAACATCGAGACGATCTACCAGACGCTGGCCCTGTCAGATAACCTCGACGCCGCCTCGAACCTGTTTCTTGGCCGAGAGTTGATGACGCCCTGGGGCTTTATCGATGATGCGCGGATGGAGGCCGAGGCCCGCAAGATCATGGGCCGTCTGAACCCGAACTTCCGCAAGTTCAACGTCCCCGTCTCGGCCCTGTCGGGCGGCCAGCGCCAATCGGTCGCCATCGCTCGCGCGGTCTATTTCGACGCCCGCATCCTGATCATGGACGAACCCACGGCAGCCCTTGGTCCGCATGAGACGCAGATGGTGACCGAACTGATCCAGGAGTTGAAGGCGCAAGGTCTGGGGATTTTCCTGATCGAGCATGACATTCACAACGTCATGAAGCTGTGCGACCGCGCCTCGGTGATGAAGAACGGGCAGCTGGTTGGCACGGTGAATGTTGCCGACGTGACCGATGATGACATTCTGGGCATGATCATCCTGGGCAAAAAGCCCGGTGCGCGTGCCGCCTGAAGGAGAAACCCATGATACGTTATGCCGTTGTTGGCGCTGGCTGGATCAGCCAGGAAGCCTTCATGCCTGCCGTTGCCGCCACCGGGAACAGCCAGATGCAGGCCATCGTCTCGGGCAGCCCGGGGCCTGCGCGCCAGTTGGCCGATTTCCACGGCGTGCCGGACGTCGTGGGCTATGACGCCTATGACGAGCTGGTGAACAGCGACCGGATTGACGCCGTCTACATCGCCCTGCCCAATTCCATGCACGCCGACTACGCCATCCGCGCCCTGAAGGCGGGCAAACATGCGATGGTGGAAAAGCCCCTCGCCACCACGCTGGCCGAAAGCGAGGCGATGATCGCCGCCGCCAAATCCACAGGCGCGCTGCTGATGACCGCCTACCGTTTGCACAACGAACCGGGCACGCTGGCGGCGCTGGAGGCGATAAGAGCGGGCAAGATCGGGGAGCCGGTCTATTTCTCCTCAACCTTTGCCTTCCAGTCGACCTTGGGCAACCACCGTCTGCAAAGCGCGCACTGGGGCGGGCCGCTGCAGGATGTGGGGGTCTATTGCTTAAACGCCGCGCGGCATGTCTTTGGCGAGGAGCCTGTGGAGGTTCAGGCCATGGCCAGCCGCCCGCTGGACGACCCCCGCTTTGCCGAAATCGACGCCCATTTCGCCGTGACAATGCGCTTCCCTCAGGGCCGTCTGGCGCAGTTCTTCTGTAGCTTCGGCACTGAAGCGACCGAAATGTACCGCGTCCTTGGCACCGAAGGCGAATTGACCGTCGATCCCGGATACCGCTTCGAATCCGCCATCTCGCTGCACCTGCGGCGCGGGGCCGAGGTAGAGGTGACCAACTTTCCCGCCGTCGACCACTTCTCAGGCCAGATCGCCTATTTCTCGGACTGCATCGCTGCGCGCAGCCAGCCCGAGCCGGATGGCGAGGAAGGTCTGGCCGACATGCGCGCCCTTCTGGCGATTGAAGAGTCGATCCGCACGGGTGCCAATGTGGCCGTTCGGACCCCCGCACGAGGCCGCCACCCTGACGCCTCGCTGTTGCGCAGCTTTGCGCCCACGACCAAGCGGCTGCTGATCAGCTAAGGAAAATATCTGCGCACACGCAATAAATATTGCGTGCGGCTTTGGCATGGTTATGATCCTCCAAAAGGAAATGCCATGCCCCAAAGTCTACCCAAACCGCAAAACGTGCGAGATCTGCTAGCCCTGCTGGACGCCTCACAGGAACGCTTCGGCAAGGGCGGCCGCCGGCTGGCGCAATTCTTTGCCGCGAACGTGGCCGAGGCCGCCATGCTGTCCACCGCCGAGGTGGCAGCGCGCTGCGAGGTCAATGCGTCCAGCGTGGTTCGGCTGGTGCAAAGCCTGGGCTTCAGCGGCTACCGCGAGTTTCAACGCGTGCTGCAACAGCACCTTGCGGCCTCCATCGGGGCCAAGCCCCAAGGACTGCCGCTTCGCCCCGAGAAGCCCCTGCGCCTTCACCTTCTGGCTGACTCCGGCCGCTCGTTCAACGAGGCCGCCGAGGCTGCAGCGCAACGGTTCTGCGCTGCGAACCCCTCAATTGAGGTCACCTCTGACCTGAATGTGTCCTACACGGTCGACCCCGCCGATTTCGCCCGAAGGATTGAGGCGACGAAAGCCGACGGCCTCATTCTGGTCGCCCGCGAGCATCCCGCCATCAACGACGCGGTGCGCCATACCACGGCCAAAGGCGTGCCGGTGATCTGTCTGACCACCGATCTGCCCTCGTCGGGGCGGGCGGCCTATGTGGGGTCGGACCAATATGCCTCGGGCGCTACGGCGGGGTGGCTTTGCGGTCGGATGCTGCCGAAAGGTTGCACAGGGTGGGTGCTGTTCGTCTATTCAGTGCCCTTCCGCTGCCATCAGGACCGCGAGCAGGGCTTTCGCCACGTGCTGCGGTCTGAATTTCCGGGGCTGGAGATTGACGAGAAAGTCAGCTCGGATGAAAGCGTCGAAGTGATCTATGAGGCGGTGCGGCGGTCCATCGCCAAAAACGGGCCGCCCGCCGCCATTTACAACGTCTCGGGTGCCAACCTTGGGGTTGGCAAGGCGCTGGAGGATGAGGGGCTCAGCGACACAACCCTGTTCTTCGGTCACGAATTGAACAAGAATTCCCGCAGCTTGCTGGAACGTGGTATTATGGACGTGACGATCGGCCACGACTTTGACCGCGAGATCGCGGAAGCTGTGGAGTGTATCAAGATGGCGCGGCAAGGGGTGCAGCCGGTCAATCGCATCACGCAAAGTCAGGTCTTTACCCGCTTCAACTGCGCCATCTTCTAGGGGCTAAAGCGCCAGTTTGCCCTGGGGCGTGGGCGGTGAGAACTGATAGGCACCCCAGACCGACTGGTCGAAATTGATCACCGATCCGGTCATCATCCCTGAATCCTCGGATGCCAGAAACACGACCGCCTTGGCGACTTCTTCGGGCGACAAGAGCCGTTCGAAGGGTTGCTCTGCGGCCGCCTTCTCCAGCCAGTTCGCATCTGCGCCGTGATATTCGCGCTGTGTGCGGTCCTCACCATCCGATGCCATCCAGCCGATGTTCAGCTGATTGACCCGGATCTTGTTGCGCATCGCGGCGAAGGCGGTGTTGCGGGTAAACGTCGCCAGCGCGGCCTTGGAGGCGCAGTAGGGCGAGATGAAGGGCTGCCCGGCCAGCGCCGAGGTCGAGCCGATGTTGACGATGGCCCCCGCCACCGAATCGCGCACCATCCGGCGAATCGCTTCCTGCATCAGGAAGAACGGGGCCTTGGTGTTGACGGCGAACATGCGGTCAAACAGGGCCTCATCGGTGGTCAGGATGTCGCCGCGATCCGTGATTCCCGCCGCGTTGACCAGAATGTCGACCCGGCCGAAAGTCTGATCCAAGGTATCAAAGACAGCCCGCCCATCGGCCACCTTCTCAAGATCAGCCTGTACAAACCGCACCGCACAGCCGGTTTTGGCCGTGATCGCCTGGGCCACGGCCTGCCCTTTTGCGCTGTTGCGCCCGCAGGTTACCACGCCTGCCGCCCCAGCCTCGGCCAACGCCAAGGCGATCGCAGCACCCAAACCCTGGGTACCGCCGGTGACCACGGCAATCTTGCCATCCACTCTGTTCATCTGAACCTCCCTATCGTGCAACGTTTGTTGCGCCGCATATCTCTGTGAAATTTGTATTGACACGCAAGGCAACTTGCAACACATTTTGCGAGGAAGTCGTAATCATGCAAGATTCTATGCGTGCATTGCCCGGGAAGTCTGAGGGAGAGAATACATGCTACGCATTGCCGTTTTGGGATGTGGCAGGATTGGGCAGATGCATGCGGCCAATGTGGCCAAGCATCTGCGGGCGGAACTGGTCACCGTCTATGACGTCAACAGCGAAGCGGCAGCAACCGTGGCCAAGGCGCTTGGCGTCACGGCGGCGGCTTCGGCGGCAGAGGTCTTTGCCTCGCCCAACGTGGATGCGGTGCTGATCGCCACAGCGACGCCGACCCACGCCGATTACATCGAAATGGCCATTGCGGCGGGCAAGCCGATCTTGTGCGAAAAGCCCATCGACCTGAGCCTTGCGCGGGTCAACGCTTGTGCGGCCAAGATCGGCAATAGCAGCCTGCCGATCCAGCTGGGCTTCAACCGCCGCTATGACCCCGGCCACTCATCGGCCCGTAACGCGATGTTGGCGGGGGATATCGGCGATCTGCATCAGGTCATCATCACCTCTCGCGACCCGGCCATTCCGCCCCGCGCTTATCTTGAAGCGGCCGGTGGCCTGTTCCGTGACATGACGATCCACGATTTTGACCTTGCCCGTTTTATGCTGGGCGAAGAGCCGACCGAGGTTTTCGCCATCGCCGGGGCGCTGATCGACCCGGCCCTTGGCGCCGCACTGGACGAGGTGGACAGCGCGATGTTCATTCTGCGCACCGCTTCCGGCAAGCAATGCCACATCAACAACTCTCGCACCGCCGTTTATGGCTATGACCAGCGAGTGGAGTTGATGGGATCGAAGGGCATGATCATCTCGGACAACCGCAAACCGCATGAGATGCGCCGCTATTCGGCCACCACGGTGGAAGCCAGCCAGCCTTACCAGTTCTTCTTTCTGGAGCGCTACAGCGAGGCGTTCATGGCGGAAATCGACGGCTTCGTCGATTGCATCGAAAAGGGCGCCAAGCCGCTTGCCAGCTTTGAGGACGGCCGTCGCGCCCTGATCCTGGCCGAGGCCGCCTATCTTTCGCTGAAAGAGCGCCGTCTGGTGCAGGTTTCCGAAATCGGCTGACGCTTTTCGGTTGGCAGGACAGCGGGATGGACACAAGGCCTGTGCCCCCGCTGGGGCGCGGCCATGGAATTTGCGGCCTCAGTGGGTCGCAAAAACAGACCCCTTTGCGAGATTGCAAAGGGCAAAAGGTGGTCCGTCAAGCCAAGGCTGCGGGACTGCGAAACCCAGTGGAGGAATGAATGAAATTTAACATGCAGATGACCCGTCGTCAGACGGCGAAGGCCTTCGTGGCAGGCTCGCTGGCACTTGCCTTGTCGAGCGTTGCAGGCTTTGCCGACAATGCTGCCGTCAAGATCGGCTTCACGCCGAAATTCCTGAAGGACGATTTCCAGACCCTGATGCTGGACCTGTCCAAGAAGGCTTTCGCGGCCAAGGGCTTCACCCTTGTCGGTGCGCCGGACCCGAATGGCGATATCGCAGCCCAGGTTGACGCCTTGAACAACCTGATGGCCAATGGCGCCAATGTCATCGTATTCGCGCCGCTCGACTCCGCCGGGATCGTTCCCGCCGTGAAGAAGGCCAACGAGTCCGGCGTTCTGGTGTTCTCGATCGACGACGCCCCGGCTGGCGGCATGGTCACCGCGACCGTGCGCGCAGACAACGTCGATGCCGGTGCCCAAGGTGCCACCGAAATGGCCAAGCGTCTGCAGGACAAGGCTTGCTGGAAGGACGACAGCTGCATCGTTTTGGAACTGCAGGGTGGCTTGACCACGCCGAACGGGCTTGATCGCTCCAAGGGCTTTGCGGACACGCTGGCGAAGCTGGCCCCCAAGGTCAAGATCATCCAGCGCCCGACCGAATGGACCGCTGAAATGGCCGCTGACGCGACCCAGAACGTGCTGACGCAGAACCCCACCCTGAGCGGCATATTCATGGCGTCCGAACTGATGGCTTCCGCTGTCAACGCCCAGCTGACCGCTGCCGGCAAGGGCGCTGCGGTGGGTGAAGCGGATTCGGTGATCCGGATCGCCATCGACGGCACCCCGCAAGGCCTGCAACTGATCCGTGATAAGGCTTTGGACGCGACCGTGTCGCAGCCGCTCAGCGCTTATGCCGACAAGACCGCTGAACTGATCGAACTGGTGATGAACGGCGGCAAGATCGAAATCGGCCCGCGTCCGGATGGTCAGGTCATCGACACCCCGGTTGGCCCGCAATACCAGCTGAACGCCACGCTGGTCACCGCTGAAAACGTCGACTCGCCCGAACTGTGGGCGAACAAGGTCGGCAAGTAAGACAACCGTGGACCCGAAGATCATGGAACACCAGCGACCCATCGTCGAGATGCGCGGGATCTCCAAGACCTTCGGTTCCACACGTGCCCTGCGGGGCGTGGATTTTACCGTGATGCACGGTGAGGTTCACGCCCTTCTGGGGCGCAACGGAGCGGGAAAAAGCACACTTGTCAGCGCGATGAGCGGGCTTGTCGCTTCGGACACCGGAACCATCCGTATTTCTGAAACCGAGGTTGAGGCGAGCGGCCAGCCTTATGCGGCGCGCATCCGGGGCGACATCGCCCATGTGCAACAGACGCCGCAACTGTTCAACCTTCTGACCGTGGCCGAAAACCTGTTTCTGGAGAACCCGCTTGTCCAGAAGCGCTTTGGCCGTGTCAGCTACAGCCGGATGACCGCAGAAGCCGAGTCCCTGCTGACTAAATGGAACATGGATATCCGGCCCGAGGCGCTTGCGGGCGAGCTGGGTGCGGGAACCCGCCAAATTCTGGAAATCATGAAGGCCCTGTCGCGCGGCGTGCCGGTCATCATCCTGGACGAGCCGACGGCCGCCCTTTCCAACGCCGAAAAGCATATACTCTTTGACCAAGTCAGGGCGCTGAAAGCGGCTGGCGTGTCGTTCATCTACATCTCGCACCATCTGGATGAGGTGTTCGAGATCGCTGATACCGTGACTATCCTGCGCGACGGTCAGGTCGTGAAAGCGCGGGAAAAGGTCAGCAATCTGGACGTCGAGATGATCGCCGACCTGATGATGGGCGAAAAGACCCACCGTTCCCTGCGGGAGGATCACACAAGGCCAGATGCCCCGGTTTTGCTGCAGGCGAAGGGTGTTCGGGTTCAGCCGAAATTTGAACATGACATCGACTTTGCCATTCGCCCCGGGGAAATCGTGGCGCTGGCCGGTCCGGTCGGCAGTGGCAAGGAAGCCCTGGCGATGATGCTGGCGGGGCAACTTTCGTCCCCCAAAGGCCAGATTACCGGCAGCGTTGCCACCTTGCCCACCATCGGCTATGTGCCGACGGATCGTCACGCCAGCGGCTATGTCGGCATCTTGGGCGTGCGGGAAAACGTGGCACTTGGCGGGTTGAACCTTTTGTCAGGCGCGCTTGGCTTCATCGATCGCAAGCAAGAGGCCTCGCATGTCGGCGGCCTTGCCAAACAGACCAACGTTCTTGCCTCGTCTCTGGAACAGGCGGTCAGCCAGCTGAGCGGCGGCAATCAACAGAAAGTCGTCTTCGCCCGGGCCCTGTGCCAGGGGCCGCAAGTGATCGTGGCGCTTAGCCCGACACGCGGCGTCGATGTCGGGGCCAAGGAACAGCTTTACGCGCTGCTGCGCGACCTTGCCAGCAAGGGCCTCGGCGTCATCTTCGTATCCGACGAAGAGGACGAGATCGCCCAACTGGCCAACCGCGTCGTCATCATCTTTAAAGGACAAGTCGTCGATGAACTGCGCGGAGACTACACGATGAAAGACCTGATCTTGCGCATGGAGGGCGTGCTATGACCATTTCGATGCCAGAGAAGCGGGGTGCAAGCTTTGCAAGCGCCTTCGTGGCCGGTGGCTATACCATGTATCCCGTGCTGGCCGCCCTTGTTGTGCTGGGGGCCATTGTCGCCCCGGCCTTTGCAACCGCCGTCAACCTGATCAACATATTTGAGCAGGTCAGCGTTTTGGGCCTGACCACCATCGGCCTGACCTTCGTCGTGCTGATCGGGCGTCTGGACCTGTCGCTTGAAGGCATCGTCGGCTTTGCGCCGATGTTCGCCGCCGTCTGTCTGGTGCCTGCCACCGCTGGCGGGTTCGGCATCGAACTGCCCGCGTGGACGGGCATGCCGGTGGCCTTGGGCGTCGCTGGATTGATTGGCTATTTCAATGGCTTTATGGTCGTGCGGGTGGGGCTGAACCCCTTCATCTCGACCCTCGGCCTCTTGGTGCTGCTGCGCGGCGGGGTGCTGATCATCTCGAACGGGCGGTCGATCTATTCGCCGGGTCTGGCGCTGACCTACCTTGGTTCTGCCAAGCTGTTCGGCCTGCCGGTGTCGGTGCTGGTCTTTGCCCTTGTGGCCTTTGTGGTCGGGCTGGTGTTCAAATACCATCGCTATGGCCGCGCCCTTTACGCCATCGGCGGCAATGAAGACGCCGCCCGCGCCGCTGGCATCAACGTCGACCGCGTGATCTGGTCGGCCTTTGTCTTCGCCGCCCTGCTGGCGGGTCTGGCCGGTATTCTGATGACAGGGCGCCTGGACTCGGCTGTGACGACGCAAGGTCAGGGCATCATCTTCTCGGCCTTCGCGGCAGCCGTGATCGGCGGCGTCAGCTTGGGCGGCGGGCGCGGCACCGTGGTGGGCCTTGTCAGCGGGGTGCTGCTGATCGGCGTCATCAACAACCTGCTAACGCTGGCACAGGTGCCGTCGTTCTACGTTCAGGCCTCGACCGGTGCCGTCATCATCATCGCCGCCGTCCTGACCACGATTGCCAGCAACCGCTCCTCCGGGGTACGTACGCGGACCTGAACCGAAATGGGGGATACGATGCAGAAGCACCTGATTGGAAAAACCGGCCTCGCCGTCACTGAAATCGGCTTCGGCGCCGCCCCGCTGGCCGGAATGCCAGACACCTACGGCTACAGCGTGGACGAGGCGACCGCCCGTGCCACGCTGCACGCCATTTTCGACGGCCCGGTAAACCTGCTGGACACCTCGCGCAACTACGGCCTTGGCCGCAGCGAGGCGCGGATTGGTGCGGCCATCCGCGAAAGGGGTGGGTTGCCACAGGGGTTCGTTCTGTCCACCAAGCTTGACCGCGACATGGACACCGGCCGCTTTGATGCCGCCCGCGCCCGCCGCTCGTTCGAGGAAAGTTTGACGGCGCTTGGGGTGGACCACATCCAGATCCTGCACCTGCACGACCCGGAACACGCGCTGGACCTGACTGAGGTCACCCGGCCCGGCGGTGCCTTGGAGGAACTGTTCCGTCTCAAGGAGGAGGGTCTTTGCACCGCCGTGGGCCTTGCCATGGGGCGGCTGGACATCATGTTGCCCTTGGTCAAGGACTGGCCCTTTGATGTCATCCTCAGCCATAATAGGTACACCCTGCTGAACCGCTCCGCCGATGCGCTGTTTGACGAAGCGGCGGCACGAGGGATCACCGTTTTCAATGCGGCACCCTATGCCGGTGGGATTTTGGCCAAGGGCAGCGCAAATACTTCGAAGATCACCTATCAGGACGGCACCGCCGAAACCCTCGCCCCGGTGCGGCAGCTCGAGGCGTTCTGCGCCGAACATGGGCTCGCCCCCGGCGCAGCAGCCTTGCAGTTTTCCATGCGGGACCCAAGGATCGCCTCGACCATCATCGGCGTCTCGAAACCCGAACGGGTGGCGCAGACGCTGGACTGGGCTAGCGCAAAAATCCCGAAGTGGGAGGCCCTGCTTGATCTGCCCCATTCCAAAACGGACCCGGAGGCGGACCGGGTTTACGTCCCTGGCTAAGGGCTCAGGGGCCGGTCACGACCGGAATCCGGGGAGAGGTGCGGTCCGTCTGCAACCGTGCCGCCAGCGCCACCGTCAAAGCCTGGGCCAGACACATCGGTGCGGCTAAGGAGCGGGAGAAGGTGTATTCGTGTTCCGGAATGGCAAACAGCACCTGCGCTGACTTGGCCAGCGGCGATAGCGTGCTGTCGCTGATCGCCACGATCGGCACGCCGCGCGCGGCACTTTCCTCAACGATGTTTACCACTTCGGTCGCATAAAACCGGAACGACACCGCAAACAGCAAATCCTGCGGCCGCGCCACCTTGGCCATATGGGTGGCCAACCCGCCGCTGGCATCCAGAATGACCGTGCGCTTGCCCAGCATCGTCAGCATATAGCGCAGCAAGTCCGCCACGGGCGCTGACCGCAACTGTCCCAACAGATAGATCGTATCCGCCGCCTCCATCATATCCGCCGCCTGCGAGATCTTTTCGGCGCTGGTGTCCTGCAAAAGCTCTTGCAAAGAGGCGAGGTCGCGCAGCACCAAATCCTTCAGGAAGCCCAGATGACTGTGATCCTCTTTGGTGCCCAACTCCGTCTCAAGTGCCTTGATGCGGGCGTCAAAGCCGGGTGCCGCGGTGGACAGGCGTCGCTGGAAGATCGCCTGCATTTCCTTGAAGCCCTTGTACCCCAAGGACTGCGCATATCGCACGAAAGACGAGGCATGGATGCCACACTTTTCTGCTATGGCCGTCACTGACAAAACCGCCACGTCATTGGGATTCTGCGTCAGATAAACGGCGATCTTCTGGTACGACTTGCTCATGCTGTCGTAGCGGTCATGGATCAGACGGATGACTTCTTCATAGCTGTCCGGCGGGTCGTAGGTCCCCATTCGTCATCATCCCTGTCTTCAAATTCTAGCTCCTGCCACTACGATCACATGACGGGGCATTGAAACCAAGAAAGCAGATAAGTCGGCATCTCGCAACACATCTTGTCAACCGACAAGTCCTGCAAAATCTTTGGACACGGTTGACTGCGATGCGCCGTTGAGATGGGATCGGCGCAAGTGTTTGAATAACCGGCATTCCCGTGGCAATACCTCAACAGAGGTGATCGCAAGCAACTCTGTTTTCGATGCCTGACGTTCAACGGAACCGCTTGGTCGATTTCTTCTGCAGTGGTGCGGCCCGCATCAGTCCGGTCTCCACGCGTCACCCACTCAAGAGCTTGGGACCTGGCTTGAGTTCTGTACCATATCTGTTTCATTTACATCGGATCAGGGGCACCCAGCGACATGGAAGGTTGGGGTCGTGCAAAAAATCGCGTCGATCGGGCCGGAACACGAAGGTTGGCGGGACCGTCGAGTTGCACGCGCGTGAGATTCTAACACCCTTTGCAGGATCACGGCCTCGATCATTACCGGTTTGCCCCATTGCTTTTCCACCTCCGCAGCCACTTGCACGGCCGTCAGTGCCGCCATCCGGGCGGGCCAAGTCACCCAGACATCGCGTTCCTGTGCCTGGTATACCGTCGGCGCGGTGCGAGCTTTGAGACAGGAGAAACTTTCAGCTGGCCAGGAAAAGCCGCTGTCGCCGCCGGTAGACCGGCGCTGCTGATCCGGGTCCGGTATGTCGCTCCGGCGCGCATCTGACGCCGTCGCATTGATCGACCCATCGCCGAGCACCACCGGACGACCGGCTTTGCGGGCTATCTGGGTCGCCCCGCGCGAAAACCAGGAACTGGTGGAATAGTTCCGCTCGCTCATCCCCTCCATGGCCTTGTCCGCTCGGAATAACGCAATGATATTGCGTTGTATTCAGTTGATCGCACTTGCCAGGCGAGCGATTCCGAGTACTGGAAGCCAACGACGCCGCTCTGGACGCGTTCATCGCCGCCAAGACCGAGATTGACGCGATGCTTGCGCGGCTGACGGCGTTCAGCGCCGATCACTTCGCCAGCGCCCCAAATGACATTCATTGGGGACAGGTCGGGACTCTCGACCACTGCCGCGCCCTCCTTCGCGAAATCACGGATATGGCGTTCCGCTAGGGAGAGCACGCCGACCCAAGCTGTCCGGACCTCAAGGCATCTCGTATCCTGGTCCCAGGACTTCGCGAAATAGCGGCCAAGCCATCCGTCAGAGGGTCAAGGTGTGGCGCATGGTCCTTGGCCCATCCGAGCCATTCGGACGTTGTTCTATCCCCAAGCGTCCGGTCACCCTCGCTGGCAAGCTGTGTCTCCAATTCGCCAATGAATGCATCAAGATGCTGCTTCTCGCGCTAGTTCGTTGCGGCTGACCGGAAGCGGGTCCAGCGGTTGTCATCTATTTCTTGCAGGTGCCGCAGTTCCCATCGACGCCTTTCCTCCTCTTAGTACCTGCGCCGGTCTTCCTCGCGCTGTCGCTCCCACTCGAGCAGACGCGGGACACTTGCGATCACCGTCTCAACGATTGTCGGGATCAAAGCTGAGAAGGATTTCTTTGGGGCCTCGATCCACTTTGGTTGCTCACCCGGTAGCCAGTTCGTGATCTGCGCCCGCAGCCACCCCGATGATGTCAGTCCCGAATTGTGGTGGTGGGGGTAAGCCGTCCACTTCGCGGCTTCGCCTTCAGGCCGCTTGATCGGACGGGACATGTCACGCCCCTGATCGGTGAAGGTGAGCTTGCCGTGGATATCCGCCTCTTTGACCTTCGCGCCAGCCTTCTCCATCCCATGACAGAGGGTGCTGCTGGCCCGGATGCGATAAAGGTCACGGGCAGTCAGATCGTCCAACAATGATTTCGACCAAGACCCGACATCGTTCCTGCGCCTGCGGTTTTCTTGGGCGCGTTCCTTCTGCTCACGCTTGTGCTCTGCGATCCAAACGCGAATCTTCGGATGAAGGCTATCTAACGCGTCCAGACCATCATCGATCGGTGCTGTCGCTTCAATGACGACCGGTTCTTCAGGCGGGACTGCCACCTCTTCCACCCGCGTCGGCAGCTTTGCGCGTGAGGTTGGGATCAGCCTCTCCGTGGAACGAAAAGGCGGTGGGGGTTTCGGCGCGGCTACCGGATCGTCTGCGGGTGGCAATGTTGGCGCGGGAAGTGCCCGGCCGACTGCCTTCTTTTGCCTATAGCCGGAAGGCGGATATGGAATTTGGCGCTTGTCGCAAAGTTTCGCCAAGCGCGGGCCGTCGAGCCCAAGTTCGGGGCCGATACGCCTGAGCGGCAGTTCCCAAACGAGAGCATAAAGCTCCTCGCGCGATAGGTCTGCTGCGGTCTTTGGTGTTTCGCCATCCATGAAATGGTCCGAACGAATCGTCTTCCGGGCTGAAGGTACTTTGATCCGATCAAAGCGAAAACCGTCAATACGTGTCCAGTGTCGTTCCCCACTACAACTGTTTACGCGGGCGTCGTGGCCGCGCTTTCCAGCCCGATCGTAAGGCCGGTGGTGCGGTTCCTGCCAGCCTCGGTTGCGATACTGATGGGGAAGCACCCAGCGCCGGGAGTATTTACCCGAGTGTCTTCTTCCTGCCGCGTTGGACGAAACACCAGCGTTTCAATCCGGTCGCGGCCCACCAACGTGCCCTTCTTTTTCTGGATCGCCAGCTGACCTTCCAGTGTCTGATAAACCGTCAGGCGGTGCGCGCTTTCGGAGCGCAAGGCCGAGGTCCGCCAGGCCATTGAAACATTATCATTCTTCCCCGTGGATCTTGCCGCACTTGATGTCGGCGGCCCCCTTGGCGCAATTGCCCTTTGGCCCGCTGTCAGCGCGGAATTTCGTCCGGATCTGATTGCAAGAACCGACTGCCCGAAAGCTGTGCTTGGGCTTGGCTTTCGGGCAGACTGACCCAACGGTACTTCTTTTGAAAGGTCTTTCAGTAATCCGGCCTGCGCGCCGATAGCGCGGGGTTGCGTCCGTCAAGCTGGTGTAAATTTTGGGATGGCCATATAAGATCATCGGTCAGGCGGCCTGTGTGTTTATGCTTAGAAGCGGGTCGATCTGGGCGGTATCGATCTGGCTGAATGCCTCTACCATCATGTAGCGGTGTTGGCTTTGCCAGTCGTCGTTCTGTTCGAAGAGGACAGCGCCAATCAGGCGCAGGATGCTGGCCGCATTGGGGAATATCCTGTCCACGACGGCGCGGCGTTTTACCTCCTTGTTCAGGCGTTCCAATGGATTGGTGCTGTGAAGCTTGGTGCGATGCTGGGCCGGGAAGGCCATGTAGGCCAGCACGTCGGCTTCGGTCTCGTCCATCAGTGTGGCGAGTTTCGGCCAGCGCGAGCGGAGCTGATCGGCGACGTGCCGCCAGACTTCCACCGCACCTTTCTGGTCGGGCTGATTGAACGCCTGCCGGATCGCGGCCGCGACGACGGTGTGCTGACCTTTGGGCACATGGGCGAGCGCGTTGCGCATCCAGTGAACGCGGCACCGCTGCCAGGTCGCATCAAACACCCTGCGGATAGCCGCCTTCAGACCGGTTTGCGCATCGGAGACCACCAGTTTCAGCCCGTCGAGGCCACGGCCCTTGAGGCTGCGTAGAAACTCGGTCCAGAACGTTTCTGCCTCGGGCGGGCCGACGGTCAAACCGATGATCTCGCGCCGCCCATCCGGGTTCACCGCGACAGCGATTATCGCCGCCACCGAGATGATCCGCCCGCCCTCGCGCACCTTCAGATAGGTCGCATCAAGCCACAGATAGGGCCATTCACCGGTCAGCGGACGGTCGAGGAACTCATGCACCCGCTCATCTATGTCCTTGCAAAGCTTGGACACTGTGCTCTTGGAGATGCCCGACAGTCCCATCGCCTGCACCAGATCGTCGACCTTCCGCGTCGAGACGCCGCCGATCCATGCCTCTTGAATGACGGCAACCAGCACCTTCTCCGACGTGCGGCGCGGCTCGAGGAAGCCCGGAAAGTATGACCCCTGCCGCAGCTTCGGCACGCGCAGGTTCAACGCCCCCATCCGGGTCTTGAGTTCGCGATCGCGATCGCCGTTCCGGTAGGTCTGGCGGCCCTCGCCGCGTTCATAGCGGCCCACGCCGATCACGCCCCGGAGCTATGACCGAAAGTTGGTGACGGTCTGATCAGGCGGCTTTGATTTCGGGCTTGATGCCGTCGCGGAATTCAACGCCCTGGATAATTT
>JAYUGA010000241.1:0-10911 GCA_043738565.1 Rhodobacterales bacterium
GGCGTGATGATGCTGGCTCAGACACATCACGAGGTGCGGGGCTATCAGCGCACCGCCCATGCCAATGCGCTGCAAGGCGTGGTGACCGAGTATATCAGCCGCGAGCGGGTGAAGGAGCTGTGCCCGATCCTGAACATCGACGGCCCGCGCTATCCGGTGCTGGGGGCGCTGTGGCAGCCGAGGGGCGGCACCGCGCGGCATGATGCGGTGGCCTGGGGCTATGCGCGGGCGTGCAGCGCGATGGGCATGGACATCCTCCAGCAATGCGAGGTGACAGGGGTGCGGTCCGAGGCCGGGGTTGTCACGGGCGTTGACACCAGCAAAGGCTTCATCGGCTGCAAGAAGATGGGCATCGTGGTGGCCGGTCATTCGGGGCAGGTGGCCGAGATGGCCGGGTTCCGCCTGCCGGTCGAGGCGGTGGCGTTGCAGGCGCTGGTCAGCGAACCGATCAAGCCCTGCATGGATGTGGTGGTGATGGCCAACACGGTGCACGGCTATATGAGCCAATCCGACAAGGGCGAGATGGTGATCGGCGGCGGCACCGACGGGTTCAACAACTTCACCCAGCGCGGGTCGTTCCACCATATCGAGGAGACTTTGCGCGCCTTGATCGAGACCTTTCCGATCATCAGCCGGCTGAAGATGCTGCGGCAATGGGGTGGGATTGTGGACATGACCGGCGACCGCTCGCCGATCATCTCGAAGACGCCGCTGGGGAATTGCTTCATCAATTGCGGCTGGGGCACCGGCGGGTTCAAGGCGATCCCGGGGTCAGGCTGGGCGATGGCCGATCTGATGGCCAGGGGCGAGCCGGGACCGCTGGCGGCGGCGTTTGGCATGGAGCGGTTCCGCGAGGGGCGGTTCATTGACGAAAGCGTCGCGGCGGGGGTGGCGCATTGATGGAAAGAGTATCCTTGGCTGACTTCGTCGCAGAAACCCTCATTAGCATCTCAAACGGTGTCCGCCGCGCACAGGAGCATTCGAAAAAGTCGGATGGAATTCCTATCGCGCCAAATAGCGTTGATGGTCGGCCGCTTGATCATGGCGATCAATTGGTCAAATTTCAGGTAACGGTTGAAGCAGGATACTCCTCCGGAAAGAAGGGCGGCGGCGAACTAGGCGGCCCCTTGCTTTCAATTGTCACTGGCAAAATCGGTGGCGAAGCGACGGCAGAAAAGAAGAACGCAAGTCATCAGACCATAGAGTTTTCGGTTCCGATGCACTTCCAGCAAAGACGGGCAAGCGCAGTTGAACAAGAAGCAAGGACATAGATCATGCTAATCCTTGAATGCCCGTATTGCGGTGTGATGGCCGATGAAACCGAACTTGCCCCCGGCTACGAGGCGCATCTGAAACGCTTCGGGCCCGGGTCGACGGATCAGGAGTTCGAGCACTACATGTTTGCCCGCAAGAACCCCAAAGGCGTTCATTTCGAACGCTGGCGCCATGCCTATGGTTGCGGCAAGTGGTTTCTGGCCGCGCGCGATACCGCGACGCTGGAGGTGTTCGGCACTTATCCGGCGCAATCCTCCGGGCCACCGGCAGAGTTGCAAGACAAGATCAGGGCCAGACGGCCGGAGTGGAAAGGTTTCGCATGAGCACCCGGCTTTCACGCGGCGGACGGCTGATCGACCGTGCCCAAGCGCAGGAATTCACCTTCAACGGCAAGCGCTTGCGCGGCTTTGCCGGCGATACGCTGGCCTCGGCGCTGCTGGCCAATGATCAGGTGCTGGTCGGACGCTCGTTCAAATACCACCGGCCGCGCGGGATTGTGGCTTCGGGGGCGGAGGAGCCGAATGCGCTGATGAACCTGGGGGCGGGCGGGCGGTTCGAACCGAACCAGCGGGCAACGACGACCGAACTGTTTGCGGGTCTGGTGGCGGCCAGCCAGAACCATTGGCCGTCGCTGGAGTTTGATGTCGGCGTGGTGAACAACTGGCTGGCGCGGTTTCTGCCGGGCGGGTTTTACTACAAGACCTTCATGTATCCGCGTGCCGCCTGGAAGCATGTGTTCGAGCCGATCATTCGCAAATCGGCGGGGCTGGGCAAGGCTCCGAAGGATCCGGACGTGGACCGCTACGAACACGCCTATGCGTTCTGCGACGTTCTGGTGGCGGGCGGTGGCGTGGCCGGGTTGCAGGCGGCTTTGGCGGCCGCTGCGGCAGGTGCGCGGGTGATGGTGCTGGAGCAGACGGCGCATTGGGGTGGCCGCGCGGCGGTGGATGGGGTTGAAGTTGAGGGTCTGCCGGCTCAGGATTGGGTGAAGAACGCCGTCGAAGCCCTTGGCAAGATGGACAATGTTACGCTGCGGCTGCGCTGCGTGGCGGCGGGGGTTTATGACCACGGCTATGTGCTGGCGGATGAGAAGGTGGCAGATCATACGCCGGGGGATGGCAGGCCGAAGCATCGGCTTTGGCGGATTCGGGCGGGTCGCATTGTCGCGGCGACCGGGGCGATCGAGCGGCCATTGTCGTTCGCGGGCAATGACGTGCCGGGGGTGATGCTGGCCTCGGCGGTGCGGGATTATGCGGTGAACTTTGGCGTCTCGGTTGGCGATCGCACGGTGGTGGTGACCAATAATGACGACGCCTACCGCACGGCGATTGCGCTGAAAGAGGCCGGGCTGACGGTGCCTTGCATTGTGGACGCCCGCGCGCAGGTCGCGGGGGATTGGCCTGCGAAAGCGCGGGCGCTGGGGATCAGGGTCGAGGTCGGCCGCGCTGTCGCCAAGGTCAGGGGCGGCAAGCGGGTGACGGGTGTGGCGATCTGCATGCAGGAGGGCGAGGGCGCGGTTCTGGAAGAGATCGCCTGCGAAGCCGTCGCCATGTCGGGCGGCTGGTCGCCGGTGGTGCATCTGTGGAGCCATTGCGGCGGCAAGCTGACCTGGGACGCGGCGCAGGGCTGTTTCCGGCCCGATGCGGCGCGTCCGCCGACCGGGCATGATGGTGCGGCGATGGTGCAATGCGTCGGGGCTGCGAATGGCGATTTCACCATGCCGATGGAACCTGTCTGGGTGATGCCGCAGGGCGCGGGCATCAAGTTGCGCGCGAAGATGTGGCTGGATTATCAGAATGATGTGAAAGTGTCCGACGTGCAGCTGGCAGCGCGGGAGGGGTATGAGAGTGTCGAGCATACCAAGCGCTACACCACGCTGGGCATGGCGACGGATCAGGGGAAGCTGAGCAATGTCAACGGGCTGGCGGTGCTGGCTGATGCACTGAACACGGCCATTCCGGCGGTCGGGACCACGACATTCCGCCCGCCCTATACTCCGGTGATTTTTGGCGCGCTGGCTGGCGAGTCGCGGGGCGATATTTTCCAGCCGCTGCGGCGGACGCCGATGCATGGCTGGCACGAGGCGCAGGGGGCGTATTTTGAACCGGTGGGCCTGTGGCGGCGGCCCTATTGCTTTCCGCGCGGGGGCGAAAACCACGCGCAAGCCGTGGTAAGAGAGGTTTATAACACACGGGAGTCATTGGGAATTCTGGATGCTTCTACCCTTGGCAAGCTGGTGGTCAAGGGACCGGATGCGGGGCGGTTCCTCGACATGCTGTACACCGGGGTGATGAGCACTCTGCCGGTGGGCAAGTGCCGCTACGGGCTGATGTGCAGCGAGAATGGCTTTCTGAGCGATGACGGCGTGGTGGCGCGGATTGATGACGATACCTGGCTTTGTCATACGACCTCGGGCGGTGCGGACCGGATTCACGGCCACATGGAAGACTGGCTGCAATGCGAATGGTGGGACTGGCAGGTCTACACCGCCAATCTGACCGAGCAATATGCCCAGGTGGCAATTGTCGGGCCGAACGCGCGGAAAATGCTGGAGAAACTCGGTGGGATGGATGTGTCGAAAGAGGCGCTGCCGTTCATGGTCTGGGCCGATGGCACCTTGGGCGGCTTTCCGGTGCGGGTCTATCGGATTAGTTTCTCGGGCGAGTTGTCCTATGAGATTGCCGTGCCTGCCAGCCTGGGGCTGGCGTTCTGGGAGGCTTGCCATGCGGCGGGGGCGGAGTTTGGGGCGATGGTTTATGGCACCGAGGCGCTGCATGTGATGCGGGCCGAAAAGGGCTTCATCATGATCGGCGACGAGACGGATGGCACCATTATTCCTCAGGATCTGAATCTGGGCTGGGCGATATCGAAGAAGAAGGCGGATTATCTGGGCAAGCGGGGGCAGGAGCGGTCGCACCTCGCCAATCCGGCGCGGTGGAAGCTGGCGGGGTTTGAGACGCTGAACGGGTCGGTGGTGCCGGATGGCGCTTATATTGTGGCCGACGGTGTGAATGACAATGGGCAAAGAAACACGCAAGGTCGTGTGACATCAACCTATTACAGCCCGACCTTAAAGCGTGGAATTGCGATGGGATTGATCCAGGGCGGGTTGGACCGGATCGGTGATGTGGTGGCGTTCAACACGGTGACGGGGGCAGAAGTGCAGGCCAAAGTTGTTGATCCGGTATTTTATGACAAGGACGGAGCAAAGCAAAATGTCTGATCCGGTCAGCGCCCTCGGGCAAGTTTCCTATGACGGGTTTGCGCGGGTGCAAGAGATTGGGCCGTTGGGTATGATTTCCTTGCGCACCAAACCCGATGTACCGGGCTTGGCGGAAGCCGTTCGGGCGGTGACCGGCACCGCAGTTCCGACGCATAGGCGGATCGAGGTGACGGGCGACAAGGCGGCGGGGTGGATGTCATCCGATGAATACCTGCTGATCCTGCCCTATGATCAGACTGGCGCGGCGCTGGCGTCGCTGGCGGTGGCGTTGACGGGGCAGCATCATCTGGCGGTGGTGGTGTCGGACGCGCGGGCGGTGTTCCGCATCACGGGCGACAAGGCCGATCAGGTGCTCCGCAAGCTGGCACCGGTGGATATGGATCGGATGACAGATGGCGAGTTGCGGCGGACGCGGGTGGCGCAGGTGGCGGCGGCGTTCTGGCGGGATGGCGACGGGTTCACGCTGGTCTGTTTCCGCTCGGTGGCGGGCTATGTCATGGGGCTGCTGACCCATTCGGCGAGGACGGGGTCGGAATTGCGCTGAAGGGCCGGGCCGACCCTTGACCTTGCGCGCGAGAGGGCACTTATTGACCAGTAGCGAATGCAATGAACAGGAGACTTCCGATGGCTTTCACGCTTCCCGATCTGCCCTATGCCCATGACGCGCTGGCGCCCTTTGGCATGTCGAAAGAAACGTTCGAATATCACCACGACATTCACCACAAGGCCTATGTCGACAACGGCAACAAGCTGATTGCCGGGACCGAGTGGGAATCAAAGTCGGTCGAAGAGATCGTCAAGGGCACCTATGCGGCGGGGGCCGTGGCGCAGTCGGGGATTTTCAACAACGCCTCGCAGCACTGGAACCACGCGCTGTTCTGGACGGTGATGGGGACCGGCGGCAAGGTGATCCCGAGCGCACTCGACAAGGCGCTGACTGCGGCGTTCGGCTCGGTTCAGGCGTTCAAGGACGCGTTTGCGGCGGCAGGCGCCGGGCAGTTCGGGTCGGGCTGGGCCTGGCTGGTCAAGGACAAGGATGGCGCGCTGAAAGTCACCAAGACCGAGAATGGCGTCAACCCCTTGTGCTTTGGCCAGACCGCACTGTTGGGGTGCGATGTGTGGGAACATTCCTATTACATCGACTTTCGCAACAAGCGTCCGGCCTATCTGACCAACTTCCTCGACAAGCTGGTGGACTGGGAAGCGGTCGCCGCCAAGCTGTAGGGGCGGGATCGTCGCAGGGCCTGTGGCGACCGCTGCCGGCGGGCGGTTCGGTTGCTGGTGCCGAACCGGGGGAGTTTCACACCCCCCCGGACCCCTCCGCGGGATATTTCCGCCAATGTGAATGGGGCGAGGCCGCGCTATTCGCTGGCCGGCTGGAGGGCGGACAATTTGCGCAGCATGGCGCCCAATTCGGGCACCGATGAGAGAACGGTGAAGTGCTGCCGCATCCCGGCATCAGCAAAGCCCTGGTCGATGACGTGATCGAGAAGGCCGATCAGCGGCTGCCAATAGCCCGCGATGTCCAGAAGGAAGAGCGGTTTGCGGTGCAGGCCGATCTGCGCCCAGGTCAGCACTTCAAAGAATTCGTCGAGGGAACCGGCACCGCCCGGAAGGACTGCGATGGCGTCGGAGTTCATGAACATCACCTTTTTGCGTTCGTGCATGTTCTCGGTGATGATCAGGGTGGAAAGGTCGCGCCTGCCCTGTTCGCGGGCCATCAGATGGGTGGG
Source organism: Rhodobacterales bacterium (assembly GCA_043738565.1). GTDB lineage: Bacteria > Pseudomonadota > Alphaproteobacteria > Rhodobacterales > Rhodobacteraceae > Stagnihabitans. The sequence continues at coordinate 6,232 of JAYUGA010000241.1, forward strand.
TATGACGCCAAGCGTAGTGCCCCCGGCGGCCTGTGCGGCACGGGCAACCTCGCCCATCAGGCCAACGTCGCCGGCACCATAGACCAACCGCCAGCCCAGGGTGGCGATCAGCCTGCCAGCCTCGCCCGCAGCCTGTGCATAAGCCGGATTCGTGCCCGGACGCGCGCCGCAGAACACACAGAGCGAAGGAAGCGAGGTCATGGCGGGAAAATCCGTGAAAATCTGTTGCGTTGGCTGCTGATATCGGGGTTTCCTTTGAATGAAAAGCAGGGGCCGGGAACAGGTCTCGCTGGTATCGGGGGAAGATGATGGCGACTTGGTCGGAAATGGGAGCCGGGGCGAAAACCGCAGCAGTGGTCGTGGTTGCGGTGTTCTTGGGCGGCGGCGGCTATGCGTTGTGGCAAGCAATGCAGCGGCAGGTGCCGTCGGCGGCTGAGCCCGCGACCGATACGGCGCCTGCTGCGGCGGATGTGACGGCGGCACCAGCGGCGGATGTGACGGCGGCACCAGCGGCGGAAAAAGCGGCGGCTGCCGCAACGCCTGCGGCGGCAACGGACGGGACACCTGCGCCATCCGCGAATGCGGTTGCGTCGACGGATGCCGCAGCGGCCCCTGCGACCGCCGCTCCTGCTCCTGCGGCGGATGCTTCGGCTGGTGCGCCTGCCCCGGACACGGCTGCGGTCCCTGCGGCACCCGGTGCTATGGCACCCAGTTTCGATCTGGTGCGGATTGACCCGGACGGATCAGCGGTGATTGCCGGGCGGGTGGCCCCCGCGGCCAGCGTCACGCTGATGATCGACGGGGCCGAAGTGGCGACGGTTCTGCCCGACGGCAACGGCAAGTTTGTGGCGATGTTCACGCTGCCCGCTTCGGCGGCCGGGCGGATGCTGACGATGGTGGCCAAGATGCCGGACGGCACGGTGATGCCAAGCCAGAGTTCGGTGGCATTGGCGGCGACGGCTCCGGTTGCGGTAGCTGCGGCGGATGCCGGAACCGTGACGGCGGAGGCTTCCACGACTGCGACCGTTGCTGCCCCGGCACAGGCCGCAACTGCAGATGCTGCGACTGCAGATGCCGCGACTGGGGGCACCACGGCGCTGGCGGTGACGGATCAGGGGGTCAAGGTGCTGCAAACCGGGACCGAGGTTCCGGCGGATGTGGCGGCCAATGTGGTTTTGCAGACGATTGCCTATCCGTCGGCCGCCGAAGTGCAGTTCGCCGGACATGGGGCGGTGGGCGGGTTTGTCAGGCTGTATCTGGACAATGCGGCCTTGGGCGCCGCCGTTGGCGTGGCGGCGGACGGCAGTTGGAGCATGACGCTGAGCGGGATCGAGCCGGGTCTATACACCTTGCGGGTCGATCAGCTGGACGCTGCGGGGAAAGTGACCTCGCGGTTTGAGACGCCGTTCAAGCGTGAGGCACCTGAGGCTTTGGCGGCGGCGAGCGCCGCAGCCGTACCTGCCGTGGCTGCCGCCGCTGCTGCGGCGGCGACGACAACTGCTGATGCTGGGGCGGCGACGACAACTGCTGATGCTGGGGCGGCCACGACAACTGCGGATGCTGAAACGGCCGCGACAACTGCCGATGCTGGGGCGGCAACCACAACTGCGGATGCGGCGGGAACCACGGCTGCGGCGACGGATGCCCCCGCAACGGCGACAGCAACTGCGATCGATACGACGGCGAAAGTGGCCGATGCGGCACCGGCTGCGGCGACCAGCACGACGGCGACAGATACCGCTGCTGCGGTCGCAACGGCAGATGCGGGGACGGCAACGGCGCCGGAAACCGCCACGGCTGACGCTTCAGCCCCGGCGGCGACAACGGCGGAAGCAGCCAAGTCGACTGCGCCCGCGACCAAGGCTGCGACCGCGACCGCCACAACAACTGCCGCTGCGACGCCGAAGGCAGATGCGGGTGCAGCGGCTACCGCAACCACGACGGCCGATGCGACGGCAAAGGCGGACACGGCGGTTGCAGCGACCACAGCCGTCGCACCAACGCCGCCACCACCAGTCACGATTACGGTGCAGCCGGGCTATACGCTTTGGGGGATTGCCAAGGCGCATATGGGCGGCGGGGTCATGTATGTGCAGGTCTTCGATGCCAACCGCGACAAGATCCGCAACCCGGACCTGATCTATCCCGGTCAGGTCTTTACGATGCCGGCGGCGAACTGACGGCCTCTGCCGCCGGGTCAGTCCGGCGGCAGCAAGCCCGGACTTCGGGGTGGTCCATACAGCAATCGTTCAAGAGGAAGCCGATGGTGCGGCCCATGCCGCCGGCATCGACCGAATAGATCACATTGCGCGCGACACGGCGGGAATGCAGCAGCCCCGCCTGCTCCAGAGCCGCCAGATGGAAGGACAGGCGCGAGGCGGACAGGCCCAGGGCGCGGCCAATATCGCCCGCAGCCAGCCCCTCTGCCCCACGCGGCATCAGCAGGCGGATCAGGTCCAGCCGCGCCTCATGGGCGAGGGCGGCCAAGGCGGTGAGGGCTTTACTTCGTTCCATCCTTCAACTACTCACGAAACGTTGAACTGTTCCTCCGTAACCCATCGTGCCTGCGGGATCAACCGTCTTGCGGGCCGCACGAGCGAGAAGACATGCGCCGAGTGACGACGACTGCGACGACCGCCGATCTGGTAAAGACCCCGGCCAGTGGCTGGCAAACCATGAAACGGGTCGGGCCCTATCTGTGGCCCAAGGGCGAGGCCTGGGTGAAGCGGCGGGTGGTGCTGTCGCTGGCTTTGCTGGTGATGTCCAAGATCATCTCGGTCACCACGCCCTATCTGTACAAGCAGGCGGTGGATGCGCTGACCGGCAAGTCGGTGGGCGTGGTGACGTTTCTGGCGCTTGGCGCGGTCGGGCTGACGATTGCCTATGGTCTGGCGCGGATGGGCAACGTGTTTTTCGGCGAGATGCGCGACTGGGTTTTCGTGCGGGTCGGTCAAAGGGCGCTGCGGAAATTGGCGCTGGAGACGTTCACCCATATCCACCAGTTGTCGATGCGCTATCACATCACGCGCAAGACGGGGGGGCTTTCGCGGGTCATTGAGCGCGGCGTCAAGGGCGTCGATTTCCTGTTGCGGTTCATGCTGTTCTCGATCATCCCGCTGATCCTGGAACTCAGCATGATCTCGGTGATCTTCGCTTTGTATTTCGGCTGGCAATACATGGTGATCGTGCTGGCGACCATCGCGCTTTACGTGATCTTCACCTTCAAGATCACCGAATGGCGGGTGAAGATCCGGCGGGCGATGAATGATCAGGATACCGATGCCAATCAGAAGGCGATTGATTCACTACTGAACTATGAGACGGTGAAGTATTTTAACGCCGAGGCGCGGGAAGCCGCCCGCTATGACCGGGCGATGGCGGCTTACGAAGGTTTTGCGGTGCGGACCGGGCAGTCGCTGTCGGTGCTGAACATCGGGCAGAATGTCATCATCACCATCGGGCTGATCATCGTCATGGTGATGTCGGCGATCGGGGTGAAGGCGGGGCGGTTCACTGTTGGCGATTTTGTGATGGTCAATGCCTATATGATGCAGATTACGCTGCCTTTGGGTTTCCTTGGCACGGTTTACCGCGAAATCCGGCAGGCTCTGGTCGATATGGGCGAGATGTTTGGTTTGTTGGGCCAACCCGCCGAGATTGTCGATGCGCCAAACGCGCCCGCGTTGAAGGTGACGGCGGGCGAGGTGGTGTTTGACCGCGTCGAGTTTGGCTATGACGCCAACCGCGAGATCCTGAAGGGGGTTTCGATCCGGGTCGGGCCGGGGCAGCGGATTGCGCTGGTCGGGCCGTCGGGGTCGGGAAAATCGACCGTCGGGCGGTTGTTGTTCCGGTTTTACGAGGTGAATGCCGGGGCGATCCGGATTGACGGGCAGGACATCCGCGATGTGTCGCAAACCTCGCTGCACCAGATGATCGGGGTTGTGCCGCAAGATACCGTTCTGTTCAACGACACCGTCTATTACAACATCGCCTATGGCAACCCGGATGCCAGCCGCGACGAGGTGTATGCCGCGGCCAAGGCGGCCAAGATCCATGATTTCGTGATGAGCCTGCCGGACGGCTATGCGGCCAAGGTCGGCGAGCGCGGGCTGAAGCTGTCGGGCGGCGAAAAGCAAAGGGTCGGCATTGCGCGGACCTTGCTGAAAAACCCGCCGATCCTGATTCTGGACGAGGCGACCTCGGCTTTGGATACCCAGACCGAGCGGGACATTCAGGACAGCCTGCTGGAGATGGGGCAGGGGCGGTCGGTGATCACCATCGCGCACCGGTTGTCCACGATTGCCGATGCCGATCAGATCATCGTGCTGGAGGCGGGCGAGGTGCGCGAACAGGGCACCCATGACCAGTTGCTGGCGCTGAACGGGCGCTACGCCGCGATGTGGGAGCGGCAATCGGCGGAGGACGAACAGGAATTGGCGGCGGAATAGGGGTTTGGCGGCATTCGGCGGTCTGGTTGCGCAGGGCTTGTCCACCTTGGCGCTCTCCGTGTAAGACGGGTCAAAGATCAGGAGGCCCCATGAGCACGCCCGACAGTTTCGTGGACGAAGTAACCGATGCGGTCCGCCGTGACCGGCTGTTTGCCGCATTCCGCAAATATGGCTGGATCGGGATCGTCCTGGTGGTGCTGATCGTCGGTGGAGCGGCCTGGAACGAATGGCA
>JAYUGA010000242.1:0-3978 GCA_043738565.1 Rhodobacterales bacterium
TTCCAGTGGCCGATAAGCACGTGAACGGGGGCTGGCTCTGGCAGGATCCTGGTCCTGCTACCTGGCGCCCACCTGAGACCTCTGGCTCTCGGGAAAACCCAGTCTCCACGGCCGCTGCGGGCCCGCCACCCTTTCCGCAACAAAAAACGCGCCGTGATGGCGCGCTCGTCCGGCAGTTTGACAGGTCTCAGCGGCGGCGTTTTTCGGTCACACGCACCGGAACTGGAACCGGAGAGCGAACCAAACCAACCATCATCAGCACCGGCAGCGTCGCCGCAGCAATTGCAAAGGCGGCATCGGCAACAAAACGGGCAATGAGCTTGGACATGATCCCCCTAGACCTCTCACCATGACATAAGCGTAACATGGCAAACGACAAGGGGAAGTCCCTTTTTCGTGACCGGTCGGATTCCGCACTAGAATCCTTCCGGTTTCGCCTCATGCGCCATATGGTCCAGCACGGCATTGACGAACTTCGCCTCTTTTCCCTCCGGAAAGAAGGCTTTCGCCACATCGAGATATTCACTGATCGCGACGCGCGGCGGTGTCACCATTTCGACCAGCTCCGCCCCCGCCGCCCGGAACAGCGCCCGCAGCACCGGATCAATCCGCTCGATCGGCCATTTCGCCACCAGCGCCCGGTCGGTCATCTGGTCGATCCGCGCCTGAAAGTTTACCGCATGGCCGACAACGGCGCGGAAATGTTCGACATCGCCTTCCGCCATCTCGTCATCGTCATAGACCGCGCCGAAGCGGTGGCTTTCAAACTCCCGAGTCACGGCTTCCACCGTCTGGCCCGAGCTTTCCATCTGGAACAACGCCTGCACCGCATACAGCCGCGCGGCAGACTTCATCTTCTTCCTGTCTTCACCCTTCATGCGCGAAATCCGATGCCCTTGGACTTGCCCGCCCATTTGCGTGATATCGCCAACAGATGCAGCGCCGCCGCCGCCGCCCCGCCGCCCTTGTTCTGCCCCGCCGCTTCCGCCCGCACCAGCGCCTGTTCGCGGTTTTCCACGGTCAGAATGCCATTGCCGATGCACAGCCCCTGCAGCCCCATCATGCTCAGCGCCCGGCTCGAATCACTGCACACCGTGTCGTAATGCGTCGTCTCGCCCCGGATCACGCAGCCCAGCGCCACATAGCCATCAAACTCCGCCAGTTGCTCGGCCAGCGCAATCGCCGATGGCACTTCCAGCGCCCCCGGCACCTCCACCACCTCGACCGTTGCCGCGCACGCCACCGCCACCGCAGTAGCCCCGGCCACCAGTTGATCGGTGATATCCTTGTAATAGGGTGCCACCACGATCAGCAGTTTGACCGGACGTTCGAACACCGGCAGCGGCAGCACATAGTGAGTTTCCGAGGCGGCCATGATCTACTCCGTTATCGCTCTGGTGCCGGCAATGGTCAGGCCATAGGCCTCCAGCCCCACCACTTTCGGCGCTTTGGAATTGCTGACCAGCATGATTTTGGTCAGCCCCAAAGTCGACAATATCTGCGCCCCCAAGCCGTACTGGCGCAGGGTCTGCGGGCTGACCTCGCCCTCCAGCACCACTTTCATCGTGGTATCGCGCAGCAGCACCACCACCCCGCGCCCCTCGGCTGCGATGATCCGCATCGCCCCCGCCAGATCGCCGACATGGGCAGAACCGATGCCCAGCACATCCTCCATCGGGTTCAGCACATGCACCCGTACCAGCACCGGCGCCTCGCCCGACAGATCGCCCTTGGTCAGCACGACATGCTCGTCGCCATGGGTCTCATCGGAGAAAATCCGCATCAGCCAGTCGCCGCCATGCACCGAATGCACCCGCTTGACTGCCCGCTCGTTGATCAGATTGTCATGCCGCCGCCGATACGCGATCAGGTCCGAAATCGTGCCGATCTTCAGCCCATGCTTCTGCCCGAACCCAATCAGATCCGGCAGCCTTGCCATAGTGCCATCATCGTTCATCACTTCGCAGATGACACCCGAGGGGTCCAGCCCGGCCAGCCGACTGACATCCACCGCCGCCTCGGTATGGCCCGCCCGCACCAGCACCCCACCGTCCCGCGCCCGCAGCGGAAACACATGGCCCGGCGTCGCCAGATCGGCGCGGCCCTGCTTCGGATCAATCGCCACCGCCACCGTCAAAGCCCGGTCCTTGGCCGAAATCCCGGTATCCACACCGTCTTTCGCCTCGATCGACACCGTGAACGCCGTCTCATGCCGCGACGAGTTTTTCGAGGCCATCAACGGCAGCCCCAACTGATCAATCCGCTCGCCGGTCAGCGCCAGGCAGATCAGCCCCCGGCCATGCGTCGCCATGAAATTGATCGCCGCCGCGTCACACATCTGCGCCGGGATCACCAGATCGCCCTCGTTCTCGCGGTCCTCGTGATCGACCAGAATGAACATGCGGCCGCGCCGCGCATCTTCGACGATCTCCTCGACCGAGGAAATCGCATCGGAAAATTCGGTCTTCAACTGGCTCATGTTCCGGCTCCTCGCGCTCTGCCCTGCCCCATATCCAAACCAGCGCCCAAAGGCCAGCGACCGGGGCGCACATTCCCCTAATAGAAATGGCAGACTGCCAACCGCAAAACCCCGACCAGAATATCGCCTTTCCTTTTGGCCCAAGTATCCCGCAGGGGGTCCGGGGGCTGGTCCCCGGCGCTATCCACCAGAGCCCAGCCCGAAATAGCGCTCCGCCGTCAGATACCCCGCCAGCCGCCCCGCCGCACACCAGTCTCGCTCAAAATCCGTATCACCCACCAACAAAACCCGGTCCCCCGGCACCCGCCCCAGCGCGTGCCGGATCGCCCGACCTGCCGCGCCAAACGCATCCCAAACACCCGGCGCTTCAAACGCCCCATCCAGAACAACATTCGCCCGCATCAACGCGCCCGCATTCACCCGCCCGACCGCCAACGCAATTCGCGAGGCCTGCACATCCGCCAGCTTCAAAGCCCGCGCCTCTGGCATCGCCACCCGCAGCGCCGTCACCTGCAACGCATTGGAGGAAAACAGAAACGCCACAACATCATGCCCGGTCGCCGCCCGCACCGACGCATAGGTCTTGTAGTCCAACCCCAGATCGCGCGCCCGCGCCACCCGGGTCCGCAGCACCTCGATTGGCAAGCTCGGCAGCAAATCCGCCCGCGCCTGCCGCCAGCACTGCAGCCGCCACGACCCGCCGTCCTCCACCGTTGGCCCGCAATTGTGCCCAATCCCACTCAATCCTGTCAGTCCCATTCGCGCAGCCGCGCCACATAGCGCGCCATCGTATCGACCTCCAGATTGACAAAATCGCCCAAGGCGACATTCCCCCAGGTCGTCACCGCCCTGGTGTGCGGGATGACGTTGATGCCAAACTCGCAGCCCTCGACCTCGTTCACCGTCAGCGATGTGCCGTTCAGCGCCACCGAGCCCTTCTGCGCCACGAACCGCGCCAATTCCTCGGGTGCCCGGAACCGCACCCGCAAACTGTCACCCTCGGGCTGCACCGCCACCACCTCGGCCACGCCATCGACATGGCCCGACACGATATGCCCGCCCAATTCATCGCCAACCTTCAACGCCCGTTCCAGATTGATCCGCCGCCCGACCTGCCAGCCATTCCGTCCGATGTTGGTCTTCGACACCGTCTCCGCCGAAATCTGCACCTCGAACCAGTTGCGCGGTGTCACCCCCAAATCCACCACCGTCAGACAAACCCCTTCGCAGGCAATCGACGCACCAATATCAATTCCCGCCACATCGTATCCCGTGCCAATCCGCGCCCGCAGATCACCTTCCTGCCGCAGCGACAGACCCTCGCCCATATCCGTCACGATCCCGGTGAACATCGCAAAACTCCTTTGGCCAAAACCTAGTCGCCCCCCAATCCCTCCGCAAGCGCAGCGATTGCCTCAAATTTGCCGCGTCTTGCCACTAGCGGTTAGGGATTGGGAAGATTCCCCCTTTACGCTGGCCGGACAAACGCCGACCTGATC
>JAYUGA010000243.1:0-3975 GCA_043738565.1 Rhodobacterales bacterium
TTCTGTCCGCAAATATCCCACGGGGGGTCTGGGGGGTGTGAAACCCCCCGGCCTTGGTTCAAAGCACTTCGCTCATCTTCACTGTGCGCCCCTCGGCGACAGACTTCAGCGCCGCCTCCGCCAGCGCCAAAGCCTGCAACCCGTCTTCCCCCGAGGGTGAAACGCGGCCCTTGCCCGATGCCGCCGCGATGAAACTCGCGATCTCTGCCGCATAGGCTTCGGTATAGCGCGTCATGAAGAAATCGTGCAGCGGCGGCCGGGTATAGCCCTTGGCCGTCGCCACTTCGATCATCACCGGCCGCTGGTTTTCGGCAGTTGCCGCCCCCAGTGAGCCATGCACCTCGATGCGCTGGTCATAGCCATAGGTGGCGCGGCGCGAGTTGGAAATCAGGCACATCTTGCCCGAAGCCGTCTTCAGCATGACCTGCACCGAATCCGAATCGCCAGCCTTGCCGATCGCCGGATCGACCAGCACCGCCGCCATCGCCGACACTTCCGCCACTTCCTCGCCCAGCAAGAACCGCGCCATGTCGAAATCATGGATCGTCATGTCGCGGAAAATCCCGCCGGACCGCGCGATATAGTCCATCGGCGGCGGGCCGGGGTCGCGCGAAGTGATCGTGACCATCTCGACGCGGCCCAAAGTTCCGTCCGCAATCGCGGCCTTCACCGCCCTGAAATGCGGGTCAAACCGGCGGTTGAAGCCAACCATCAGCACCGCCTTGGTGTCGCGCACCACCTTGAGACAGGCCTTGACCCGCGCCAAGGACAGATCAATCGGCTTTTCGCAGAAGATCGCCTTGCCGGCCTTGGCGAAGGCCTCGATCAGGTCGGCATGGGTGTCGGTCGGGGTGCAGATCACCACCGCGTCGATGTCCTTGGCTGCCAGAATCGCGTCAACCGAGCGGACTTCGCAACCATATTGATCGGCAATCGCCTTGGCCGCCGGGGCCAGCGCATCGGCCACCGCGACCAGACTGGCGCCAGCCGTGGCTGAAATCGCCTTGGCATGGACCTTGCCGATCCGCCCCGCCCCCAAAAGCCCGAAACGTAGTGTCATGTCAGTTCCTTTCCTCAGGCAAATGCCGCTTCGGCACTGCCTTTAACCCCGGTGATGTAGCTTACGATGTCATTGCCGTCGGTCTGGTCGCGCTTCAGGCTCGCGACAATCCGGCCGCGGCGAAACACCACGATGCGGTCGACCAGATCGAAGACCTGCCGCAGGTTGTGGCTGACCAGAATCATCGGCACGCCGCGTTCCTTCAACCCCTTGATGATGTTCTCGACCTGCGCGGTCTCCTGCACCCCCAGCGCCGCCGTCGGCTCGTCCATGATGATCAGCTTGCTGGCAAATGCCGCCGCCCGGGCAATCGCCACGCATTGGCGCTGCCCGCCGCTCATGTTGCGAATCGGATTGTCAATGTTCGGAATCTTCACCGCCGTGCGCTGCAAGGCCTCCAGCGTCCGCGCCTTCATCGCCTTGCGGTCCAGAATCGAGAACGGCCCGAGGTTGAACTTGATCAGTTCGCGCCCGAGATACAGGTTCGACGGCACATCCAGATCATCGGCCAGCGCCAGGGTCTGGAACACCGTCTCGATCCCCGACTCGCGCGCCTCCAGCGGGCCGGAATGGTTGACCTCGGCCCCGTCAAAGAAAATCTGCCCGGCGGTCTTTTGCTCGACCCCGGTGATCTGCCGCACGAAGGTCGATTTGCCCGCGCCATTGTCGCCGACCACGGCGACATGCTCGCCATCCTCCAGCGTGAAATTGGCATCGTCCAGCGCATGGACCCCGCCGTAGTGCTTGGTCAATCCACGGGTTTCCAGAATGATCCTGCCCATCTTACTTCCCCCGCGCGCCACGGCGCTGCCGCCATTGATCCAGAACCACCGCACCGACGATGATCACGCCCTTGACCATCTCCTGATAATAGGCGTCGAGCTTCAGAAAAGTGAAACCCGAGATGATGACGCCAAAGATCAGCGCCCCGATCACCGTGCCAAGGATCGAGCCGCGCCCGCCCGACAGGCTGACGCCGCCGATCACCGCCATGGCGATGGCGTCCAGTTCGTATTGCACCCCCATTCCGGCCTGCGCCGTCAGGTTCTTGGAACTCAGCACGATCGAAGCCGCCGCCGCCAGAACCCCGGCAATCGTGTAGACCAGGATCTTGTGGTTGGTCACCTTGATGCCCGACATCCGCGAGGCGTCCTCGTTCGACCCCACGGCATAGCAATGCTTGCCATATTTCGTATAGGTCATCAGGCAATGGAACAGCACGGCGAGGGTCACGAAAATGATCACCGGCATCAGGCCCTTGCCGATCCCGGCATAGGCTTCCGTCGGAAACGAAATCGGGTTGCCGTTTGACCACCACTTTGCCAATCCGCGCGCCGAAACCATCATGCCCAGCGTGGCGATGAACGGCGGAATCCTTGTATAGGCGATCAGTGCACCGTTGATGAAGCCCGCGATCATGCCGCAGGTCAGCCCGACCACCACCGGGGCAATCACCGGTAAATCCATGAAAGCATCGCCGAAAATCGCCTTGGGATTGGGATTGCCATTGACCAGCGCGGTCTGCGCGAAACTCATGGTGATCATCGCGGTGGCACCGACGATCGAGCCGGCCGACAGGTCGATCCCGCCCGAAATGATCACCTGCGTCACGCCAAGCGCAATGATCCCGACGATGGACACTTGCAGGATGATGATTTGCAGGCGTGCGGTGTTGAAGATTCCGGCCACATCCTCACGCGTGTTGAACAGGAAACTTTCGCCCATCAACAGCCAGCCCAAAGCCTCGAAGATCACGACGATGCCGACCAGTGCCAGCAACACGTTCAGTTCCGGCGGACGTGCCCGCTTGGATGGATCATATTTCAGGCCACCAAGACCCGACGCTGTCTGTGCCATCGCGCAAGCTCCCCCAGGTGTTGATTGCGACAATCTCTGCCCGCCCGCCACGTTGGGCAAGCGGATAAGGGCGGCACGGTGCCGCGCCGCCCTTGGGTTCGCTATGTCGTCAGATCAGTTCTTCTTGACGAAATCGGCCACGTTGGCCGGGGTCACCAGTTGGAACGGAATGTAGACCTTCTGCTCGACCGGCTTGCCCGCAGCCAGCGCCAGGGCTGCTTCCAGCGCGCCCTTGCCTTGACCCGCCGCGTCCTGGAACACGGTCACGTCCAGATCGCCGGCCTGCATCGCCGCCAGAGCGTCCTGCGTGGCATCGACACCGCCAACGATCATGACCTTCATGTCAACGCCGCCGGCTTTCATCGCCTGAATAGCCCCGATCGCCATTTCGTCATTGTTGGAAATCAAGGCGTCGAACGGCTTGCCCGCCGAAAGCCAGTTGGTCATCATGTTCTGCGCTTCGTCGCGCGACCAGTTGGCGGTCTGCTCGTCGATGATGTTCAGCGTCACGCCGCATTTGCCCGAAGCCATCACGTCATGGATGTCTGCGGTGCGCTGCACGGCCGCCTGGTTCGACAACTGGCCCATCATCACATAGATCTGGGCTTCGGTCTTGCCGGCTTCTTTCAGCAGGCGGCAGACTTCCAGGGTTTCCAGTGTGCCCGAGTCCACCTCGTTCGAGGCGACGAAAGCCTGGTTGTCGGGCATCGTGTCGACGTTGACCGGTTGGCGGTTCACATAGACCAGCGGAATGTTCGCCTTGGCCGCAGCATCCGACATCGCCTGGGTGGCCGAGGTGTCGACCGGGTTCACGATGATCGCCTTGACGCCCGAGGCGATGAAGTTGTTGATCTGGTCCAACTGCTTGGCCACGTCATCCTGCGCGTCTTCAACTTGCAGATTGACGCCGGCCATGCCTTTGGCCTGCTCCACCATGCCGTTGCGCAGAACGGTCAGAAAGTTGTCGTCAAATTTGGCCATGGACACACCAATGTCCTGAGCCATCGCACTGGTGCCCAGCAGGGCGGCAAAACCAGCAACGATAAGGGTCTTTTTCA
>JAYUGA010000244.1:0-10815 GCA_043738565.1 Rhodobacterales bacterium
TTCACCATGTCGCTGTTCATCGGCGGCCTGAGTTTCGGCGAGGGCGAGGCGATGAATGCGGTGCGGCTGGGGGTTCTGGCGGCATCGGGTGTCGCGGCACTGGCTGGATTTGCGGTGTTGCGGGCGGCGCGGCATTAAGCGCCCTGTTCAGAACCGCATAAGACCGCTATAAAACCTTCAGCTTTACAAAGCCAAAGTGACGGGATGAACGTGGTGCAACAGCAGGATCAGGTGACGGCATGGTTGACGCGGGGCGGTTTGCGCCCGACGCGGCAACGGCTGACCTTGGCGACCCTGCTGGTCGGTGACGGCGAAAACCGCCATGTCACGGCGGAAAGCCTGTATGCGCTGACCACCGGCGCGGGCGACCGGGTCAGTCTGGCCACGGTCTACAACACCCTGCGGGCGTTTTGCGCGGCGGGTCTGATCAACGAAGTGGTGGTCGATGGGGCGCGCAGCTATTTCGACACCCGGGTCGATGACCATCCGCATTTCTACTGGGAAGACAGCCACGCCCTGACCGATGCCCCGGCTGACGAGGTGCGCATCACCGGCCTGCCGGACGCGCCTGCTGGCATGCAGGTTGCCCGTGTCGATGTGGTGATCCGGCTGAAACGGGCCTGACCCAGAGCGCAAGACAAAGGCCGGATCAGCGATCCGGTCTTTTGCACTCGTTACACCCAGCTAGACGCACTCGCACCACCACCCGGAGGGCAAAGAGGGGACCCGCACCGCCCGGGATTGCTGCACTCCGCCATCGCTGCCGAGACGGGCTTTGCCGCAGAAACGTGGCAGCGGCGGGAAAGTTTCAGCCGGAAGGGAACGCTCACGCTTTCGTGATCAAGGAGCGGCGCGAGGGACACAGAACCCGCTGGGACAGGCCAGCGTCTGCGGCAGGCGGCGGGGCTTTCACACCCCGTTCGCCATTGGTGCTTGGGCCAATGGCGCAACCAACGGCTTACCCGCGGAGTATTTCGGCCAATGTGAAGCCAAATCAGACTCAAATTGGAAGGGTCACTTTCAGAACCACTGACCCGGTTCCATCAACCCCAGGTCCATCAGCTGCTGGCTGTGCCATTCGAACGCGGTCGAATTGTGCCAGCAGAAGTTCTTGATGTCGAACATCGAGCCGGCATTGCTGCGCAGGGCCTTGGCGGTGCGGAACGACACGATGGCGGTGGTGATGTTGTGGTGCCAGGGGCAGGCGTAGGTGTTGTATTCCTCGTCCGAAAACGTGAAGTCGGGCCGCAAGATCAGGCCGGGTTTGGCGCGGAAGATGGCGATGCGGTCGATCTTGCGACGCGGCGCCGGGATATGTTCCTCGAACCGCCAGCGCAGGCCGCCGAAGAAATCGAGCTGGCGTTCCCTGGGGTGGTTGTGGTTGGCCACATCGGGGCGGCCCAACGCGTAATAGCCGGAGCGGTCCAGATGCGCCTCTTCCAGCGAGACGGCATTGGGGAACTGGTTCAGGTCGCGGGCGTAGAGGTCGATGACATAGGACAGCAGCGCATCGCGGCGCTCCTCGCTATGAAAGGTCAGCAATTCTCGGATGTTGCGGGTCTCGCAGAACGGATAGAACAGGTATTCGGCATTGTAGCAGTAGTACAGCCACAGGCCCGGTGCCGCCTCGATCAGCCGGTTGACGGCGTTGATCATCGCGGAATCTTCATGCACGTCATAGCGGATGCGGTGGATCTGATCCTCCAGCGCTGCAGGTATGGCGATGCCGTCATGCGCCAAGAGCAGGGTCTGGGGGAAACCTGCCGTGATGTTGTGGCGCAGGGTGGTATCGACCTCGGCATCGTCTTCGGCCATGACGATGGCAATCGGCCCCTTGGCCAGCGCCGCACGGCCATCGTTCAGGAAGTGGTCGAGCGAGGTGTATCTCATCGAAGGTCCGCGGTTGTCCTTGGCTGGCGACAGATTCGGCGAAAGCCCGTGCTGATGCAAGGCATGGTTTTACCGCCTGCGTTGCAGAAGGCCCCGGTTTGGCATAAAGCGCTGGCAGCCACAGGGTATGCCATGACCGACGTTAAGAAGCTGTTTATCAAGACCTACGGCTGTCAGATGAATGTCTATGACAGCGAACGCATGGTCGAGGCGCTGGCGGGCGAGGGCTATGTCACCACCGAAGTGGTCGAAGACGCCGATATGGTGCTGCTGAACACCTGCCACATCCGGGAAAAAGCGTCGGAAAAGCTGTATTCCGATCTGGGGCGACTCAAGCCGTTGAAGAATGCCAAGCCGGGGTTGAAGATTGGCGTGGCGGGTTGCGTGGCACAGGCCGAGGGCGCGGAAATCCAGCGCCGGATGCCGCTGGTCGATCTGGTGGTCGGGCCGCAAAGCTATCACCGGTTGCCCGCGATGCTGCGCGGCGAGGGCCCGGCGGTCGAGACCGATTTCCCGGCGGAGGACAAGTTTGACCTGCTGCCGGAACGCCGGGGCACGGCACGCCCTGCGGCGTTTCTGACGGTGCAGGAGGGGTGCGACAAGTTCTGCGCGTTTTGCGTGGTGCCCTATACGCGGGGGGCGGAAGTGTCGCGCCCGGTGGACCGTATCCTGACCGAGGCGCACGGGCTGGTGGCACGCGGGGTGCGCGAGATTACCTTGCTGGGGCAGAATGTGAATGCCTATCATGCCGGGGAATGGGGGCTGGCGCGGCTGGTGCGGGCCTTGGCGCAGGTCGATGGGCTGGAGCGCATCCGCTATACCACCAGCCATCCCAATGACATGGAAGACGATCTTGTTGCGGCGCATGGCGACGAGCCCAAGCTGATGCCCTATCTGCATCTGCCGGTGCAATCGGGGTCGGACCGCATTCTGAAGGCGATGAACCGCAAGCACACGGCAGAGGAATATCTGCGCACGGTCGAGCGCATTCGCGCGGCGCGGCCCGACATCCTGCTGAGTTCCGATTTCATCGTGGGCTTTCCGGGCGAGAGCGATGCCGATTTCGAAGCGACCCTGGCGCTGATCCGCGCGGTTGGCTATGGCATGGCGTTCAGCTTCAAATACTCGGCCCGGCCGGGCACGCCTGCGGCGGAAAAGCCTGAACTACCACCGGAAATTGCAGATTCGCGTCTGCACATATTGCAGGGGTTGATCACGGCGCAACAGCGTGCGGCGCAGGATGCGATGGTGGGGCGCGAAGTGTCGGTTCTCTATGAAAAACCGGGGCGGATGCCGGGGCAGATGATGGGCAAATCCGACCACCTGCATGCGGTGCATGTCAGTGATTCTGCGGGCCGGGTCGGCGAAATCATTCGCGTGCGAATTTCAGCGTCATCGTCCAACTCGTTGGCGGGGGTCAGGATTTCGGAATAGGCAATTGTGGCGGGACGTTTCCTGCCGCGCGCCAATGATTGACGCTTGGCTGCTTTGGTGCCGGGCTCTAAACAACAAACCTTTAAAATCAATTGGTTATACGGAATTTTTCTTTACTTTGTGACAACATGGCGGCATTCCTGTGGCGAAGGTGTGGTTGTTGCGGATGAGGAGGCTTTGGCTGTGGAACGATATTCCAAAGCTATCAGGCGGGCGATCGGGGTGACTGCCCTGACAGCGGGCCTGTTCGGGGCAACGCTGGCGATGGCGCAAGCGGCGCCACCGCAGATCGCGGGCAAGATCGAATGGGGTATCTGGGTCGATGACGACGGCTGCATGCATTACTGGGCGGATGGCGGGCTGGAAGGCTATATGGTCGACAAGGTCAACCCGGCATCCGGCAAGCCGGTCTGCCTCAAGCGCAACACCTGTCTGGTCGAGAATACCGACCGGTTGTTTGCCTCCGACAGCGCCCTGCTGACGGCAAGCGGGCGGCGCAAGCTGGAGGAATTCTTTGGCAAGGCCGGGGCGTTCGGCTATGCGATTTATGGCCATACCGACAGCCGTGCTTCGGATCAATACAACATGGCGCTGTCTGATCGCCGGGCCAAAGCGGTGGGCGATGCGGCGCGGGCGGCCGGGGCGGTGGTGGAACGCCAGATCGGCTACGGCGAGCGCCAGCCGATTGCCTCCAACGCCACTGCGGCGGGGATGCAGCAGAACCGTCGCGTCGAAGTCGTCTGCTACAAGTGGTGATGAAATGAGCATATGGCCAACAATTCCCCGGGTGATCGCTGCGTGTTTTGCGCTGGCAGGCTGTGACGCGGGTCTTACCCCGTACCGCCAAAGCCCTGACACGGTGATTGCCACCAACCATGACACCGGAAGCGATTCGGGGGTGCTGACCGATGGCGGTGCGGCCATTGCCTATGACCCGGACGGCTGCCAGGTCTGGATCATGGATGACGGCGTCGAAGGCTATTCCGGCCGACGCTATGACCCGAAATCGGGCCTGCCGGTCTGCAACAACCTGTATCCGCCGGGCACGGTTCTGGGCAATTACCAGACCCAGTCGCCGGGTCTGCTGGACTGGGTGCCGGACAAATAAGGCAACCAAGTTTTCCCAAGTGGCCGTAGTGACAAAGGACCGCAGCGCAAGCCTGCGGCCCTTTGCGTTCGGAATGCCGCTTTTGTCATCGAAAAGACATCACGTCGCGCAAGAGTGAAAGAGTGATCAATTCCGCGCTTGCCAGACGCCCGGATGCGGCCCACAATTTGCGTATCGACTGAACTTTTCGACTGCATCTTGACCTCTGCACTCAGAAGGAGACCCCATTGGGTATCAGTGCGCTGACCTCCCCGACCCGTCCCGAAGACGTTGTGGAAACCACGCTCGAATTTCCCGACAATCGGTTGTTGATTGACCTGTGCGGCGAGTTCGACCGCAATCTGGCGCAGCTGGAGCATCAGTTAGGGGTCCATGTGCTGCGCCGGGGCAACCGGCTGGCGGTAATTGGCGACCGCGCGGCGCGCGAACAGGCGGCGGCGGTGCTGCGCGGCATGTATGCGCGGCTGGAAGCGGGGCATGGCGTGTCGGCGGGGGATATCGACGGGGCAATCCGGTTGGGGCGGCCAATGGCAAGCGACGCGACGCGCAACGAAGGCGAACAGATCGAGATGTTCCACAGCGGCAGCCAGCTGCGCACCCGCAAGCGCGGGGTGGAGCCACGGACCGAGGCGCAAAAGGCCTATGTCGCCAACCTGTTCGCCCATGAACTGGGCTTTGGCATCGGGCCTGCGGGGACCGGCAAGACCTATCTGGCGGTGGCCGTAGGGGTGACGATGTTCATCTCGGGTGCGGTCGAAAAGATCATCCTCAGCCGGCCGGCGGTCGAGGCGGGCGAGCGCTTGGGCTTTCTGCCCGGCGACATGAAGGAAAAGGTCGATCCCTACATGCAGCCGCTGTATGATGCGCTGAACGACTTCTTGCCCGCCAAGCAGGTGCAGAAACTGCTGGAGGAAAAGCGGATCGAGATTGCGCCCCTGGCCTTCATGCGGGGGCGGACCTTGAGCAATGCCTTTGTGGTGCTGGACGAGGCGCAGAACGCCACGCCGATGCAGATGAAGATGTTCCTGACCCGTCTGGGGGAAGGCAGCCGCATGGTGATCACCGGCGACCGCACGCAAGTGGACCTGCCGCGCGGCACCGCATCGGGTCTGGCCGAGGCGGAACGGATTTTGAAAGGCGTCAAGGGCGCGTCGTTCAACTATTTCACCTCGAAAGACGTGGTGCGGCACCCGCTGGTGGGCCGGATCATCGAGGCTTACGAGGCGGACGAGGCGCAGGGCTGACCCAAAAAAGATCGGGGGGTTTCCCACCCCCCGCGTCCATCGGTTCTCGGACCGATGGCGCACCGGTGGACGCGCCCCCGGGGGATATTTGCGAGCAAATGAATGGGTTACGGCATCAGTTGCCCGCCATTGACCTCGATCACCTGGCCGATGATGTAGCCCGACAGGCTTTGGCTGGCGAGGAACAGGAAAGCGCCGACGCAATCCTCAGGCTGGCCCAGGCGGCCCTGCGGCACAGTGGCGAGCATGGATTTCATCTGTGCTTCGGTTGAATAGCGGGCGTGGAACGGGGTGTCGATGACACCGGGGGCCACGGCATTGACGCGGATGCCGAAGGGGATCAGCTCCTTGGCCATGCCGCGCGTGAGGTTGCTGACAAACGCCTTGGACGAGCCATACAGGCCCGCGCCGCCGCCCGCGCCGTTGCGGGCGGCGATCGAGGTGGTGTTGATGATGAAGCCGCTGCCGGTTTCTGCCGCCGCCGCTTTCAGATGCGGAATCGCGGCGCCGCAGGCGACCAGAACCGAACGGGCGTTCAGGTCCATGATCTCGTCATAGTCGGTTTCGGTGGCGAGTTCGTAGGCCACCCTTCGCAACATGCCGCCGGCGTTGTTGATCAGCCCGTCGAGCCGCCCGAAAACTGCCACCGCCCGCTCCACCGCTGACCGCGCCCCCGCGCCACTGGACACATCGGCCTGAATGAGGCGCACCTTGCCCTGCGCGGCCTCAATCTCGCCCGCCAGTGCCTCGGCGGCGTCACGGCTGGCGTTGTAATGCAGGCCGACTCGCGCCCCCTGCGCCGCAAAGGCCCGGGCGGCAGCCGCGCCGATGCCGGTCGAAGCCCCGGTGATCAGCACCACCTTGCCCGCAAGATCGGCGATTTTCACATCATTCATGGCATGGCCCCCCGTTGCGCCGCCATCAAAGCCGATTGGTCGGCAAATGCCAATGCCTTGTTGTCAGCGCAGCCGGGCGCGGACGGCACCGGTGGCGGCGTCCAGCGCCTCGGCCACCGTCATGGTCGAGGTATCCAGCACCAGCGCATCCTGGGCCGCCTGCAAGGGCGAGGCCGCGCGGCCCATGTCGCGCTGGTCCCGCTCTACCACTTCGGCCAGCACCTGTGCCTCGTCGCCGCCGAGTTCGAGCCAGCGGCGGTGGGCGCGGACCTGCGGGCTGGCGGTGACAAACAGCTTCACCTCGGCCTCGGGGCAGATCTGCGTGCCAATGTCGCGGCCATCGACCACGGCGCCACCGGTTTGGCGGGCAAAGCGGCGCTGGAACTGGACAAGGGCGGCGCGAACCTCGGGAATCGTGGCGATGCGGCTGGCTGCTTGTCCCGCCGCCAGCGTGCGCAGGTCGGGGCGGGCAAGGTCGGTGGCGGTCAGGTTCTGAGCCGCCACAATCGGATCACCGCCTTTGGCCGCGACGGCGCGGTACAACAGTCCGGTGTCCAGATGAGCGAAGCCGAATTCCGCCGCCAAAGCCCGCGCGATGGTGCCCTTGCCTGCGGCTGCCGGGCCGTCGATGGCGACGGTAAAGATCATCCGTTATCGCGGCTGAGGCTGGCCCCCAGCCCTGTCATCAAGCCCTCAAAGATCGGGAAAGAGGTGACGATGGGTGACGCATCATCAATCGACACCGGCTTTTGTGCCGCCATCCCCAAGACCAGAAACGACATCGCAATGCGGTGGTCCAGATGCACCGCACAAATGGCCCCGCCGGGCACACTGCCCGCCCCCATGCCATGCACGATCAGCGTATCCTCGTCTTCCTCGATCCGCACGCCACACGCCTCAAGGCCCCGCGCCATTGCGTCGATCCGGTCACTTTCCTTGACGCGCAACTCCTTGACGCCGCGCATCACGGTGCGGCCCGTGGCGCAAGCCGCCACCACCGACAGGATCGGGTATTCGTCAATCATCGACGGCGCGCGCGCCGCGGGCACTTCGATGCCCTGCATGTTGCCACTGAACCGCACCCGCAGATCGGCGACCGGCTCGCCGCCTTCGGTGCGCGGGTTCTGGAACTCGACATCGGCCCCCATTTCGACCAATGTCAGATAAAGACCATTCCGCGTCAGATTCTGGCTGACACCGGGGACAAAAATATCGGAATTCTCCACAATCAGCGCGGCACAAACCGGGAAGGCGGCAGAGGACGGGTCGCGCGGAACCGCCACATTCTGCGGGCGCAACTCGGGTTGTCCGGTCAGGGTGATCACATTGCCCTCGGCGGTTTTCTCGACCGTCAGTTGGGCCCCAAAGCCCAGCAGCATCCGCTCCGAATGGTCGCGGGTAGGTTCGCGTTCGATCACCACGGTCTGCCCCGGCGCGTTCAGCCCGGCCAGCAGCACGGCGGATTTCACCTGTGCCGAGGCCACCGGCAAGGCATAGCGCACCGGAACCGGGTTGGCGGCCCCGACCACGGTCATCGGCAAACGGCCCCCCTTGCGACCATAGGACTGCGTGCCGAACAGGCTCAAGGGGTCGGTCACCCGCCCCATCGGGCGCTTGCGCAGACTGGCATCGCCGGTAAAGGTCGCGGTCAAGGGCGTGGTCGCCATCGTGCCCATGATCAGCCGCACCCCGGTGCCGGAATTGCCGCAGTCGATCACATCGGCGGGCTCGCGAAAGCCGCCGACGCCGACCCCATTCACCGACCAAGACCCCGCGCCATGCTGCGTGACCACAGCCCCGAACGCCTGCATCGCACGGGCGGTGTCCAGCACGTCCTGACCCTCCAGCAGCCCGGTGATCCGCGTCTCGCCCACCGCCATTGCGCCCAAGATCAGGGCCCGGTGCGAAATGCTCTTGTCGCCCGGCACCTCGGCCCGCCCGGTCAAGGCCCCGGATTTGCGGGCGGTCATCGGCTGGGCGGTATCGTGGGCGGACATCGGGCAACTCCTGCTGTGCGGGAGCCTGATAGCGCATGGCTGGTGCCGGGTCCACAGGGCTCGCGGCACCAGCATTGGCGCTTGGCGGCGGGCGATGATCCACTCCGCCACCGCAAAATTGATCGCCCAGCCGAGCCCCATCAGCACCGCACGGGTGCCAGCGTCGGGTTCGCCCAGGGCAATGAAATACGGCACTTTGGTCAGAACCTGCGTCCCGGTACCCATGCCGATCGCAGAGCCGCGCAGCATCCAGTCCTGATGGCTGGAAATGTCGCGCTGGCGGATGGCAATCCAGCCCCGGCTCAGGGCAAAGGCCATCCAGACACCGACCACGATCCGGGTCAGATACAGCGCAGTGCCATCGGTCGCTGGCAACGCGTAATATTGTGACAGCCACAGTCCGGACAGCGCGGCTATCAGCCCGGCGGGCACAGTCAGCCGCCCGGCGCACCGATGCCAGCCCGGCAACCGGCGGCGCAGGCGGGGCGCAAACTGCAAGGCGCCCAGCAGGCTGAACAGGGTGACGGCGGTGATATGCAGCACGGCAGGGACCGGGCTGTCAAAGAACCGGGCATTCTGCGCCGTGACGACCCCGCTGGCCAGTTGGGCAAGCCGCACGCTGCCGGCCAGAACGGGGACCAGACTGAGCAGCACCGGGCCAGCGGGAAGTGCCCAATCGGATAGCCGGCTCATGTCGTGTGTCCCCCATGACAACCCGCGACCAAAAGGCGGATCGCCCGTCGAGTCAATCTTGCGATTTTCACTTGCTCCTAAATATCCCCGCGCGGCGCGCCCTTCGCCGAGCCGGTTGGCCGCAGGCCAGAGGCGAGAAAAAACCAACGCGCGTCAGCGCTCCACTGGGTCAGACCCGTCAGCCCGTGCGACGCCAGGTCAGGTAGTGCGGCACCCGCCCCTCGCGCAGGGCTTTTTGCTCATAGCGGGTCGATAGCCAGTCGTCCCAAGGGGCGCTGCCCTGCGTAACCAGTTCAAACCCGGCCTGCGGCACCTCTGCCAGCGCCTGACGGACATAATCGGCAATGTCGGTGGCGATGCGGAACTCCGCCCCCGGTGCCATGACCCGCGCAAGGCCGGTCAGATAGCCTTGCGTCACAAAGCGGCGGCGGTGGTGGCGGGCCTTCGGCCAGGGGTCGGGGTAGTTGAGGAAGGCTCTCTGGATTACACCCGCAGGCAGCACCTCGAACAGGTCGCGCACGTCGCCGGGATGCACCGCCAGATTGGTCACGACATCGGCGCGGATCTTGCCCAGGAGCATGGCGATGCCGTTGACGAAAGGTTCGCAGCCGATCAACCCGATCTCGGGGTAGCGCGCCGCCATATGCACCAGATGCTCGCCGCCGCCAAAGCCCACCTCCAGCCACAGCGGTTTTCCGGCGAAACCGGACAGGTCAGCGGCAGCGCGACCTGGGTTGTCGGCGCGGGTGACGCCGTGCAACGTCAGCGCGTCGAGGTCTTCGGCCAGATAGGTTTTCTGGCTGGTCCGCAGCGTCTTGCCCCGAATCCGGCCGTAAAAGTTCCGCCGTTCGGCAGGCGCGTCCATTCAGCCACGCCCCCGGTACGGTGCCACGCCCTGATCCGGCAGCCAGACCGCCGCAGGCGGTGCCCCGGTCTGCCAGAACACGTCGATCGGCATGCCGCCGCGCGGATACCAGTAGGCCCCGATCCGCAGCCATTCCGGGTCGAGCAGGGCCACGATGCGCTTGCCGATGTCCAGCGTGCAATCCTCGTGGAAGGCACCGTGGTTGCGGAAGGAATGCAGGTAGAGTTTCAGCGACTTCGATTCCACCAGCCAGTCGCGCGGGATGTAGTCGATGACGATATGGGCAAAATCCGGCTGGCCGGTCATCGGACAGAGCGAGGTAAACTCGGGTGCGGTGAAGCGCACCACATAAAGCGTGCCGGAATGGCCTGCGGGCACCCGTTCCAGCACCGCCTGATCCGGACTGGCGGGCAGGGTTGTTTCCGCACCCAATTGGGTCAGGCCGGACACATCGGTGGTGGTCATCCTGCCTCCAGACGCCACGTAAGGTGCGTCATATGACGCACCCTACCGGCAAGCCCTGATCATACCGCCTGCTTCAGCGCCGCGACCAGATCGGTCTTCTCCCACGAGAACCCGCCATCCGCCTCGGGCGCGCGGCCAAAGTGGCCATAGGCAGAGGTACGGGCATAGATCGGCTTGTTCAGGCCCAGATGGGTGCGGATGCCGCGCGGGGTCAGGTCCATCG
>JAYUGA010000245.1:0-10807 GCA_043738565.1 Rhodobacterales bacterium
GGTCAAGAAAGGCATCGACGACGGTGCCCTGGTTGTCGCGGCGCACGGCGGCAAGGTGAACTACCTGATGCTGCAAAACTACGACAACATCGGCGGCGACGCCGCCAACCTGGTGCGCACCGCGATTTCGCAAGGTGCCAGCGTCATCGCGGTTCCCAATTGGGTTCCGGACGCGGAAGACGAAGCGATCAAGGCGGCGCTGGCTGCCGGGATTCCGGTCATGCTGTACAACTCTGGCGGTGGCGACAAAGCCAAAGAGCTGGGGGCCATCAACTACATCGGCAACGAGGAATACCCCGCTGGTCTGGCGGCTGGGGCCTATTTCGGCACCCATAACGCCAAGAACGTGATCTGCGTCAATACCGTTCCGGGCGCGCAAAACCTGGAAGACCGCTGCCGCGGGGTTTCCGACGGTATTGTCAAGGAAGGCGGCGTGTCGAACCAGCTGCCGCTGCCGGCCTCGGCCTTTGGCGACCCGACGGCGGTTGCTGAAGCGATCAAGGCGACCTTGCTGAAAGATGCGACGATCAACGGCGTCATCACCATCTCTGCCGGCGATGCCAACTCAGCCGCCACGGCAATTGAGCAGGCCGGCGCTGCGGGCAAGGTCAGCCTCGCGTCGTTCGACATGGACGGGGCCGGACTGGACCGCATCAAGGCCGGTACGCAGTTGTTTGCCGTCGACCAGCAGCCGTGGTTGCAGGGCTTTCTGGCCGTCACGATGTCGGACGCCTATGTCAACTACGGCCTTGCCATCGCGACAGCCCCGGTCCTGACCGGGCCGGGTATCGTTGATGCCGCCAACATCGACGCAACCCTCGCTGGTGCCGGGGCCGGTTACCGGTAAGCAAAGGCCACTTTCAGCCCCCGGGGATCGTTCTTCAGCACAACCCGGGGGCAGAGACTGAATGAAAAAGCGAGGCACCGTCCTCAACAAGGTGGAAACGACAATGAAAATGACCAGAAAATCCCTGCGTATGGCGCTGGCTTCGGCCGTGCTCGCCGTCAGTGCGACCGCCGTCATGGCGGAGGGCGCGAAAATCTTCGTGATTGGCGGCAAGGCGGACGACTCGTTCTGGTCCATCGTCAAGCGCGGTGCCGAAGATGCGGGCAAGCTGGCCGTCGAGCAGGGTGGTTCGGTGACCTGGCTTGGGCCGCAGAACTACGACAACCTCGGTGCCGATGCCGCCAACCTGATCCGCAACGCGATCAGCCAGGGTGCCACGGCCATCGTCGGTCCCGACTGGGTGCCCGAAGCGATGGACGAGGCTTTCCGCGCCGTCGTTGAGGCCGGCATTCCGCTGATCATCTATAACGCTGGCGGCGTTGCGGCCGCCGACCGTCTGGGTGCTATGAACTACGTCGGCGGCGACGACTATCAGTCCGGCTTTGCGGCGGGCGAATACTTTGGCGCGCATGGCCAGAAGAAGGTCGTCTGCGTCAACACGCTGCCGGGGGTCTCCAACCTGGAGGCCCAGTGCAAGGGTCTGATTGACGGCATCACCAAAGCCGGCGGAACCGGCGAGCAGCTGCCGCTGCCGTCCTCGACGTTCGGCGACGCGACCGCCGTTTCGCAGGCTGTCGCGGCTTTCGTGACGCAATACCCCGATGTCACCGGCATCTATACCATCGGCAACCAGGACGCTGTCAGCGCCGCAGCGGCCATCGCGCAGGCGGGGGCGGGCGACCGGGTCAAGCTGGGCGGGATGAACATGGACCAGACCATTCTGGACAACATCAAATCCGGCGCACAGATGTTTGCGGTTGACCAGCAGGGCTATCTGCAGGGTTATCTGGCTGTGGCAATGCTGAACGCGTATGTCAACTTCGGCCTGAAAGTCCCGACCCGCGAGATTCTGACCGGACCGGGCATCGTCGATGCCGCCAACGTTGACGCCACCATGGCCGGCGTCGCGGCCGGCACGCGCTGAATTGATATAAAACTGCCCGGCCCATGCGGGAACGCCTGGACCGGGCTCGATCAAGCGCAAATTTCCAGCCGCTGCGCGTTGTCTCTGACCCCAATGAGGGAACCCCATCATGTCCGACCATACCTCCCGATTTTCGCTGGGCAGCCTGATGCGGCGACCCGAGACCGGTTCTTTCATCGGTCTTGTCGCCGTGTTCGTCTTTTTCACGATCTTCGGAGGCGCGAACTTTGCCTCATTCTCGGGGGCGGCGAGTTGGCTCAACGTGGCGGCTGCGCTTGGGATCATCGCGATCCCGATCGGGCTGCTGATGATCGCCGGCGAGCTTGATATCTCGATCGGCTCGATGATCCCGGCATCGTCGATGACCATCGCTATCATCTCGGGCCATTTTCAGCTGCCGATTCTGGTCGGGATCGCGGCGTCGCTGGTGCTGGGTGCGTTGGTGGGCTTCATCAACGGCATTCTCGTGGTTCGCACCGCCGTGCCATCGTTCATTGTCACCCTTGGCACCCTGTTTGCGGTCGCCGGACTGACGCTGAGCATGTCGGTCATCATCACCGGCACCACCAGCGTCGCCATCAAGGCCGGACCCGAAGCCAAGTTCTTTCTGGGGCACTTCATCGGCGGCGTCTATCAGGTGACGATCTTCTGGTGGATCGCGGCGGCCGTTCTGTTTGGCTTCATCCTGCATTACACCCGCTACGGCAACTGGATCCTCGCGATGGGCGGCGACAAGGTTTCCGCCCGCAACGCCGGCATCCCGACCGAGCGCATGACGATCCTGCTGTTCATGTCCAGCGGCGTCAGCGCGGCCTTTGTCGGCCTGAGCCAGGCCATCCTTTACAACAGCGCCCAGGTTTCGGCGGGGCAGTCCTATATCTTCAACGCCATCATCTCGGTCGTGGTCGGCGGCGTGCTGTTGACCGGCGGTTATGGGTCGGTGGTCGGCATCGTGCTGGGCACGCTGACCTTCGCCATCGTCAGTCAGGGTATCTACTACACCAGCTTTGACGCCAACTGGGCCAGCCTGATCATCGGGGTGCTGCTGTTGGTGGCCGTGCTGATGAACAACACGTTCCGAAAAATGGCGCTGTCCTATACGCCCAAGAAAACCGGAGCCAAGTCATGAATGCTCCCATCCTGGCGCTAAAGGGAATCAGCAAAAGCTTTGGTCCCATCGACGTTCTGCACGACATCAATCTGGACCTGCGCGCCGGCGAAGCCCTGTGCCTGCTCGGCGATAACGGTGCCGGCAAGTCAACCGTGATCCGGCTCTTGTCGGGCGTTCACACCCCCACCAGCGGCACGATCGAGCTGGACGGCAGGCCGATGACCTTTGCCAGCCCTCGCGAGGCGTCGGATCTCGGGATTGCCACCGTCCACCAGTTTGGCGGTACCTTTCCGCTGATGTCGATTGGCCGGTCCTTTTTTGTCGGCGTCGAGCCGACCAAAGGCTGGGGGCCGTTCAAGATATTTGACCGCAAACGCGCCAACGAAATTGCGGTCAAGGCCGTCCAGGGGCTTGGCATCACCCGGATTGACGACGGCGACCGCCTGGTTGGTAGCCTGTCAGGCGGCGAGCGTCAGTCGCTTGCCATTGCCCGTGCCGTCCACTTTGGCGCCCGGGTGCTGATCCTCGATGAACCGACCGCAGCCCTTGGCGTCAAGCAGGCCAGCCACGTTCTGCGCATCGTCAACGAGGCCAAGCGTCGGGGCCTTGCGGTGATCTTCATCACCCATCAGGTCATGCACGCCATGGCCGTGGGCGACCACTTTGCCGTCCTGATCCGCGGCGCTATCGCCGCCGATTTCCGCAAGGGCGAGAGATCGCGCGAGGAAATCACCGACCTGATGGCCGGCGGCGAGCACATGGCGGAGCTTGAGGCCGAAATCGAGGGCTACGCGGTAACCGACATCCAGACAGCCGCCGTGGCCTGACGACCTCCCCCGGTTTGCCACTCCACGGGCGGGCCCTCGCTGCGGCCTGGAAACGGGCCGCAGCATATTGCCCAAGGAAATAGACATGCCGATCTGGACGGACGCCTGCGCCACCAAAGACATCGACGCCGAAGACGTGATCCGCTTCGATCACGGCGGCCGGACCTTCGCCATCTACCGCGGCCCCGACGACGCCTATTATCGCACTGACGGGCTCTGCACCCGCGAAAAAGTCCATCTCTGCGACGGGCTGTTGACGGACCACGCTGTCGAATGCTCCAAGCACAATGACGTCTTTGACTATCGCACGGGCGAGGCCAAACGCGCGCCGGTTTGCGTCAACCTGAAAACCTACCCGGTCCGGGTCGAGAACGGGCGCGTCCTCATCGAAATCTGAGCGACCTCATCACAGCCGCCACCGTCAAAGGAAACCCAATGGTCCAGTTCAGCAAACGCCCCACCGTAGCCGACATTCGTGCGATGAAGGCGCGTGGCCAGAAAATCTCGATGCTGTATGTGTCGACGCCCGAAGAAGCCTCCGCCGCCGATGCGGCGGGCATTCACATGCTGTCGATTGAGGGCCGCTTTTTCAGCCCCGAAATGCGCGAGGCGGCAGGCAAGTGCTTCGTCCAGGTTGGCCTGCCCTATGGCGGCTGGGGCAAATTCGAGGGCCGCGCATTGGCGACTGCCGAAGATTATCTGCGCGCCGCCTTTCACTTTGCGGCAATGGGGGGCGACTGCTTCTACTGCGCTGCCTCCCTGGACATCCAGAAGGTGCTTTGTGACAATCACATCCCCGTCGTCGCCCATGTCGGCCTGATCCCCTCTTACATCACCTGGACCGGCTTCCGTGCCGTCGGCAAAACCGCGACCGAAGCCCGCAAGGTCTGGGACCACGTCAAGACGCTGGAAGCCATCGGCTGTTTTGGTGCCGAATTTGAGGTGGTGCCGGACCGCGTTGCCGCCCTGATCAGTGCCCATACCTCCATGATCATGCTGGGCATGGGCGCTGGACCCGGTGCCGATGCGCAGTATCTTTTTACCGAGGACGTGCTGGGCCACACGGATGGCCACAAGCCGCGCCACGCCAAGACCTACCGCAACTTCGGCGCGGAATACGCCCGGCTGCAACAGGAACGCATTGCCGCGTTCGGCGAGTTCATCGCCGATGTGAATTCGGGTGCCTACCCAGCACCGCAGCACGCCGTGCCTGTAAGCGACGAGGAATTCGAGGCCTTCAAAGCTTCCGTCTTGAACGGGGGGAATGGCCAATGAAAATTGGATTGGTGGGCTATGGCACGGGCGGTCGCCATTTTCACGCGCCATTCATCGCAGCGGCCAAAGGCATTGAGCTTGCCGGGGTGGTTGCGCGCGCGCCCGAGACCATTGCAAGGGTCAAACAGGACCTGCCCGGCATCGCCATCCACCCCTCTCTGACCGCGATGATTGCAGCGGGCGGGATAGATGCTGTCACTATCACAACGCCGCCACAGACCCGGCGGGACCTGGTCCTAGAGGCCATTGCCGCCGGGTTGCATGTAGTCGCCGACAAACCCTTCGCCCCGGATGCCGCAGGGGCGCACGAGCTTGATGCCGCCGCCATGGCCAAGGGGATCATCTTGAGCGTCTTCCAGAACCGCCGTTGGGACAGCGACATGCAGACCCTACACAAGCTGGTGCAGTCCGGCCGCCTCGGCACCCTCTGGCGCGTCCATTCGCGGATGGAGTTCAACGATCCCGCCACCCTGGAAGCCGGGCAGACCGGCGGCCTGCTCCGCGATCTGGGCAGCCACCTTGTGGATCAGATGCTCTGGCTGCTCGGCCCGGCTGTTTCGGTCGATGCTCAACTCGACCATGTCGATCTGCCCGCAGGCCGCACCGATGCCTGCTTTGTCATCACGCTGCGCCACGCAAACGGCACCCATTCACATATCTCCGCGAGCAAGCTCAATTACCTCAACATCCGCGAGTTTCGCGCCTACGGCGACAAGGGCAGCTACATCTCGCAAGGCACCGATGTGCAGGCGCAGGCGATCTTTGCCGGGTTGCGCCCGGCCGATGACCTGACCGCCTGGGGCTATGAGCCAAAGGCCAACTGGGGCGTCCTGCGCACGGCTTCCGGCGAGGACTCGATTCCCGCTGAACAGGGCCGCTATCACGACTATTACGAGGCTTTCGCCAAAGCCGTCCAGACCGGCGGCGAGCCCCCGATCACCGCAGGGCAAGGCGCGCGCACCCTGGCGGTTCTGGATGCGGCCCGCCTCAGTGCCACCGAGGGCCGAACGATTGCGCTATGAGGCCGACTGCCCGCGCTTACAGGTTCTCTGGCGTATGAATCTCGAACGGCACCAGCCTTTGCCCCGGCGCGGCCTTTGCGGCCTCGCCCATCGCGGCAATCGCCTCGCTGGCGAGCCGGGCGACAGGATGGGTGATCACCAAGGACAATATCCCGTCGATCAGTCCCGCCCTGGTATGCGCCGTCATCTCGTGCCCCACCGTCACGATCCCCGCAGCACGTCCGGATCCTGCCAAAGCCTCCATAACGCCGACGATCCCGCCGCCGCAGATGTAAAGCCCCACCAGGTCGGGTTCGCGTTTCAAAAGTGCTTCTGTCACATCGCGTGCGATGCTTCGGTCCTCGAAGGTCGAGATGGGCTCGAGCAGCACCATTCCGGGGGCATGCTCGCGCAGATAGCTGCGAAACCCGCTCTCGTTCAATTCCTGACAGCGGTAGCGGTGGTTGCCGACCAGGATCGCGACCCGCCCCGTCCTGCCGCTGAGCCGCGACAACGCCCAGCCGGCCATGCGCCCGACCTTGTAGTTGTCCAACCCCACCAGGCCGGTCTCGCAGCTTGCCGTCAGCCCCGAAATCAGCCCGAAGACCGGCACATCCCTGGCGTGCAGCGCCTCGATTGCCTGCGTCACCCGCGGATGGTCTGCCGATACCACTGCCAGGACGTCCACCTTCTCACCCATCGCCAACATCCGGGTCGAAACGGCTTCCGGCGACAGGTCGTCCATATGCTCGACTATGACCACGACGCCGTCAGCCTCTTCCGCGGCTTGCGCCAGGGCTTGGCCGATCATCCGGTAAAAGGTGCGGTTCGATTGCTGCAACAGAAACCCGAGCGTGATCACCGGTCGCCCGATGCCCAGCCGCTCTTTCAACAGGTGGGTGGCGTAAAACCCGGACTCTTCCGCCGCCGACAATACCCGTTCCGCCGTGGCCTTACGCACTGGATTGCGGCCGTTCAGCATCCGGTCGACCGTGGAAACCGACACCCCGGCCTTCTCTGCCAGTTCCGCTATGGTGATCCGTCCGGCCATGGCGCTCTCCTGAAGGAATCTCTCATTATTGCAGATGCAATTAATGAGAGATTTGATGTTAAATGTTCCTTAGATATGGAATCCTCGGGCCGTATCGTTTGTCAATGCCATATATGTCCCGACCAACAGATCGACCTCGCGACCATCAAGGTATCTCTCCAATGACCATCCGCATTGCCGTCATCGGCGCAGGCATCATGGGCTCTGATCATGCCCGCATCATCGTTGGCGACCTGCCCGGCGCCACCTTGCAGGTCATCTGCGATGCATCGAAAGACCGCGCCGAGGCCATCGCTCGCGAATGTGGCGGCGATGTCGCCACTGACCCGATGGCGGTGATCGCCCGGCCGGACGTGGACGCCGTCCTGGTCGCCTCGCCCGACTTCACCCATGCGCCGCTGACCTTGGCCTGCGTCGCCGCCGGGAAGCCCGTGCTTTGCGAAAAACCTCTGTCGCAATCCGCCACCGAGTGCCGTCAGGTGGTCGAGGCGGAAATCGCCTCTGGCAGACGGTTGATCCAGCTTGGCTTCATGCGCCGTTTCGACCAGTCCTATGCCGAGATGAAGGCAGCTTTGGCGGAAGGCGCAATCGGTAAGGCCCTTATGATGCACAACTTCCATCGCAATGTCGAAAACCCGGCTTCCGATTTCGTGGCCAGCATGGCGATCACCAATTCCGCCCCGCATGAGTTTGACGCCGCCCGCTGGGTGCTGGACTGCGAATACGCCAGCATCACGGCTTTCGCGCCCAAACGAAACGGCATGGGCGGCCCCGTCTTCATGGTGCTGGAGACTACCGAGGGCCAACTCGTGAACATCGAGGTCAACAACAACGCCGCCTATGGCTATGACGTGCGCGGCGAATTGGTGGGCGAGAAGGGGTCCGTGTCGTTGAACAAGACATCTGCCATCCGCTGCGATCTCGCCATGGCGCAATCCACCGCTTACGACGCGGACTGGCGACCCGCCTATGGCGAGGCTTACCGGCGGCAGAACAAGGCTTGGATCAGGGCGATCCAGACCGGCGCGCCTTCGGACATCGCAGCCAATGCCTGGGACGGTTACTGCTCCACGCTGGTGGCGGAAGCGGGGGTCAAGGCGCTGGCCGAAGGTCGCAAGGTGACTGTTGAACGGCCCGCGAAACCGGGCTTCTACAAGTAAACGAGCACTTAACAAGAACCGCTAAGTGAAGCTTTCTCAATGGCCTGAGAGAAAGTTCACGCGCGAAACATCGTAAATCCTGCAAGGAATACACCCATGAAACTCGGTTTCGTCTCAGACAGCCTCGGCGGCCAATCTTTCCCGGACCTTCTGGAGAGCGCCAAAAAACTCGGTGTCTCAGGTCTTGAAATCAACACCGGCGGCTGGTCCACTGCTCCGCATTTCGACCTGCAGAAGATGAAGTCCGACGCGGCCGCCCGCAAGACCTTCGTTCAGAAATTCGCCGATAACGGCCTCGAAATCATCGCCCTCAATGCCAACGGCAACCCCCTCCACCCCACCGACCCGGCCCAGTCCAATTGCCTGAAAGACACGATCCGCGTCGCTGGGCTGATGGAAATCAAGACCGTCTGCACCATGTCCGGCCTCCCCGGCGGCGGCCCCGGGGACACCATGCCCAATTGGGTCGTCTCGTCCTGGCCGCCCGAAACCCAGACCATCCTGAACTGGCAGTGGAACGAGGTTTTGATCCCCTACTGGCTGGAAATCGCTGCCCTGGCCCGAGAAAACGGCGTTGAGAAAATCGCCCTCGAACTCCACGGCAACCAGCTCGTCTACAATGTTCCGTCGCTCCTGAAACTCCGCGCTGCCGTCGGCCCAACCGTCGGCGCCAACCTCGACCCCAGCCACCTGTTCTGGATGGGCGCCGACCCGCTCATCGCGGCCGAAAAGCTGGGGGAAGCGGTCTATCACGTCCATGCTAAGGACGCGATGCTGAATGGCCCGGTCCAGGCCACCACCAGCCTGTTGGAAAACGGCAGCCTGCTGAATATCCCCGGCCGGTCGTGGTCCTATATCACTCTCGGCTTCGGGCACGGCGAGGAGTGGTGGCGCGCCTTCTGCTACCGGCTGAAGATGGGCGGCTACGATGGTTGGCTGTCCATCGAGCATGAAGATGTCATGCTCAACAGCTTCGAAGGCCTGGCCAAGTCCGTGGCCCTGCTGCAAGGCGTCATGCCCGCCGCCCAGGCCGATTACAAACCGCAGGAAATCTGACAACGGGTCGGAAGACATTGCGAAAAGTCCCCGTCAGACCGAAGGCGGCCGCGCCTCCGATCGCCCAACGCCCATTACCTTCATGGAACAGGGAAAGCGCGCCACTCGGCAAAAGTCGCGGCGCAGCGGGCTGGGATCCGAGGCTTTCCGCGGAATGGCCGCGTCCACATCCTAGTTCCCGTCGATCGATCCGGCACCATGGCGAGGAAGTCCTAGGTTTTCGTCCTGGTCGTGATCGGGATCAAATCCGAGTCCGGCACGATCTGGCACCCGGGCTCCTCAGGACGACGAAGGAAGCAGCCAGACCAACCTTTGGCAAACACGACGCAGTTCAACGTCGCAGCGTGAGTATTCTTCTTGCGCATCCGAGCTTGCTGCCCGGGTCGAATTCCGTCATGGAGAAATCGCTGAATCCGCAAGTTATTGCAAATAGTTAAGCGGCAGCACCGACCTTCCGCATCGTCTGTCAATGCCCCCCCAAAAGCTGCCCCTTTCCGCCTAGGTGCCTGAAGGTGTCAATGTGCTAAGTGAAGAAATGAAGAAGCTGGCGATCGGCTACATCCGAGTATCCACAAAGGGCCAGGACGACGAAGGTCAAAGCCTGGACGACCAAACTGCCAGGATCAGAAACTATGTTTCTGAAAAGGGTCTGGCTCTTGGTGGGATCTACGAGGATATCGCCAGCGCGGTCCCCGGAAAACCAGATGCTCGTCCGGACTTCCTGCGGGCCATCAATGCTGCAAAAGCTCAAGATAGTGTGCTGGTCGTCACTGACGTCGACCGACTGTCGCGCTCCTACAAGGAGGTGAAAGAGCAGATCATTGACGCTGGCATTCCCGTTCATGTCGTCAGCCTGAACCGTCTTTTCGGTCAAATGACTTTGCTCAAGTCGGCAAGGGCGGCCGAAGCGGCTGCTGCCAAGATCGGTCGAGACACCAAGACCGCGCTCGCGGGAAAGTCAGCTCGGGGGGGCGCACCTAGGTGCAACCGCGAAAACGCTTCGGAACGCGACCGCCAACAGCCTGCGGAACCGGCCAGCACATGCCTGGCAGACCGTGACCGACATCGCGATCTTCATTTGTGCCAACCCAGTCCGGCGAGGCTGGACCAAGCGGGAACTTGTGGCTGCCCTGAATGTCGTCGGCATCAAGACCACTTACGGGAACAACTGGACCATGCACGCCCTTATGCGCCCGCTCCGGAAGGCAAAGGCACACATCAGGCCGCAGGAGGAGCCTGACGACGATCTGATGTAGGCGAGATCCCTAGGTGTTTGATCCCGGCTTTTGATGGTGCGATCTTTTCCTTGGAATGGAAGGAGGCACTATGGGACAGATTCTTCATGGTATGAGCCGGACCAGATTTTCATCCAGTGGATGAAAATCCCGACGATTG
>JAYUGA010000246.1:0-10802 GCA_043738565.1 Rhodobacterales bacterium
TAGGGGTTCACATCGCCGCCCGCCACCCGGTGTTCGATCCGGCGCGCG
The DNA here is from genome assembly GCA_043738565.1 of Rhodobacterales bacterium. GTDB lineage: Bacteria > Pseudomonadota > Alphaproteobacteria > Rhodobacterales > Rhodobacteraceae > Stagnihabitans. The sequence goes on from JAYUGA010000246.1 coordinate 49, forward strand.
GCAGGGTTGCCCGCCGGAATGCGAATGGCCGAGGTGCGGTTTTCATAGCCCCAACTGACAGCGGTTGGTGCGTGTTTGCCGGGAACCAGCCGTTCATAGCTGTTCTGATGCGGCGCGAAGATCAGGGTTGAGTCGTGCATGGCGTTCAGGCAGCCCGCGACCGCCTGTTTCATCATCAGGGTGCCCTTGGGGCCACCACTATCGAACACGTTGTCGCCATTGGCATCGACCACCGAAAAATGGGTGTGCAGACCCGAGCCGGAATATTCCGGGTAGGGTTTTGCCATGAAACTGGCGGCAAAGCCGTGGCGGCGGGCCAGACCCTTGACCAGCATCTTGAACAGCCAGGCATCGTCGGCGGCGCGCAGGGCGTCGTCGCAATGCATCAGGTTGACCTCGAACTGACCCAAGCCCGCCTCCGAAGTAGTGGTGTCGGCGGGAATGTCCATCGCCTCGCAGGCGTCGTAAAGGTCGGTGAAGAAGGTGTCAAAGGCGTCAAGGGCGCGGATCGACAGGGTTTCCGCCGCCTTGCGCCGCTTGTTGGAACGCGGCGAGGGCGGCACCTGCAGCGTCTTGCCGCTGTCGTCGATCAGGAAGAATTCGAGTTCAATCGCGCAAACCGGGGTCAGGCCACGGGCCTTGAAGCGGTTGACGATACTGGCAAGCGCGTGGCGCGGGTCGCCTTCGTAAGGCGTGCCGTTTTCGCGGAACATCCAGATCGGCAGCAGCGCGGTCGGTGCCTCCAGCCAGGGCATCGGCATGAAACCGCGCTCGGTCGGTTTCAGCACACCGTCCTGGTCGCCCTGTTCAAACACCAGCGGGCTGTCGTCGATATCCTCACCCCAGATGTCGAGGTTGAGCACCGAGAACGGAAACCGGGTGCCGTCCTTGACCACTTTGTCGGCAAAGCGGGCAGGCACCCGTTTGCCCCGCGCCTGGCCGTTCAGGTCGGCTGCCGCCACCCGAATGGTCCGGACGTCCGGATGTTTTCTGAGCCAGTCTTTCATCATGTCACGCAAGGTCGGGCATGCCACCGCCCACACTTGCCCCGAAAGGCCGGCAGACGGGTTCGGATCATGCCCTTGATCCATCCCATTTTGTCGATCCCGGCGGGGCCGGAATGGCCGCCGCGCAATTTGATCAAATCTCAGGATAGAGGAGGACAGGGGGGGCAGGCAAGGAGAATCGTGTGGGCTGGAGAGTTGATTTTTCGCAGAAAAATCGTGGCAGGGGCAATTTTTCTGCGAAAAATTGGCGGTTAGGCCAGGTAACCGAGGGCGGCAGGTGTGGGCGGTGTGGCTATGGCGCGGTAGGTTTCCGGCTCGATCCGGGTCAGGCCCGTGAGGCAAAGGGTGTCGCGGTCTTCGCGGGAAAGCGCGGCGATGGCGGCGGCGATGAGGGCGAACATCCGGGCGGCGTCGGTGCTCAAGCCGGCGATATAGGGCAGGCCGGGGGTGGGGTCGGTTTCGCCAACAACCTTCAGGGTCGTGGCGAAAGCATCATGGCGAATGATCATTTTCCAAGTCACGGCGTCAATCGCCGCGATCTCGGCATGACCCTCGGCCACCGCTTTGGCCGACAACAGGTGACCGCCGGTGCGCAGATGCGGTTTCAGGGCAATCCCCAGTTTGGCGGCGTGGTTCTGCGGCGCGGCCCAGCCCGATTGCGACAGGTCATCGTTGAAGGCGAGGGTCGCGCCGTTGAAATCGGTGACGCTGCTGCGTGGGTCATCGTTGCGGGCGACCAAGACAGAGCGGTAAAAGCCGGGCGGGCAGCCTGCGACGCCATAATCCGGGGTGCCGATCAGGGTGACATGCCCATGCAATCTGGCGCGGTAGGGAAAGCCGCAGGTCTGCGACAGGATCAGCTCGGGGCTAGCCCAGGCATCCCAATAGGCCCCGGCACCCCGTGTCAGGCGTTCGGGGGGCTTCAGGCCCCTGGCCCGCATCCCGTCGCGGATCAGCGCCCACAGGCGGTCGTTGGCCGGCTGCGCCTCGGTGCGGTCATACATGCCAAGGGATGCGATCAACGTTGCGCTCTTTTCCGGGCCAGGGCGGATTCGACATCGGTCAGGCCCAAAAGACTGGTGACAAGCCGCAGCATCCGGTCTTCCTCATCATCGCGGCGGCCATCGGCCAGCGCCACCGCCCACAGCGCCTCGACGAGGGCGGTGCGATCCTCCAGCGGGACCGCCGCTTTCAGGGCGCGGGTGAAGCGGACGGTGTCGGGGGCGTCAGCCTCCAGCATGGCGGCGTCGCTGCGCAGGGTGGCAGCCTCGGCGGTGGTCAGGTCGTGATGCTGCATCAGGATGCGGTCGATGCGCAGGGTTTCTTCGCCCGAGACATAGCCATCGCTGCGGGCGACGCGGACCAGCAAGGCGGCAAGAGCCAGCCGTGCGTCAGGCTCTGCCAGGCGGGCGGGGGCGGGGGAAAACAGGGCGCGCAGTAGGCTCATGGCGGCAACATAGGGGGTGAGGGGGGAAAGGCCAATGGGTCAGGTGCCGCGAAACATTGCGGTGATGCGGGTGGCTTCTTCGGCAAGGCCGTGCGGCGGGTTGACGGTGAACATGCCGGAACCCAGCATGCGGTGGCCGTCGCGGGCGGGCAGGAAGCGGATTTCGGAGCGTAGTGCGTCGGGGAAGGTTCCGGTCAGCTCGGCCAGCATCGCGGCATGGGGATTGGCGGGCAGCAGCGGATACCACAGGCTGATGATGCCGACATTCCATTTGCGGGCGATCTGGGTGATCAGCTTCGGAATCCGGTCGTAATCGGCCTTCACCTCGTAGGACGGGTCGATCAGCATCAGGCCACGGCGCGGGGTGGGCGGGCACAGGGCCAGCGCCATCTCGAACCCGTCGCGCTGCTGGATATGGGGTTTCCACGGGGCGAGGTTTTCGGTCAGGGCGCGGAATTCCTGCGGGTGCAACTCGGCGAGGTGGATCGTGTCGGTATCGCGCAGGGTCAGGGCGGCAATCAGCGGCGAGCCGGGGTAGGCGGCATCGCCGTAACGGGCGCGAACCTCGGTCAGCCGCTGGCGATAGGGGTGGCCGGCGGCAAAACGCGGCTCGATCAGGTCCACCCCCGCCAATGCCTCACCCGTCTTGGCCGCCTCTGGCGAACCAAGGTCATAAAGCCCGCGTCCGGCATGGCTTTCGATGTAGGACACAGGTTTGTCCTTTTGCACGAGGTAGTCCAGCATCCAGGCCAGAAGGCCATGTTTCTGGACATCGGCGGCGTTTCCGGCGTGGTAGATATGTTGGTAAGACAGCATGGCTTTGGTTAGCGCGGATGCGCCAGCGCCGCAAGTTAGGCGGGTTTTGGCGGTTGAATCCGGCGGCTGGTGGCCCTAACTAGCGCTAAAGGTCGGCCGGACAGGATTGGACGCAGGATGGATTTCTTATCGCCCGAGGCGCTGGCGGCGATGTTTCAGGTCATCACAATTGATCTGGTGCTGGCGGGCGACAATGCCATCGTGATCGGTCTGGCCGCTGCCGGCCTGCCGAAAGAGCAGCGGGCCAAGGTCATTCTGGTGGGGATCATTGCGGCGACCGTGCTGCGGATCGGCTTTGCCCTGACGGCGACCCAGCTTCTGGCGATCACGGGGCTGTTGCTGGCGGGTGGCATATTGCTGCTGTGGGTGTGCTGGAAGATGTGGCGCGAGTTGCGGGCAGGCCATGGGGATGCGAACCGGGCCGACGAGGCGCTGAGCGACAGCGATCTGAACGCGGACGGAGTTGTGGCTGGGGGGGGGGCATCGAAGACCTTTGCCCAAGCCGCCTGGCAGATCGTGATTGCCGACGTTTCGATGTCCTTGGACAACGTGCTGGCGGTGGCGGGGGCGGCGCGGGAGCATCCGGCGGTGCTGATCTTCGGGCTGGCACTGTCGATTGCCCTGATGGGTCTGGCGGCCAGCTTCATCGCGCGGCTTTTGAACAAACACCGCTGGATCGCCTATCTGGGGCTGGCGATCATTCTGTATGTGGCGGGCGACATGATCTGGCGCGGCTGGTTTGAAGTGTTGCCGATGGTGGCGGGGTAGTGTCCGGTTCCGCGCGGTTTGGCGGTCTTGGCCCTCAACAGCGGGCCAGTTTCGGGTGGTGACCGGCTTCAGCCAAGCCGCAACGCCTCCAGTCCGGCCCAGTCCTGCGCCGCAATGACCCTGGCCCGCGCCTGCACATCGCGGGTCCAGCCGAACAACGCGAGGAATGGCACCGGCCCCACCTTGGTCAGATGCGGGCGGCCCGGATCATTCCACACCGGCTGATGCGCCGCCTTCACCATCAGCGGATTGCCCGGACCAAACCGCCAGCCATGCGGCCCGGTCAAAGGCGCATATAGTTCCGGCGCGGCGTGGCAATGGTCGCGGTACAGCAGATCCGGGGCAATCAAAAACAGCCCGAAATCATATTCCCGCGCCGCAATCACCGCCGCTTCCCCGATCAGCGAGGCGAAACAATGTCCGGTGGCAAAAGCCGCCCCAATCTCCGGCCGATAGCCGTCGTCGGGCGACCAGTCGAGATATGGCGCGGCACCAGCAATCGCGCACGCAAGGGCAGGGTGGGTCCGCAGCAATGGATCAAGCGCCGCAGGCAGATGGGCCTCCAGCACGGCATTTGCGGTGTTGGTCGTTGTCACTGGCCCATCTCGCCATCTGTTCAACCCGGCCCGCACCTCACCAACGCCGAGACCGGGCAGGGCGGCAAGATACAGCTCAGCCTCCGTCAGCAAGCCGCGAATGGCCGTCTCCCCCGTCAGCCCCGGCGCGGCTGGCACCGAAAGCTGCGCCTCGGCCACCAAAACCGCCGGGGCTTGCCCGTCCAGCAGCGCGCAAGTCCGATACACCGCCAGCGCCGCATCCGACAGTTTCCGCTGCTGATACAGCGCCATCGCCGCGCCATAACGCAGCCGCCCCGACCCCTTTGGCCCCGGCGCAGAGGCCAGTTCTGCCCACAGATCGCTCATTCGTTCGCCTGATAGGCCAGCCGCCGTTCCAACTCGCGCCGCGCCTCGGCCCGGTTCATCACGTAACCCGCCGTTGCCACGCAGATGCCCACCACCAGCACGGTCAGCGTCGCCGTTGCGTTCACATCCGGCGTCACCCCCAGTTTCACCTTCGACCAGATCAGGATCGGCAGCGTCGTCGTCCCCGGCCCGGTGGTGAAGTTGGTGATCACCACATCATCCATCGAGATGGTGAACGCCAGGAGCCAGCCCGACAGGATCGCGGGCGCGATCACCGGCAGCGTCACGTCCTTCATCACCTGCCACGGGCGGCCGCCCAGATCCATCGCCGCCTCCTCGATCGCCCGATAGGCCGACAGCATCCGCGACTGCACGATGGTGGTGACGAACACCATCGAGAAGGTGATATGCGCCAGCGTCACCGTCGTAAAACCTCGGGTGGCGGGCCAGCCGACATATTGCGCCAGCAGGATGAAGAAGATCAGCGACGAAATCCCGGTGATCACCTCTGGCATGATCAAGGGTGCCGTCACCAGCCCGGAAAAAAAAGGTTCGCCCTCGAAATTTCCGGAACCTTGCCAAGGCGATGCCCGCCATCGTCCCCAGGATCGTGGCCACGGTCGAGGACAGGATAGCAATCTCCAGCGACAGCATCAGTGCGCGGCCGACCTGCGGGTTGTTCCACAGCGCCCCATACCACTTGGCCGAAAACCCGCCCCAGACCGTCGCCAGCCGCGAGTTGTTGAACGAATAAACCATCATCGACAGGATCGGGTTGTAGAAGAAGGCGAAGCCGAAGCACAGAACCGAAATCAGGAACATCGGGCGGCGCTTCATGGCGTATCCCCCGGATCGGCGGGCTTTTCCGCCCGCGCCTGATAGTGCGCATACATCATCATCGGCCCGACCATCAGCACCAACAGCGCCACCGCCAGCGAGGACGCCATTGGCCAGTCGCGGGCGCTGGCAAACTCATCCGAAATCACCCGCCCGATCATCGGGCTGGACGCATCGCCCACCAGCGTCGGAATGACCAGCTCTCCCGCCGCCGGAATGAACACCAGCATGCCGCCCGCGATGATGCCCGGAATGCTTTGCGGCAGCGTCACATCCCAGAACACCCCGAATGGCCGCGTCCCCAGATCCATTGCCGCTTCGTCCAGCACCGGGTCCAGCCGTTCCAGATTGGCATGCAAAGGCAGGATCATGAACGGCAGGTAAGTATAGACCATCACCAGCACCACCGCGAAATTCGAATGCATCATCGGCACGCTGTTGATCGCCCATGCCTGCGGCACCAGCCAGTTCCAGCCCGCCGTCAGCAGGTTGTTGAACCGCGAATTCGACCCCATCAGCCCCATCCAGGCATAGACACGCAGCAGGAACGAGGTCCAGAACGGCAGGATCACCAGCATCAAGAGGATGTTGCGCCAGCCGCGCTCGACCTTGGTCAGGCCCAGTGCCATCGGATAGCCAAGCGCCAGACACAACACCATCGCCACAAAGGCGTTGACCAGCGAGGTGACGAAGGCCCGGATATACAGCGCATCGTGGAACAGCCGCCCATAGCCGGTCAGGTTGATCACCGGGTTTGCGCCGCCATAGCCATAGGGCGGGGCGGTCGGGGTGCGGGTCGCAAAACTCATCGCCACCACGATGCCAAACGGGATCAGAAAGAAAATCAGCAGCCAGACATAGGGTGCCAGAATCACGATATCGGACCAGCCGCGCCGGTTGAACCATTGGGAAAGGCGGGTTTCCGGCATGGTCACTCTGTCAGGAGGATGGCGGAGGCGGGATCGAAACTCAGCCAGACCTTGTCGTACCTATCCGCCACCCGCTCGCCTTCCGCCGCCCGCCGCGCATTGACCGCATGGACCGACACCAGTGAGCCGGAGGGCAGGGCGGCCCGGTACAAGCTGTCCTTGCCGAAATAGGCCAGATCCCTGACCTCGCCCTCGATCACATTGTCGCCCGCCGGGTGAACCCGGTTGATCGACAGCTTCTCGGGCCGGATAGCCAATGAGACCGCCTGACCCGCGACCAGCCCCGGCACCGCCCGTGCCTCGATCACCGTGGCCAGGGCGGGCACCTCCAGCCGGGCAATCTCGTCTGCAACCCCGATCACCCTGGCATCCCAGGAGGTGATCGAGCCGATGAACCCCGCCACAAACCGGCTGTTGGGGAATTCGTAAACTTCGCCCGGCGCCCCGACCTGCCGGACCTGCCCCTTGTCCATCACCGCGATCCGGTCGGCCAAAGTCACCGCTTCTTTCTGATCATGGGTCACCACGATGAAGGTGACGCCGGTGCGCTCCTGAATCGACATCAACTCGAACTGGGTATGTTCGCGCAGCTTCTTGTCCAGCGCCGCCAGTGGCTCGTCCAGCAGCAACAGTTTCGGCTGCCGCGCCAAAGCCCGCGCCAAAGCCCGCGCCAAAGCCACCCGCTGCCGTTGCCCGCCGGAGATTTGATGCGGCTTGCGGGTGGCATAGGGGGTCAATTGCACCAGATCGAGCATTGCCCGCACCCGGTCCTGCCGCTGCCCTGCCGTCATCTTCTCATGCTTCAGCCCGTAGCCCACGTTCTTTTCCACGCTCATATGCGGAAACAGCGCGTAGCTCTGGAACATCATGTGCACCGGGCGCTCCCACGGCGGCACCCCGCCCATATCCTGCCCGTCGATGAATATCCGTCCCGCCGTCAGGTCTTCAAACCCCGTCAGCATCCGCAACAGCGTGGTCTTGCCGCAGCCAGAGCCGCCCAGCAGCGCAAAGATCTCGCCCTTCTGAATGGTCAGGCTGACAGCCCGAACCGCCTGAAACGTGCCGAAACTTTTCGACACGCTCTCGATGCGGATCAGCGGTTCCGCCATCCCCTCAGTCCGTCTTGATATCGGCCCAGGCCCGGGTCAGCATCCGGTCCTGATCCTCGCTCTGCGGTTTCAGCGTATACATCCGCGAGAGGGTTTCGGCGTCCGGGTAAATCGCCGGGTCCGCCGCAATCGCCGGATCGACCAAAGCCGTCGCCGCCTTGTTGGCATTGGCATAGCCGGTGAAATCGGTGCATTTGGCGATGACTTCGGGTTGCAACATATACTCCAGAAAGACATAGGCGCTGTCCGTATTCGCCGCCTCCGCAGGGATGCACCACAAGTCGAACCACGCCGGTGCGCCGGTCTTGGGCACAAAATATTTCAGGTCCAGCGTGATCCCGGCCTCTGCCGCCCGCGACTTGATCACGCCATAATCGCCCGACCAACTATTAGCCACACACAGCTCTTTGTTCGGCAGCGTCGTCATGTAGTTCGAGTTGTCAAAGGAGTTGATATATTGCCGGATCGGTTTGAACGCCGCGATCATCTTGTCGTAATCGGCTTGATTGGGCGTATTCGGATCAATTCCCAGCCAGCTCATCACCATCATCCCGATATCGGTCGGGCTGTCCAGAAGCGATATGCCGCAATCCGCCAGTTTCGCCGCATTCTCCGGCTTGAAAATCACATCCAGAGAGTTCAGGTCCACTCCCGGCAGCCGCTGCTTCACCATATCCATGTTATAGGTGATGCCGACCGACCCCCACATGTAGGGCTCGCCGTATTGATAGCCCGGATCAAAGCCTTCGCCGATTTTCAGGATCGCCAGATCCAGATTGCCCCAGTTCTTTAGTCTGGATTTGTCCAGCTTCTGATAAATATTCGCCTTGATGAACTGCGGCAGCGTCACCCCCGCCATGATCACCAGATCATAGCCTGTCGATCCCGCCAGCATCTTGGCCTGCATTTCCTCGGACGAGGCATACAGGTCATAGATCACCGAAATTCCGCTGGCCGCCTCGAAATCCGCAATCGTGGACTCACCGATATAATCGGACCAGTTGTAGATGTTCAGCGCCCCTGATGCCGCCCAGGACGGTCGCACAAACGGGGTGGCCAGAACCGCGCCAAGGCCAGTCAGGGTTGATCGCCGGGTCAATCTCATCACAAATTCCCTCCTGTTGCGGCACGTCCCTCGGGATGCGTCATTTGATCAAAGCCTGCGCCTCGCCCTTGCCCAAGCCAAGCATTTCCTGATTTTGCCGCGCGATTTCCACCTCGGCGGGGGCGCGGTCCAGCGTCATCACCGGCAGGACCCGGCGCAACTGCTCGTGGTGCCGCCGCACCCCCCCACTCTAGGTCCGACAGATGGAACCCGTCAAACGCCTGACTTTTCATCGACTCGTTCGACCAGATCGACAATTGCTGATCCTCCACCGAGGTTTCGCGGTCGATCCTATAGGCCAGGTAGCGCGACAGCCGCTGTTGCCGCGTCTCGTTCGGACGGCGGTACATCCGCCCCGTCACCCGCGTCATGCCGGGGCTCAGGGGTGCATCCTGATAATATTGCGCGCCTTCCGGCGTGAAGGCGAACACCACATTCGGAAACAGTCCGTAATAGGTCCAGGCCTGGCGCAGATGCGGCGGCAACCCGTCCTCCTCCCGCGCCATGCCCAGATAGCGCTTGACCGACCAGCCGCGCCCCGGCTTGTCCCCGTCAAACCCAAAGGACGCATGCAACCCGCCGTCCATATACAAATCCCGGCAGTCGCGGCCATACAGATCCTGCAATCCGGGATGGGCGAGCGGCACATGATAGCCCTCATTGTCGACATCGCGCACCGATTTCCAGTTGACCGGCAGATCGCTCGACCAGTTCGGAATATCGACCGGCAGCAAATCCGTCGTCCGCTAAGCCGTAAAATCGGCGGCGTAGGGTGCCATCAACGCCGCCACAGAGGGCTGCGGACCGGGGTTGAACCGGACAAGGATAAAGCCGTTAAACTCTTTCATTTCAATTGGTTTATGCCCGAACTTCGCGCGGTCCATCGGCCCGAAACTCGATGACACCGCAGCACCCCGGAGCGTGCCATCAAGGTTATAGACCCAGCCGTGAAACGGGCAGACAATCGCCCCCTTGCAATGTCCCATCGCACCATCCACCACCCGCGCGCCCCGGTGGCGGCACAGGTTGTGGAACGCCCTGACCACGCCATTCTGCCCGCGCATCGCCACCGCGCGTTCGCCCAGAAGGTCGAAGGTCAGCCAGTCGCCGGGTGCCGGAATAGCGCAGACATGCCCCGCAACCTGCCAGTGTTGCAGGAAAGTCTCCTGCCGCTCCAGGTCGAACATGGCTTGGCTGTGGTAGGTCCAGGCGGGCAGGCCCCGACGGTCCCAGTCATTGGGAACCGGCAGCGATTTGAACGGAATCTCTATCATCTTGGGCCTCCATCTCGGCCAGAACCCAGTTGTGAAACCGGTGAATGTCAAACTCCTGCGGCATCAGCCGCCCGCCTCGGTAGCTGGGAGACCTGATTCCGCGCTGGTTCATCTCCGCCCCATCGCCATCCTGCCCCAGCACGATCCTGGCAAAACCCGCGACCTCCGCAGCATCAAACCCCGGCCGGGCCAGGGTTTCGGCTGTGAAATGCCACTCCGCCACCAGCCGCATCTCCTCGGGCCCCATCGGCTCCAGCCGGACGCTGCGCACATAATCGACATGGGCCACGACATAGGCGGTGGGGTAAAGCGTCACGAATGTATAGCCGTCCTGCCGCTGCTCCGCCGTCAGCCCTGCAAACACCGGCCCGCAAGCCGCCCCCGTCATCGTCCAGCTCTCGGCCCCAGCCTTGAGATTGCGGTGCTATTTTTATCCTTCCCAATCAATGGCTTCCGAGGCGCTCATGATCCCTTTGCCATAAATTGGCACCAGGTCGCACAACTCAGGGTGAATCCCCGGACGAATGCAGGCATTCGTT
>JAYUGA010000247.1:0-25945 GCA_043738565.1 Rhodobacterales bacterium
GCCTTTGCCTTGGCGGGGATGGTTCAAACCGGCGGTGCGTGCAGAGCACGGCACCTTGCGGGGCAGCTTTTGGCGGTGGTTTACGGGGCTGGCCGCTGGAGGGTTTCACACCCTCCAGACCTCCGGTGGGATATTTTGACCAATGTGAATCGGAGCGTTCCTAAAGAAACCCCGGGGCCAGTTGCAGAATCCCGGTTTCCTTGCCGCGGGCATTCCTTTGCACGACGTTCAGCCGTTTGCGGGTAGCGGGATGTTCGGCGTCCAGCACGCCCAGATGCACCAGAAGTCCGGCGATGGCGGCCTCTTTGGCGCGGTCGGTGCCATCGACCATCTTGAGTGCCACGCCGCGTTTCAGATCGGGCAGGATCGCCACATAGACGCCTTCGGCGCCGCCTTTCAGGGTCACGCGGCCATCCAGGATGCGCATCAGTTCGGTATCGCAACCGGTGTCGCCGGCGACGAGTTCGGGATAGGCCGCCATCGCGCGGGTCAGCCGGTGCATGGCGCGGTCGCGGTTGTCGGCGGTGCCGGTGGCACCGGCAAAGCGGCCCATCGCGCGGGCAAGGCCGTGGAGCGAAGTGGCGAAGTTGGGGGCGGAGCAGCCGTCGATACCCCAGCCGGGCGAGGGTTCCGCAGTGACCTCCTCGAATGCCTGTTTGATCTGGACCTGCAAGGGGTGGTCATGTTCGGTATATTCGGCATCGCCCTTGAGGTGGCGGTTCAGGGTCAGAAAGCCGGCATGCTTGCCCGAGCAGTTGTTGTGCAACTGACAGGGTTTTTCATCGGCACGGATCAGGCGGATGCGTTCGATTTTGTCGGAGGGTTCGTGGCTGCCGCAGCGCAGGTCGGATTCGGCCAGGCCGAGACCTTCGAGCCAGGTGCGGGCGAGGGTGGTGTGCAGGGCCGCGCCGTGATGGGAGGCGCAGGCGAAGGCGGCGTGCGCCTCGGTCAGGCCGGCCGCGTCGAAGGCCCCGCTTTCGATCAGCGGCAGGGCCTGGATCATCTTGGCTGACGAGCGGGGGAAGATGATTTCAGCGGGGTTGCCCCAGTGCTCGACGATCTGGCCCTTGTCGTCGCAGATCACCGCATGGCCGCGGTGGGCGCTTTCCAAGAGGCCGCCGCGCCACAGTTCGACCATCGGTTCTGCCTGTCTGTTGGTCATCTTTCCGCCCTTCCCCGCCAAGTTTCAGCGATTTTCTGCCCATAGGGCTTTCGCAAAATGGTCATTATCGGTTATGCATGGGATATCGAGGTGGAAGTGTCCGCGCCACAGGAAAAACCCGCGAGTGAAGCGGGGTCGGGGCGGGCAGAGGCTGGGGCAGCTTGGAGGCTGTAGGAACATGACAAGCTGGATGACACGCGCCCTGACGGGTGGGATTTTCGGTGCCGGGCTGCTGGCGGCCGGTGGTGCGGGTTTTGCGCAGGAATCGACCAATCAGGTGGCGGTGAAAACCGATTGGAGCGTATTCGCCGAGACCAATCCCAAGGAATGCTGGGGGGTTTCCAGCCCGAAGGAAACCGTGAACAGCCGCGATGGCAAGCCGGTCTCGGTCAAGCGCAGCGATATTTTGCTGTTCGTGACGTTCCGGCCCGGCCAGCCGGTGGGCGAGACATCCTTTACCGGCGGCTATCCGTTTGCGCCGGGGTCGACGGTGACGCTGGATGTCGGCGGCACCAAGTTCGAGATGACGGTTGATGGCGAATGGGCCTGGGCGGCCAGTGGCGATGACGATGCCAAGATTCTGGCGGCGCTGCAAAAGGGCAGCGATGCGACGCTGAGTGCGCATTCGGCCAAGGGCACCCAGACCAAGGACACCTTCAGTCTGCGCGGCTTTACCGCGGCGATGACCGAGGCGGCGAGCCGCTGCAAGTGAGATTTTGGGCATTTGGCCAAGGCCCCGGCGGGATGCCGGGGCTTTTGGCGTATCTGATGGTTCCGTTTTGCCGCCGTCTGCCCTATATGACGGGCTTGTTTGCAACGGACCGCCGCCATGACCGCTTCTGCGCCCATCACTCAAGACGTGCTGACCCTGCCGCGCAAGCTGGCGGAGGGCGGCAGGGTCAATCTGATCGGGCTGACGCGGGAGCAGATGCTGGCGACGTTTGTGGCGGCGGGGACGCCGTCCGGCCAAGCCAGGATGCGGGTCGGGCAGGTCTGGCAGTGGATTTATTACTGGGGCATCCGCGACTTTGCCCTGATGACCAATCTGGCCAAGGACTATCGCGGGATTCTGGCGGAGCATTTCGTGGTGGAATTGCCGGAAGTGGTGACGAAGGCTGTCTCCAGCGATGGCACCCGGAAATATCTGGTGCGGATCGCGGGCGGGCATGAGGTCGAGGTGGTCTATATCCCGGAAACCGACCGGGGGACTTTGTGCATTTCCAGCCAGGTCGGTTGCACGCTGACGTGCAGTTTCTGCCATACCGGCACGCAAAAGCTGGTGCGCAACCTGACGGCAGGAGAAATTGTCGGGCAGGTGATGCTGGCGCGGGATGACTTGTGCGAATGGCCGGTCAAGGGGCAACCCAAGCCGGACGGGCGGCTGATTTCCAACGTCGTGCTGATGGGCATGGGCGAGCCGTTGTACAATTTCGACAATGTCCGCGATGCGATGAAAGTCGTGATGGATGATGAAGGCATCGCCTTGGGGCGGCGGCGGATCACGCTGTCGACCAGCGGCGTGGTGCCGGAGATTGCCCGGACGGCGAGCGAGATCGGCTGTCTGCTGGCGGTTTCGTTCCATGCGACGACGGATGAGGTGCGCGACCGTCTGGTGCCGGTCAACAAGAAATGGAACATCGCCGTCTTGCTGGAGGCGCTGCGGCAATATCCGGGGCTGTCGAATTCGGAGCGCATCACCTTTGAATATGTGATGCTGGACGGGGTCAATGACAGCAAGGAAGACGCGCACCGGCTGGTGGAACTGCTGCGCGGCATTCCGGCCAAGGTCAACCTGATCCCGTTCAACGAATGGCCGGGGGCGCCCTACAAGCGGTCTTCGGGCAACCGCATCCACGCGTTTGCCGACATCATCCACAACGCGGGCTATGCCTCGCCGATCCGCACGCCACGCGGCGAGGACATCATGGCGGCCTGTGGGCAGTTGAAATCCGCCAGCGAAAAGCTGCGCAAGTCGGCGCAGAAGACTAGTGCGGTGCAATAGTGCTTTTCATGACGGCGTTAACGGTTCATTGTCCTTCGACATGCCATACCCTGACGGTCATGGCCCATCAGAGCGAAAGCCGAACCTTGCGTCCAGCCTTTCCCTCTGCCCCCCTTCGGCCGCAAAGGCATATTCATGACAATTCCCTCTGAGGCCGCAATGACGCGGCAGGAAAGCGCCCGCCAGTGGGTGCTGAAACTTGCGCGCTACCGCGAGCCCTCGACATGGCGTTCTGTGTTCGAGCTGGGGGTGACGCTGGTGCCGTTCCTGCTGCTGTGGGTGCTGGCCTGGGCCGCGCTGGAAGTCAGCCCCTGGCTGAGCCTGGCAATTGCGGTGCTGAATGGCGGGTTTCTGGTGCGGATCTTCATCATCCAGCACGATTGCGGCCACGCCTCATATTTCCAGAGCCGGACGGTCGGCGATTGGCTGGGGCGGGCCCTGGGGGTGCTGACCCTGACGCCTTATGACGTGTGGAAGCGCACCCACACCATCCACCATGCGCATCACGGCAATCTGGACCGGCGCGGCATTGGCGATGTGCTGACGCTGACCGTGGCGGAATACCGGGCGCGCGGGTTCTGGGGGCGGCTGGGCTATCGGCTGTACCGCCATCCGGTGGTGCTGTTCGTGCTGGGGCCAAGCTATCTGTTCATCTTGCAGAACCGGGTGCCGTTGGGGCTGATGCGGTCGTGGTGGTACTGGACCTCGGCGATGGGGACCAATGCGTTCATCGCCATCGTGGTCGGGCTGATCATCTGGCTGGGCGGGTTCATGCCGGTGCTGCTGATCTATCTGCCAACCTCGGTCATCGGGGCAACGATCGGGGTCTGGCTGTTCTATGTGCAGCACCAGTTCGAGGAAACCCATTGGGAGAAGGGTGGGGATTGGCAGATCCATGACGCCGCACTGGAAGGCTCGTCGCATTACCAGTTGCCGCTGCCCCTGCAATGGATCACCGGCAATATCGGGGTGCATCATGTGCATCATCTGTACAGCCGCATCCCGTTTTACCGGCTGACCGAGGTGTTGCGCGATCACCGGGCGCTGGCGGAGGCGCAGAAGCTGACGATCCGTCAGAGCCTGGCTTGCGTGAAGCTGAACCTGTGGGACGAGCAGACGCGCAAACTGATGAGCTTCCGGGATGCCAAGCGGCTGTATGGGGCGGTTTAGCAACGTTAACCGGGCGTTTACCATGCCCGCGCCAGACTGGCGGGATGGAGCAAGAAGAACTCACGCTCCAGGTGCCCGCGGTGATGCTTGCTGCGTTGACGATCGTGGCTGGGCATGAAGATGTCTCGGTTGGCCAGATTATCCGCGACGCCATCACCCGCGATTTGCAGCGCCGCGAAAAAGCGAAGACGCCTGTCAGGGCGGATGAGTGGCTCGTCGCTCCCTTGCGGGCGCTTCTCGCTGACGACTTCGCCTACGCGCGGAATTGGGATGACCTGTTTGGCAGGCTTCGGGCAAAAGGCTTAAGGCTGGCCGAATCCGGTGGCGGTTTGATCCTGCTCGACCACGGCGGCGGAGAACGGATCTGCAAAGGGTCGGAGCTGGGCTAAGGCTACGCCCAACTCCTGCGCAAGTTTGAAGCGCCCTTTCCCGGCCACGCCCATAAATGGCTGCTTGGCCGGGTTCAGGCAATGATCAGCCCTTCAGCACCCCGCTCGCCTTGGCGGTGAAGGTGGCGATATAGTCCATCAGCCCGGTCGACAGCGCGTCCGACGGCGTCAGGTGCAACTCGGTCAGCCTTGCACGGATGCCGTCCATCTTGCCAGGATCGGTGCCGCCTTCGATCACCGAGGATACAAAGGCCGCGAAGGTGGGGGCGGCCCAGCCCTGCTGGTCGGACAGTTCGGTATGGATGAAGGTCAGGCCGGTGAACGGATGGTTCGGCTTGACCACCGGCCCCTGCATATGGACGCCGCAGCCGGTGCAGGCATGGCGCTGGATCAGGGCGTCGGGGTTGACCACTTTCAGCTTTTGGCCGTTCTTGGTGACTTTGACCTTGTCCGAGGGCACGACCGCGACCTGACTGAAAGTGGCACCCGCCGGTTTCCAGCACTTGGTACAGCCGCAGACATGGTTGTGGACGCAATCCGAGCCAATCTCGACCTCGACCGCGTCGGTCTTGCAGTGGCATTTCAGCGTGGCACCGGCAAAGCCGACCTTGCCTGGTTTGACACCGCCATCGACGGCGGGATGGATGGAGACAGCAGCCAATTCAATTCCTCCCATAGGTATTTTGGCGACCTAACGGCGGTCAACGGCAAAGCCTAACCCAGAAGCGGGCGAGTCGCTGTATATTATTTGCAGCGACCTTGCGGTCGGCGCGGCGGCTGTTAGCCTGCGGTGATGCGTCTGACCAACCAAGCCGCCCGCCGCCTGTTTCTGGACCGTCATGCCTTGGCGGAGCAGCCTGTCGGCCCTGCCAAGGGCAGGGACCTGGCCGCGTTGATCGACCGCATCGGATTCGTGCAACTGGACAGCATCAACACGGTCGAGCGGGCGCATCACATGATCCTGTGGAGCAGGCGGCAGTCGTATCGGCCCGAGGATTTGAAGCGGCTGCATGAACACGACCGGGCGGTGTGGGAGCATTGGACCCATGATGCCTCGATCCTGCCGATGCACCTGCACCACTATTGGCAGCACAACTTTCCGCGGCGCGAGGAGCGGATGCGGAAGAACTGGGGCAACTGGTTTCGCGCAGGCTATGAGCCGCAGTTTGAAACCTTGCTGGCGCGGATTGCGGCGGAGGGGCCAGTCACGGCCTCGGATGTGGGGGAGGACGAGGCGCGGGGGTCTGGGGGCTGGTGGGACTGGAACCCGTCCAAGACCGCGCTGGAATGGTTGTGGCATACCGGCAAGCTGGCGGTGACGCGGCGGGACGGGTTTCAGAAAGTCTATGATCTGGCCGAGCGGGTCATTCCGGCGGCGCATCGGGAACGGGTGCCACATACGGGTGAGGTCATTGACTGGGCCTGTGGCGCGGCGCTGGACCGGTTGGGCTTTGCGGATGCCAGCGAGTTGCGGGCCTATTGGGCGCTGGTAACGCCGCTGGAGGCGAAGGACTGGGCCAGGGCGGCACGGGCGCGGGGGGAGATTGTCGAGGTTGAGGTGGAAGGGGCTGCGGGGGGCGTGAAGCGGTTCTATGCGCGGCCCGATGTGCTGGCGGCGGTTGCGGCGGCACCGGAGGCGGGGGGGCGGGTGCGGATTCTGTCGCCGTTTGATCCGGCATTGCGCGACCGGGACCGGGCGGAGTTTCTGTTCGGGTTCTATTACCGGATCGAGGTCTTCGTGCCGGAGCCGAAACGGAAATATGGCTATTACGTGTTTCCGGTTCTGGAAGGCGACCGCTTGATCGGGCGGATTGATGTGAAGGCGTTCCGGAATGCGTCGGTGTTGCGGATCAAGGGGTTCTGGCCGGAGGCGGGGATCAGGCTGGGGGCCGGGCGGCTCCTGCGGCTGGAGGCGGAGCTGGAGCGGCTGGCGCGGTTTGCGGGCTGTGACCGGGTGGAGTTTCTGGGCGGGTGGGAAAGGGAGACGTTGGGGTGAGAAAATTTTTCGACGAAAAATTTTCGGGACCGGACGATTTACGGATCACTTTGCCCCAGTTTCGGCGCGGGGCGGTCGAGCGCCAGTTCCGCGGCTGAGAAGGTCATGGGCGAGCGGACGCCGGGGATGCCGCCGGGGGCAATCTGCATTTTGCGGGCAATGACTTGCGGGTCGGCGAAGACCTCTTTCAGATCGTTGATCGGTCCGGCGGGGACTCCTTCAGCTTCACAGGCGGCGAGGAGGTCGGCTTTGGTCTGGCCTCTGGTTGCCGCAGTCAACCGCTGCGTCAACCCAACCCGGTTGGTCACGCGCAGGGCATTGGTCAGGTAGTCGGGGTCCAGCGCCATGTCCGGCAGACCCAGCACGCCACAGAGGCGGCGGTATTGGGCGTCGTTGCCGGTGGCGAGGATGATCCAGCCATCCTGGCAGTCGAACACAGCATAGGGCGCAAGGTTGGGGTGGGCGTTGCCCATCTTGGCCGGAGCGGTGCCGGTAGCGAGGTAGTTCATGGCTTGGTTGGCCATGATGCTGGTCGCCACGTCCATCAGGGCCATGTCGATGTGTTGACCTTCGCCGGTGCGGCCGCGCTGGACAAGGGCTGCGAGGATGGCGGTGGCGGCGTAGACGCCGGTGAAGATGTCGGTCACCGCGACGCCGACCTTTTGCGGCTGGCCATCCGGTTCGCCGGTCACGGACATCAATCCGGCCATGCCCTGGATGATGAAGTCATAGCCGGCGCGGTGGGCATAGGGGCCGGTCTGACCGAAGCCGGTGATCGAGCAGTAGATGAGTTTGGGGTTCACGAGGCGGAGCGATGGGTAGTCGAGGCCGTATTTGGCGAGGCCACCGACCTTGAAATTCTCGATCAGCACATCGGCCTCCGTCACCAGGGCGCGGACTTGGGCCTGACCCTCGGCGGTGCGGAAATCGCAGGTGATGCCGCGCTTGCCGCGATTGGTGGCGTGAAAATAGGCGGCGGAGCGGTCGCCGTCGCGGTCAATGAACGGCGGACCCCAGCGCCGGGTGTCGTCGCCTTCCGGCGCTTCGACCTTGACTACATCGGCACCCAGATCGGCGAGGGTCTGGCCGGCCCAGGGGCCAGCCAGAATCCGCGCGAGTTCGACGACCTTGATGCCGCCTAGCGGGGTCACTTGGCCAGTTCGGCGTCGAGGATCTTTTGCAGATCGGCATCGGCCATGTTGGCGTTCATGTCGGTATTGACCACGCCGTTGACGATGAACGACGGCGTGCCCTGGAAGCTGTTGTTCGGAAAATCGCGGGCGGTGCTGGTCTGATAATGCGCGACCAGCGCCTCTGCCACAGTCTGATCCTTCAGGCAGGCGTCAACCTGATCGTCGTTCATGCCCGCAGCGCGGCCGATCTTTTTCAGCTGGACCACCACCTCGTTCACGTCGCTCGGTGCGGCCCAGTCACGCTGTTTGTCATACAGCATGTCGGTGATGCCCATATAGCGCATCTCGCCACCGCAGCGGGCGACCATGGCACCGTACAGGCCGTACTGGTCGAAATAGACCTCGTGCAGCACAAGGCGGACCTTGCCGGTGTCAATATAGTCGGCTTTGAGCTTCGGGTAGATTTCGGCGTGGAAATGTTCGCAATGCGGGCAGGTGAACGACAGGTATTCGTCGATCCTGACCTTGGCATTCACGTCGCCGATGCCATAGTCCGGCACATCGGCGGGCGTTGCCGGGGTGGCGGTTGCATCAGCGGCGGGGGCGGTGGTATCGGCCCAGGCACCGGTTGCGGCCAGGGCGGCGAACGCGGCGGAGATCAGCAGCAAGCTGCGGCGGGTCAGGGTCATGTTGATGTGCCTTCCGAAGCCTTGCGGCGAGTTAAGATGTTTTGTCCGAGGGCTTCAAGGGCCGCGCGCAGGTCGGTGTCATGGACCGGCGCGGCAACCGCGATGGCAGTGGCCTGAATTTCCGGATCGGGAATGACCGCGGGCTTCTTGGGAGCGGCGGTGAACTGCGCCTGACCTTCGGCAAAGCCGGTGCTGGCGGTCTGGGTCAGCGCGATGCGGGCGATGGCGGCATAGCCATAGACGGCGTTGACGCGCTCCTTGAGGCGGGGCAGGTCCATCTGGACCATCGGCGCATGGGCGGGGGACACCAGCAGGGTCAGGGTGGCGCCGATGCCTTCGCGGCCATAGCCGATCTTGACCGGGCGGGTGATTCTCGCGGTGTCTTCGCCGGCGATTTCGGCCCATTGGGTCAGGAGGCGGGTGGTGGCAAAGCCGCGCTTTTCACCAGCGGTGCGGATGCGGGTTTGCAACAGGCCGGATGCAGCCTCAAAACCGCGCAGGCGGCGTTCGGGGTCGCGGGGCGGCTGTTGCGGGCTACGGGCCATCTGGTCCTGCTGTGATCTGGCGCTAATGTAAGCGGGGGAACGGGGGGGCTGCCAGTGTTTTGCCGGGGCAAAGGGGAAAAAGATTGCGTGACGAGGGCGTGAGGGTTGCCAGCTTGCTGGATTGGTATGATGTCCACGCGCGGGAAATGCCGTGGCGGCTGGCGCCGGGAAGGCAGGAGCGGCCTGATCCCTACCGGGTGTGGTTGTCGGAGGTGATGTTGCAGCAGACCCGTGTGGCGGCGGTGCGGGGCTATTTTCAGCGGTTCGTGGCGCGGTGGCCTGCGGTGGGCGATCTGGCGGCGGCTGAAGATTCGGCGGTGATGGCGGAATGGGCGGGGCTTGGCTATTACGCCCGGGCGCGGAACCTGCTGGCCTGTGCGCGGGCGGTTGTGGCGCGGCATGGCGGGGTGTTTCCGGCGGATCTGGCAGTGCTGCGGACATTGCCGGGGATCGGACCCTATACGGCGGCGGCGGTGGCGGCGATTGCGTTCGACCTGCCTGCGGTGGTGGTCGATGGAAATGTCGAGCGGGTGATGGCGCGGGTTTTTGCGGTGCAGACGCCCTTGCCTTTGGCCAAGCCGGAGCTGGTGGCGCGGGCTACGGGTTTGACGCCACGGGACAGGCCGGGGGATTATGCGCAGGCGGTGATGGATCTCGGGGCGGTGATCTGCACGCCGCGCAGCCCGGCTTGCGGGATTTGCCCTTGGACGGCGGGGTGCCGGGCGAGGGCGGCGGGGGTGCAGGGGGAACTGCCGCGCAAGGTGGCGAAGATTGCCAGACCGACGCGGGTTGGGACGGTCTGGGTGGCCCGGCGGGCGGATGGCGCGGTGTTGCTGGAGCGGCGCGAGGGGCGGGGATTGCTGGGGGGGACGCTGGGCTTTCCGGGATGCGGGTGGGACGGGTCGGTGGCGGAGGCTCCGGTTCTGGCGGAGTGGCGGAACGTGGGCGCGGTGCGGCATACGTTTACGCATTTTCACCTCGATCTGGCGGTGATGGTGGCGGAGGTGGTGGGCGGGGCGGCGGTGTTGCGCGGGGAATTCCTTGGGAGCAACCTATTTTCACCGCAGGATTTGCCTAGGCTGATGCGAAAGGCGCATGATCTGGCGATGGCGGCCAAGGGGCGTTGAGGGATGCGGCTTGTGGGATAACCTGATGAGAGCTTCGAGGACTTGATGGCTGTGATTGCGCCCGGTGAACTGGCCCGCCTGAAGAACGCCTTGCCGTTCTGGCTGTCGCTTGGCACGGTGCCGATGACGCTGCTGGCGGTGACGTGGGGCGGTTGGGCGGTGTTTTTGATGCCGCTGTATACCTGGGGGCTTTATGCGGTGCTGGATGCGCTGCTGGGGCTGAATGGCGATGATGCGGATCCCGAGACGCCGGAGCAGGATCTGTTCTGGTACCGGATGATCACACTGATCTGGTTTCCGGTGCAGTTTGCCATTCTGGTGGCGATGCTGTGGTATGTGCCCTTGGCGGGCAACCTGAGCATTTTCGAGAAGGTGGTGTTGTTCTTTGGCATGGGGATCATGTCGGGGACGATCGGCATCGTTTACGCCCATGAGCTGATGCACCAGAACGACCAGGCGGAGCGCTGGCTGGCGGACTTGCTGTTGGCCTCGGTGCTTTACAGCCATTTCCGCAGCGAGCATCTGCGGGTGCATCATCTCTATGTGGCGACGCCGCGCGATGCGGTGACTGCGCGCTATGGCGAGGGGTTTCACCGGTTCTTTTTCCGGCTGCTGCGCGAATGTCCGGTTTCGGCATGGCGTGCCGAGGCGGCGATGCTGGCGCGCAAGGGCAAGGGCCCGTTTTCGCGTGCGAATCCGTTCCTGCGCTATGCGGTGTTGCAGAGTGGTTTCCTGTTGCTGGCGCTTTGGCTGGGCGGGCTTGTGGGGCTGTTCTTCTTTGTCTTTCAAGCCTTGGTTGCGATCTGGCAACTGGAACTGGTCAACTATGTCGAACATTACGGGCTGACCCGGCGCTATCTGGGCGAGGGCCGGTATGAACATGTGTTGCCCCGGCATTCGTGGAACGCGGCGCATCGGGCGTCGAACTGGCTGCTGATCAACTTGCAGCGCCATTCGGATCATCACTACAAACCCGACCGCCGGTTTCCGTTGTTGCAGAACTATGCGGCGGCGGAGGCGCCGCAACTGCCTTACGGCTATCCAGTGATGACGACGCTGGCGCTGGTGCCCAAGCTGTGGCGGCGGGTGATGAACCCGCGCGTCAGGGCGTGGCGGGCGCAGTTTTACCCGGAGGTGACGGACTGGCAGCCCTACAACAAGGGCCAGAACCCGTGGCCGAAGGACGCGCCCTGAGGCGGAATTTTCGATTCTGCATGCATAATGCCGACGCCGGAACGTCAGGATGTTTCCATCTCACCTCATCATGGTTTGGGGGCACGGCAACAAACGGCCCGTTGCAACCGCTGATCGGCGGCGGCAGCGCCTTGTTGCTGGTCGGCGGTGTCTACGGTGCTTTCGGTCTGGCAGGTGCCAGCCGGGGGATATGATCCTTCAAACTGGTGATCGGATTTGCCGCGAAAAGCAGGCCGCCCAACCTGTGCACCTGACCGGAACGAAACCGGGACAGGTCCATTTCCAACCAATTGCGGTGGCTGGCCGGACTCTCGCGCCGCCGAATGGCAGTTCGGCGCGGGCGGAATTAATATCTATACAATAACTTTTCGGCTGTTACAGTCGCGCCAATCCAACCAACAGGGGTCTGCCATGCTCAAGCTTGATCGTCGTTCTTTCGTTGCCGGGACGGCAGGGTTCTCGTTCCTTTCGGCTTTGCCGACCATTGTGCTGGCCGCAGGCCATGACACGCTGAAAGTCGCCATCGGTGGCGAAACCGGCAATCTGGACCTGTTGCAGAACGTCTCGACCCTGTCGTCCTATACCGTGGTGTTTGACGGGCTGATCCATTATGGCCCCGGCGGCACGCTGCTGCCGGGGCTGGCGACCGCCTGGGCGGTAGCGGACGACGGGCTTTCGATCAGCTTTGATCTGCGCGAAGGCGTCGCCTTTTCGGACGGCACGCCGTTCGATGCGGCCGCTGCCGAATGGAACCTGAAACGCTGGATGGGGGTGGCCGATTTCTCTTGGATCGGCATCGCGGATGCCTATGACAGCATCGTCATCGAGGCGCCGAACAAGATCACCGTCAAGCTGAAACGCCCGGTTCCGGCAGCGCTCTTGGAACTGACCATCGTCCGCCCGGTGCGCTTTCTGTCGCCCAAGGCCGTGGGGGCGGATGGCAAGCAGTCCGCCCCGATCGGCACCGGCCCGTGGATCGTGGAAAGCTACGACAGCAGCCAGACTGTTCTGGTGCGCAACAATGCCTATTGGGGCGAGAAGCCCAGCTTTGCCCGGATGGAACTGAAAGTGGTGCCGGACGAGCTGGCCCGCGCCAATGGCCTGCGGGCGGGCGATCTGGATGTGATCGGCGGTGATTGGGTTGCGCCCCTGTCGCCACGCCGAGCCTCGGCGCTGAAGGGCAAGGGGATGCAGATCGTGTCCGAACCCGGCACCGCAACCACGATCCTGGGCTTTTCGCCCAAATCATCGATGATGCAGGACAAGGCGGTGCGCGAGGCGATTTTCATCGGCATCGACCGCACCGCCATCGCTGCCGTGCTGTTTGAAGGCTATGCCGACGCGACGGTGAACATCTTCCCGACGACCGTGCCCACGGCCGGCAAGCAGTTGCCGGTTCCGGCCCGCGATGTGGCGGTTGCACAGGCGGCATTGACGGCGGGCGGCTGGGCTGGCGATGCTTCGGGCTTTACCAAGGCCGGTGCGGCGCTGGCGATTGACTTTCTGGTGTCGGAAGAAGCCTTCCCCGGCTCGCGCCGGATTGCCGAGATGATCCAGGGCCAGTTGACCGAAGTGGGGATTCAGGTGTCGATCTCGTCGGTGGATACCGCCGTGATGCACGCCCGCCGACCGGCGTTTGAATATGACCTGACCTTCTTTGCCACCTATGGCGCGCCCTATGACCCGCATGGCACGCTAGGCTCGTCTTTTGTCACGGCGGTTGATACCGGGCCGGATGGCAAGATCTATGTCTCGGACGATCTCGACAAGCTGGTGCTGGCCGCACTCGATACCGGCGGCAACGGGCGCGAGGCGGCGTTGCAGGCGGTCTATGACTGGATCAGCAGCAACACCGCCGCCTGCCCGCTGGTGGTCAGCCAGCGGATCTGGGCGGTGAATCCGCGGGTGAAGGGCTTTGTTCTGCCCGCGACGGATTATGACATCCCGTTCAAAGGCATCACCCTGGGCTGAACCCGGGCAGAAAGGGCAATTCCAATGCAACGCATGTTTCTGCGGCGGGCTGGGCTTGCCCTTCTGCTGATGCTGGCCGCCACCGCGCTGACCTTCGTGCTGGTGTCGGCCGCCCCCGGCAATGTGGCGGCGATGATCGCCGAACGTGCCGCCGGGCCCGGGGCGGATGGCGCGATGATCGCGCGCATCGCCACCGAGCTGGGGCTGAACGACCCGCTGCCGGTGCGCTATCTGCGCTGGCTGGGCAATGCCGCGCAGGGTGATTTCGGGGTATCGCTGCGCACCGGCAAACCGATGGCGGAAGAATTCGCCGCACGCATCCCCGTGACGCTGGCGTTGCTGTCCGGCGGCGGGGTGCTGGTGCTGGCACTGTCTTTGGTCATGGGGCTGGCGGGCGCGGTGTCGAACGGAGGCGTGATGGACACTCTGTTGCACGGGCTGGCGCTGATCGGGGCCTCGACACCCAACTTTTTTGTCGCGGCGATGCTGGTGATCGTGTTTTCGGTCTGGCTGGGCTGGGTACCGACTTTCGGGATGTCGGGGCTGTCGTCGTGGTTGCTGCCCTGGATCACCATCGCGCTGTTTCCGGCCTCGGTGCTGGCGCGGGTGGTGCGGGTCAACCTGCAAGACGCGATGTCGCGGCCCTTTGCCACCACCGGCTTTGCCAAGGGCCTGGCCCGCCGCGCCGTGCTGGTGCGCGAGGCACTGCCTAACATCCTGATCCCGTTCATGACCACCTTTGGCGCGCAATTCACCCTGATGATCATCGGCGCCATCGTGGTCGAACGGGTGTTCGGCCTCAGCGGTATCGGCGCGTTTTTCGTCGAAGCGATCCGGTTTCGCGATTTCATCGGGATGCAGGCGGTTCTGCTTCTGTTCGTGGTGTTCTTTGTCTCCGTCAACCTGATCGTCGATATTGCCGCGATGCTGGCCGATCCGCGCCTGCGCCGCCCGAGAAAAGCATGAGAGGCAACGCCTGATGAAAAACTGGCCCTGGCTGATCCTGGCCCCCGCCATCCTGTTCGTCCTGATCGGTCTGTTCGCCCCGGTGCTGATGACGCATGACACCGCCAAGCAGGATTACGCCGCGATCCTGCAAGGCCCGTCGCTGGGGCATTTCCTGGGCACCGACTATCTGGGCCGCGATCTTTATAGCCGGATCCTCGGCGGGGCGCGCACCTCGCTGGTCGCCATGTCGGTGGTGTTGGTGGCGGCACTGGTGATCGGCGTGGTGATCGGGTCATTCGCGGGCTATGTCGGCGGGCGCACCGAACTGGTGCTGATCTCGCTGATCGACATTGCCTTGGCCCTGCCCAGCCTGGTGATTGCGCTGGCGCTGATCGGAGTGTTCTCCGGGCCGGCCTGGGTCTGGATGTCCGACTACTGGAAGATGATCATCGCGCTGACGCTGGCCTGGTGGGCGAACTATGCCAGGATGAGCCGCGCCGTCGTGTTGGCCGAGTTGCAGCAACCTTATATCGAGGCCGCAAGGGTGATGGGCGCGTCGCATCTGTGGATTTTCACCAGGCATATCCTGCCGCATGTGCTGGGGCTGGTGGTGGTATACGCCTCTGCCGATGCGGGGGCGCTGGTGCTGGCGATTGCGACATTGAGCTTTCTGGGCCTTGGCGTCGCCCCGCCAGTCCCGGAATGGGGGCAGATGCTGGTCGATGGCATGAGCTATATCGAAGAATATCCCAGCCTGGTCGTCATTCCCGGTCTGGCGCTGACTGCCGTTGTGGTCAGCTTCAACCTGTTGGGCGAGGCTTTCGCGCTGCAAAAGGTGCCGCGTGCGGTGCGCGGCGGGTTTCTGGCCCGCAAGAAAGCCGCGCGGGCCGTCGAAGAAGCGGCACGCGGCGTGACGGAGGCCAGCGCATGATGGATCCGGTCTATTCCGTCGAAAATCTGGTGATCGACCTGTATACGCCCAGCGTGTCGGTCCGCGCCGTCGATGGTGCCAGCTTTCACGTCACCCCTGGCGAGACGCTGGCGATTGTCGGTGAAAGCGGTTCGGGCAAGACGGTGATGACGCTGGGTCCGCTCGGCCTGTTGCCCGAGGGCGTGGCGGTGGATCTTAAAGGCCGGGTCCGCGCCGATGGCCGCGATCTGCTGACGCTCTCGTCCAAGGAACTCTCCACGCTGCGCGGCGGTTTTTTCGGGGTGATCTTTCAGGATCCGATGTCGGCGCTGAACCCGATGCTGAAGATCGGCCCGCAACTGGCCCGCCAGTCGCAGCTTTATGCCGGGCTGTCCGCCAAGGCGGCGCGGACAGAGGCGGTGTCGCTGCTGGCCCGGTCGGGCATCCCCGATCCGGAAGACCGCTATGACCGCTATCCGCATGAATTGTCGGGCGGCATGCTGCAACGCGCGATGATCGCGCTGGCGCTGGCCGCACGGCCCCGCGTTCTGATCGCGGATGAGCCGACGACCGCGCTGGATGCCACGGTGCAGGCGCAGATTCTGGCGCTGATCCGGCAGATCCAGCAGGAAGACGGTATCGCGGTGGTGCTGATCACCCATGACATCGGCGCCGTGTCGGTGCTGGCCGACCGGGTGATCGTGCTTTACGCAGGCCAGATTGCCGAGGAAGGCACCGCGATTGGTGTGCTGACTGCCCCGGTGCATCCCTATACCCGCGGCCTTCTGGCCTCGGTGCCGGATTTCCGGTCGGAAAGCGCCAGCGGGACCCGCGAAATTCCCGGAATTCCGCCCAATCAGGTGCAGCTTATGCCCGGTTGCCGCTTTGCCGAGCGCTGCGAACATGTGCAGCCTGCCTGCCATAGCCACCGGCCCCGGCTGCAAACCGTGGCCACGGGTGCCGTGCCGCACCGCGTCGCCTGTCCGGTCATCATCGCCGCCGAGGGGATTGCCACCCATGACTGAAACCCCCGCCATCGAGGCAAAAGGCCTGAAGGTGCATTTCCAGACAGCTGCCGGATTGGTCCGTGCGGTCGACGGCGTGAACCTGACCATCCCCAAAGGTGCCTTTCACGGCATCGTCGGCGAATCCGGCTGCGGCAAGACCACCCTTGCCCGCGCCATCATCGGTCTGCAATCGGCAACCGAGGGACAGGTGACGATCCTTGGCCGCGACCGCGCCGACTGGGCCAGACAAGACCGA
The DNA here is from genome assembly GCA_043738565.1 of Rhodobacterales bacterium. GTDB lineage: Bacteria > Pseudomonadota > Alphaproteobacteria > Rhodobacterales > Rhodobacteraceae > Stagnihabitans. The sequence goes on from JAYUGA010000247.1 coordinate 16,500, forward strand.
AAGGGTTTTGCCCGCACGGTGCAATTCATTTTTCAGGATCCGCTGGGCTCGATGAGCCGCCGCCAGACCGTCGGCCAGACGCTGGAGGAACCGCTGCTGATTCACGGTCTGGGCAACGCCACCGCCCGCAAGGCGCGGCTGGCCGAACTGCTCGACCTCGTGGCGCTGCCCGGCACCGTGCGAGACCGGCTGCCGCGCTCGCTGTCCGGCGGGCAACGCCAGCGGGTGTCGATCGCCCGTGCGCTGGCGCTGAACCCGCAGGTGCTGATCTGCGACGAGCCTTTGTCGGCGCTGGATGTCTCGGTGCGGGCCCAGATCGTCAACCTGTTCGCGCGGCTGCAGGCGCAGCTTGGCCTGACCATCGTGATTGTCGCCCACGATCTGGCCATCGTGCGCGAGGTCTGTTCGGGCGTCACCGTGATGTATCTGGGTCGCGTCGCCGAACAGGGTGTTACCCGGCCGCTGTTTGCCGATCCGGCCCATCCCTATTCGCAGGCGCTTTTGTCGGCGGTGCCCTCGCCCGACCCGCGCATCGAGGCTGTCCGGCCGCGCATCCTGCTGGAAGGCGATCCGCCCAGCCCGCGCAACCCGCCGCCCGGTTGCCGCTTTTCCAGCCGCTGCCCGGTGGTGGAGGCCCAGTGCCGGATGTTTGAGCCTGACTTGCGTCCGGTGCAACATGGCGGCCTTGCCGCCTGCCACCTTGCCCATGCCGAAAGCCATGCCGTGATCTGATGCATGATCATGCCCCCGATACGTCCCCGCAAACCCTGCACGCCCGGATCCGGTCGTCGATCGAGGCGCGCATCCTGTCGGGCGAATGGCAACCCGGCACCCGGATCCCGACCGAAACCGAGTTGATGGCCGACTACGGCTGCTCGCGGATGACGGTGAACAAGGCGATGGCTTCGCTGGCCACCGAAGGCCTGATCCGGCGCAACCGGCGGGCTGGCACGGTTGTGGCGCCGCCCCGGATGCACTCCGCCGTGCTGCATATTCCCGACATCGGAGCTGAGGTCGCCGCCCGTGGTGGGGTTTACGGCTATGCCGCCCTAACCGACGAGTTGCGCCCGCCGTGCTGTGTGCATCTGGGCTCTGAAGGCTTTCATCTGGGCCAGAGCCGCTTTGTCCGCTCGGTGCATTCCAGCGATGGCGCGGCGATACTGGTCGAGGACCGGCACATTTTCCTTGATGCGGTGCCCGCCGCCGCGCAAGCGGATTTCGCCGCCAATCCGCCCGGACCCTGGCTGCTGGCCCATGTGCCCTGGACCGAAGCCGAGCATCGGATTTCGGCGATTGCCGCCGACACGGCCGTCGCTGGGGCTCTGGCCGTCGCCTCTGGTGCGCCCTGCCTTCTGGTCGAGCGGCGAACCTGGCGGGGCAGCGAAACCCTGACCATCGCACGTCAGGTGTTCCGCGGTGATGCGTTCGACCTTACTGCCCGCTTCGGCCCCGGATCGGATGTCCCCGGCGGCGTCACAGGCTTGTAACTCCCCATTCCTGTGCTGGCGCGTCTCGGGGCAGGACAGCGGGTTTCAAGCCAGTGGCAAGTGTTCAAAAACAAGGAGTATACATCCTAAAAGACTGTGCTACACTCAGGGTCGAGAGATGACCGGAAGTGTGGGAGGTGTGGATGGCAGACACCCGCGTCGAATTCTGCGGACTGAGCTTCAAGAATCCGGTGGTTGTCGCCTCGCTGGAAACCACCAATAGCCCGGACCTGATGCGGCAATGTTTCGACGCCGGGGCCGCCGGGGCGATCATCAAGACGCTGACCGACATCGAAGACATGGCGCGCCTGACGCAAAACTCGAAATACAGCATATTGAATGCGCGGGGCGACATCATCCGCGGCAAACCGGCGCGGGATTTCGTGTTCTACAGCCGGTCGGGCTATTCCAGCACCTATTACAAGGACTGGATCCCCGATCTGATCGCAACCCAGAAATACGCCGCCGAGCGCGGGGCGCATCTGATCGGCAGCGCCGGGGCCCGCGACATCACCGGCTGGAAGGACATTTGCCGCTGCATCGAGGATTGCGGCCTGCCGATGGTGGAACTGAACTTCGGTTGCCCGCATCCGGCGATGATGCCCGGTGTGCATGGCGGCTCGATGATCGGCCAGGAACCCGAGGTGGCCTATGAGGTCACGCGGCAGGTCTGCGAATCGGTCAGCATTCCGGTGGTGGTCAAGCTGACGCCGGACCAGTCGAAACCGGTGGAAGTGGCGCGGGCGGCCCGTGCGGCTGGAGCAGCGGCGGTGACGGTGATCAACCGCTACACCGGCTTTGTCATCGACATCGAAACCGGCCAGCCGCGCATCGGCGGCCCGGCCGGAATTGGCGGCACCTGGGTCAAGCCGCTGTCGCTGCGCTGGGTGCACCGGATTCACGAAGAGCTGGGGATGCCGATCTCCGGATCCAACGGCATCTTCGACCACCGCGATGTGGTCGAGTTCCTGATGGCTGGCGCCGGGATCGTGCAAGTCGGCTCGGTGCTGATGGTCAAGGGCATCAAATGGCTGCCCCGGATCATCGAGGGCGTCGAGGCTTTCATGAACGATCACGGCTATCCGACCGTGGCCGCGATGACCGGGATCGCCTCGAAACGGGCAGCGAAGGATTACTCGGAACAATTCGCCAGGAACCGGACCTACGCGGTGGTGAACGCGGACACCTGCAAGAACCCGACCTGCAATGTCTGCATACAGGTCTGTTTCTACGAGGCGCTGTCGCAGAACCCGGCGGGCCGGATCGACGTGGATACCGGCAGTTGCATCGGCTGCGAATTGTGTCTGGATGTTTGCCCGTTCGATTCGATCGAGATGAAGCTGACCACGCCCGAGCAGTTGGCTGCGGGCTATTTCGACATTCCCGCCACGGTTTACGAGCAGGGCAAATTCACCACCAACCGCAACAATCTGGACACGATCCGGGCCAACAGCCCGAAATCCACCCCCGAAGCCGCCGAATAGAAAGGGCGCAGAATGGCAGTCAACAAGCAGCACCGTGAATTCTACCGGTTGGATATGGACGGCGGCTGGGAGACGCCGAAAGGCTATCCTGTCGGCATCAAACAGAAAATCCTGTCGGGTAAGCTGGATATGGACAGCCGTCAGGGTGGCCATACCCGGCTTTTGAAATTTGACCCCGGCACCTACACCACGGTGCCGTTCGAGCATGACTACTGGGAAGAGGTCTTTGTGATCTCGGGCGATCTCTGGGTCGGCAATGATGTAAATGGCGCTGGCGGCGAACGGTTCGGCGCCTTTACCTATTGCTGCCGCCCGCCACATGTCGCGCATGGCCCGTTCCGCAGCGAAGAAGGTTGCCTGTTGATGGAACAGCACTATTACGATCCGCAATAGAACCGCTCCGGTCGGGTGGCAGATGATGCTGCTCCGCCGGGCTTGGTGAAAGCATCCGCCGGTGATCCAGAACCTGATCGACCTGTCGCGCCAGCTTGCCAGTGGCAAGATCACCAGTCAGGCGCTGGTCGAGGCGGCATTGGCGGCGATTGCCGATCCGGCCGGGCAAGGAGCGCGGAGTTTTCTGTCGGTCTACCCCGAAGCGGCGCTGGCGCAGGCCCGCAATGTCGATCAGGCGCGCAAGGCCGGGCTGGCAGTGCCGCCGATGGCCGGGGTGCCGCTGGCGATCAAGGATCTGTTCGATGTCCGGGGCGAGACGACACGGGCCGGGTCGCGCGTGCTGGATCATCTGCCGCCTGCCACGCAGGATGCCGATGCGGTGGCTATGCTGCGCCGCGCGGGATTTGTGGTGCTTGGCAAGACCAACATGACCGAATTCGCCTATTCCGGGCTGGGGATCAACGCGCATTTCGGAACACCGCTGAACCCGCGTGACCGCGCGGTGCAAAGGGTGCCGGGCGGTTCATCCTCGGGGGCGGCGGTGGCGGTGGCGGTGGCGATGGTGCCTGCGGCGATTGGCACCGATACCGGCGGCTCGTGCCGGATTCCGGCGGCGTTCTGCGGCATAGTAGGGTTCAAGCCAACCGCTGACCGGGTGTCGCGGCGCGGCACGGTGCCGCTTTCGGCCACGCTTGACTGTGTCGGGCCGCTGGCCACCAGCGTCTCGTGCTGTGCCGTGCTGGATTCGGTGCTGTCGGGCGGCAGCGGCGAGGATGTGGAATCGTTCCCCGAAGGCGGTTTGCGGATTGGCGTGCTGGAGGGCTACGTCACCGAGCATCTGGATGACACGGTGGCCCGCGCCCACCGGGAAACCCTAACCCGGCTGTCGCAGCGCGGGGTTCGGCTGACCCCGTTCACCATTGCCGAACTGGCCGAACTGCCGGTGATCAACGCCAAGGGCGGCTATGTCGGGGCCGAGGCCTATGCCTGGCACGCGGATCTGCTGGCGCAGCGCGGCGATCTTTATGACCCCTGGGTCCGCGCCCGGTTCGATGCCGGAAAGTCGCAAAGCGCCGCCGATTACATCGGGCTTTCGGCCCACCGCGCCCGCCTGCGCCGCGCCGCTTTTGCGCGGTTCGAGGCCTTCGACGCGGTGCTGTTGCCGACCGTACAGATCGTGCCGCCACGCCTTGCCGATCTTGCCGATTCGGTCGTTTCGGCGAAAACCAATCTGTTGTGTTTGCGAAATACCGCCGTGGGCAACTTTCTTGATGTCCCGGCGATTTCGATTCCGTGTTTCGGGACCGGCTCGCTGCCGGTCGGCATGATGCTGATGGCTGCCAGCGGGGCTGACCGGCGGTTATTGTCGATCGCACGCGGTCTGGAACAGACGATCCGAGGCTGAACAATTCATTGGAGACGACATGCCCGCACAGGTGACATTTGACGCGACCTTCGTGACGCTGGACGGCACCAGCCGCCACCCGGTGACGATCACCAAGGCCGTGGTCGGCGGCTGGACCGGGCGCGACAAGGCAGCACTACAGCACCACATCGACGAACTGGCCCGGATCGGCGTCACACCACCCGCCACCACGCCGCTGTTCTACCGGGTCGGCGTGTCGCGCCTGACCGTGGCCGACGCCATCGAGGTGATCGGCGACGGCTCCAGCGGCGAGGTCGAATATGTTCTGCTGATGCTGGACGGCAGGCTCTGGGTCGGGGCCGGGTCGGATCACACCGACCGGGTGGTCGAACACATGGGCATCACCGTCGCCAAGCAATTGTGCGACAAGCCGGTGGCCACCACCTTCTGGCCCTTGGCCGAGGTCGAGGGCCATTGGGCAGAGCTTGGCCTGCGATCCTTCATCGACGAGGGCGGGGCACGGGTGCTGTATCAGGATGGCCGGGTCGCAAGCCTGCTGTCGCCAGCGGAATTGCTGGCAGAATACCGCAAGGCCGGGAACGAGATGCAGGACGGCACGCTGATGTTCGGCGGCACCTGCGGTGCGATCGGCGCGGTGCGCTACGCGCCGCGCTTTGAACTGGAACTGGTCGATCCGGTGCTGAACCGCCGCATTTCGCACGGCTACCACGTGGTGCCGGTGCCGATCATGGGGTAGGCCGTGACCGGAACAGAGAAGCGAGACGCCGCAGCAGCACGGCCCGGATCAGCGCAAAGGCGGAAAGCGGCTTGCCCGCCGTGATCGCTCGACCGGACAGAACTTCGGTGCAGTTTCGCCCGAACTGGCCAAGGATGTAGTCGGCAAAGCCCGCGGCCAGTTCCGGCCGGTTGAATTGCGCCAGTCGCCCTTGCAACTGGAACCGCAAATCGACATCGACCGTCGTGGTCGCGGCATCTGGGCTGGCGTCAAGCCGGTAGGCCAGTTCGGCCCGCAGATCGGATTGTCCGCCCCGATCCTGACCACGGCCCGCGATCCGGCCTGTCCGGCTGGCGTCGTCATTCCGGCAGGTGCCGCTGCCGTCAAAGCGGGCGCGGATCGGGCCGAAACTGACCTCGACCGCGCCGGCAAACGTCTCGCCGTCAGCGTTTGCCAGCACGGCGCCGGGCACGCAGGCCGCCACCGCCCGCAAGTCGCGGAACAGCGCCCAGACCGGTTCCGGCGCATGGGCCAGATCAAGGCGGCGGCGGATCACCGTCCATCCGGCCTCGGTCGTGACCAGGTTTCCGGGCGCGACCTTGCCCGCTGCATGGGGCTGCGGGGTCGCCTCGAATGGTGTGAAACCACGTTTCGTTTCCGGCAGAGGCGGCGTGGCGGTGGGCACCCCGCCCGCCGCGTTGCGCTGCGCGATCACATCGGCAATCGCCGCGACAATGCCGACATAGCCGGTGCAGCGGCACAGATTGCCGCTGAGTTCATGCCGGATCCGCGCCTCGTCGGGCTCTTTGAACCGCAACACGATGTCGCGGGCGGTGATGATCATGCCCGGCGTGCAGAATCCGCATTGCAGGGCGTGATGCCTGGAAAACGCGATCCGCAGCCGGTCCATGAGATCGTCGCCGACAAAGCCCTCGATCGTCTCCACCCGCGCCCCGTCGCAGGTTGCGGCAAAGGTGATGCAGGAGCGCACCGGCTGGCCGCCCACTAGCACGGTGCAGGCCCCGCAGACGCCCTGTTCACAACCCAGATGGGTGCCGGTCAGATGCAGGCTGTCGCGCAGAATCTCCGCCAGTTGGGTGCGCGGCGGCACGTCGATGCTGTGGGTCTCGCCATTGACCGTGAGGGTGGTTTTCATGGCTCCAGCACCATCGCAATCGCGCGTTGGACTGAAACGATCAGATGCTCGACCTTGACCGCATCGGCCTGCAGTCCGGCCTCGCGCAGGGCCGCACCGATCCGGGCGGCATCGGGCATCCGCGCCGCGCCGCTGACCCACTGGCCAAGTGCGTCAAGCACCAGCGGTGCTGCCCCTGTGGACCCGGCGGCGATGCGGCAATAGCGCTTTTCGGGATCGACGACGATTGCCCCGATCGCCATCGCGAACTCGCCGGTCTTGCGGCAGATCTTGGCATAGCCCCAGCGCGCCGCACCTGAATATTTGGGCAGGCTGACCGCCACGATGACCTCGCCCGGTTCCAGCGCGGTGCGGTAGGCCCCGAGCATGAATTCCCGCATCGGGATCGCCCGTGCCTTGCCGCTTGCCTGCGCGGTTTCGATCACGGCATCCAGAACCGTCATCGCCGTGACCCAATCCGCCGCCGGATCGGCATGGGCAAGGCTGCCGCCAATCGTGCCCTTGTTGCGCACCGCCCGATAGGCGATGCCGCCCGCGACATGGCGCAGGATATCGGGGATCGGTTCCGGCACCTGGCCATCCTCGATTGCGGCATGGGTGACACAAGCCGCGATCCTGATCGCCGCAGCGGTTTGGCTGAAGCCTTGCATTTGCGGCAGATGCGCCAGCCCAACAAGCCGACCCGGCCGCGCCAGCCGCAGGTTCAGCATCGGGCCCAGCGATTGCCCGCCGCCAAGCGCCCTGGCCTCACGACCAGGAGCGGCGAGTGCCCGCAGCGCCTCGGCGAGCGAGGTTGCATGGCTATAGTCGAACGCCGCAGGTTTCATGCCCCTGCCCCTGCCCCTGCCCCCGCGCGTGCCGCCAGTATCGCCGCCAGCACCCGCTCCGGCGTCGCCGGAATCCGGCTCAGTTCAACCCCCAGCGGGGTCAGCGCATCGTTGATCGCGTTGACAATCGCCCCGGCAGGCGCAATCGCTGCCCCCTCGCCAACCCCCTTGATGCCGTGCCTTGTGTAGGGCGACAGGGTTTCGGCGTGGTCCAGCCGGAACTTCGGCAGTTCGGTCGGGCCGGGCAGGATGTAATCGGCCAGCGTCGAGGTCAACGGCTGGCCTGCGCCATCATAGATCACCTCCTCGAACAGGGCCGAGCCGATGCCCTGCGCCGCGCCGCCATAGGCCTGGCCCTCGAGGATCAGCGGGTTCACCCGCCGCCCGCAATCTTCAAAGATTACATAGTCCTCGATGCGGACGATCCCGGTTTCGACATCGACATCGACGATTGCGGCATGGCTGGCATAGCTGAACACGCCGGTATCAATCGCGGGCTTGTAGCCTTCGGTCACTTCCAACCCGGCGGTATCAACGTCACCGGCAAGCTGGTCGGGACGCAGATACCAGGCGTGGGCGATGGTGGCGATGCTGACACTGGCCGCACCGTGCCAGGCATGGCCCGCGCGCAGAACGACCGCGCCCGCGTCGCATTGCAACAGATGCGCCGCATGGCGTTTCAGGCGCCCGGCCAGCACCTCGGCGGCTTTCGACACCGCGCCGCCTGCCATGACCATCCCGCGCGAAGCATAGGCCCCGGTCGAATAGGGCGTGAGACCGGTGTCACCCATCGTGACCCGGATATCGCCGACATCGACGCTGAGCCACTCGCTGGCGACCTGCGCCAGCGTGGTTTCCAGCCCCTGACCAAAGCTGTGATTGCCCGACCGCACCTCGACCGAGCCGGAGGGCGTGATCTTGACCATCGCCTGTTCATAGCCCGGCACCAGCGGCAAGCCCCAGGCTGCAAAGACCTTGGTGCCATGCGCCGACTGTTCGGTGAAGGTGGAAAAACCGATGCCGAGAAACTGCCCCTCGGCCCTCGCCGCCGCCTGCCGCGCCCGGAAGCCCGGCAGGTCGATCATCGCGGCCGCACGTGACAGGCTTTCGGGATAGTCGCCGCTGTCGTAAAACTTTCCGGTGACCGTGGTGAAAGGCATCGCTGCGGCGGGGATCAGATTGTCGCGCCGCACCTCTGCCGGTTCGCGGCCCACGGCTCGGGCAATGGCGTCGATCGTCAGTTCCATCGCAAAACACACGCCGGGGCGGGCGACGCCGCGGTAGGGGGTGAAGGCCGGTTTGTTGGTGGCAACCGACCAGGTTTTGCAGCGATAGACATCGAAGGCATAGGGGCCGGGCAGATTGCCGCCGGCCTGTGCCGCCTCCAGACAGGCGGTGAACGGCCAGACCGAATAGGCCCCGATATCCACCGTGATCTCGGCATCAATGGCCAGAATGCGACCTGTCATGTCGGCATAGGCGGTCAGCAGGTAATGGTGTTGGCGGGTGTTGGCCCCCGCCACCAGATGTTCGCGGCGGTCCTCGGTCCAGCGGATTGGGCGGCCGGTCTTGCGCGCCACCCAGGACACCGACAGTTCTTCGGGTTGCAGCACGCATTTATAGCCAAAGCCGCCGCCGACATCCGGCGCGATCACCCGCAGCTTGTTTTCCTGCGCGACATTGTAAAAGGCCGATAGCACCAGCCGCGCGACATGCGGATTCTGCGACGTCGTGTAAAGCGTGAAATGCTCCTCGGCGGAATCATATTCGGCGACAGCCGAGCGCGGCTCCATCGCGTTCGGCACCAGGCGGTTGTTGAGAATGTCGATTCCGAAGACATTCGCCGCGCCCTTAAAGGCCGCGTCGGTCGCGGCCTGATCGCCGATGTGCCAATCGTAGATGATATTGCCTTCCGCCTCTGGATGAATCTGCGGCGCTCCCTTGGCAATGGCAGCCGTAATGTTGGCTGCTGCGGGGAGTTCTTCGTAGGTGACCGC
>JAYUGA010000248.1:0-10588 GCA_043738565.1 Rhodobacterales bacterium
GCATGCGCAAACCCACACCTCCGAGCTACCGCACGACGAACTGGCGCTCTTATCGGGCCATTGCGGCGCCATTGGTTCGAGCCCAATGGCGAGGGCCGCTGCCCGACCTGCTGAGCCAGATCCCCGATGACCAGCCTATCGGCAAGGTCAGCGCCGGCGGTGCCTATGACACGCGGGGCTGCCACGCCGCAATCGCGGCGCGATGCCTGCGCCGTCATACCTGCGCGCAAGAACGCGCGGCCATGGCTGGAAAGCACACCCGGGGCACAGGCCAGGACCGAAATCCTTCGCGCCACCCGCCGCCTTGGCCGCACGATCTGGCGACGCTGGAGCGGCTATCACCGCCGAAGCCGCGTCGAGATATGAGCCGGGCCAGAAAACGATCCGGGGGATCGTTTTCCCGGCGAATGGATGCACCGTTTCAGACTGCTCGGCGAGCCCGTCATGGCGCGCGACTTCGACAGGCAGGTGGCCAAACTACAGATCCGAGCGGCGATCCTGAACCGTTTCACAGTGCTCGGCACGCCGCAAACGCAGCGCGGGGGATGGCTCTGTCCAAGGGAAGGGGTAACTCGACCTCAGGCCGAATTGTGCAACAGAGCCCCTGTCGGGTCAAGACATGACCGGCCCTTGACGAACCGATGAAAGTATCGCGTTGACCTGCTCGCGCACTTCAGCGCTGTCCTGCCCGGTCAACGTGATAAGCGTGCGTCGCCGAAGGATGTCATCCACCGTCATTGCGCGCTCGGTCCGGCAGATGTGACGGATTTCCTGAACCGAATACTCCGGGCAACTTTGCAACGCGGTCTCCTCCCCACCATCAAGGCTGGCCAGATAGTCGCGCACGCGGGTTCCGTAACGCGAAAGCAGAATTGCTACGCGCCCCCGTCCAAGCTTTGATTGCGCCGCCAAATCGGCGGCCAGGGCGTCACGTCCTTGCGCAGTTCGGGGCATTCCCAAACCGCCGCCGATTGCCATACCTGCCGTTGAAACCTTGCGGGTTACGCCAAGGTGCCGCAGAGCAAGATCTGCTGCTTGTTCGGAGAAGCCTCGGAACGTCGTCCATTTGCCTCCGATGAGGCAGAGCACGGGGATGGTAGTTTCAGGCAATGTCAGCGTTGCGATGGAATGGTCACGCGTCACAGCCCCAATATCCTTGCCCTCGGATCGCGGCAAAGGTCGCACGCCGCAGAACCGCTGAACAATCTGGTCAGCCTGGATCGGGATGCCGGGCAAGACTTCGGCCACGGCCTGGCGCAGATAGTCGGCTTCAGCATCCGAACAGGTTGCCGCATCCGGGTCGGCGTTGGGAATGTCGGTGGAACCCACGAGCACCTTGCCCGCGAAAGGATAGATCAGGTTCACCCGCCCATCAGCGGTACCAAAATAGATCATCCGCCCTGCCAAAGCCGCCAGAAGTCGAGGGTTGTCGATCACCAGATGCGAACCGCGACTGCCGCCCATCAGGTGGGAACTGATCCCCAGTTGGGTGTTGATACGGTCAATCCAGGCCCCGCCGGCGTTGATGATGACCTTGGCGCGGGCGTAGGCCTCTCCGGCATCGCTGCGGTAGCGGATCACGCCACCCTGCGCCCCCAAAAGTTCGGCGTGGGTAACTGACCGGCTGTCTTTGTTGAGCGTTTCGGCATCCAGCACCAATTCCAGACCCAACCGTTCAGCGTGGGTGATGTGGCCTTCGTAATAGACCCCGGCACCGGTAATAGTCTTGGAAAGCCCCGGCATCTGACGATGCAGGGCACGTCGCCGCAGCATGCGGTGGCGGGGCGTCTGCCGCAGATTGCGACCGTAGATGTCATACAGCGTCAGGCCCAGGGCCGTTATCACAAAGCCCCTGTCCGCCAGCTTTTCCTTGATCCCCAGAAAGCGCGCGACGGACCCGACGATCCCGCCAAACAAAGATCGCACAGGAACCACGCATTCCAAGGGATGCACCAGATGGGGTGCGGTGGCGAGCAGCATGTTGCGCTCGGTCAGCGATTCCCGAACCAGACGGAATTCCCCTGTCTCCAGATATTTCAACCCGCCATGCATCAGCCGGGACGAGGCGGCTGAGGCGCCTGCGCAAAAATCTTCGCGCTCGATCAGCAGACAGCGTATCCCTTGGGCGCAGAGGTCGCGGTAGGTGCCACAGCCGTTGATTCCGGCACCCAGGATAATGACATCAAAGTCTTCAGCCTCAGACATCGACGATGGCCACTTTCATCGCGGCGCCGCTTTCGGCCATGGCAAAGGCATCCGTGACCTGCGCCAGGCCGAAACGGTGGGTGACCATGCTGGCAACCTCGATCCGGCGGTCGGCGATCATGTGCAGGGCATCAACGTAGTCGCGGCGCGACAGGCCAAAGGCTCCGACCAGGTTCAACTCGCCATAGTGCAGCGCATTGATGTCCAGGCTGCCCAGCTCGCCCTTGCTGAAACCGGCAAACAGGCTGATCCGGCCGCCCGGACCGGCCAACCCGATGGCCTGGGCGGCCAGTGCCGGAATTCCAATGGCGCAAATGACGACATCAGCCCCAAGTCCCCGGGTCTCGGCAAGGACAGCGGCACGCAGGTCGCTTGTGGTCGGGTCAATGACGGCATCGGCACCCGCCTGAAGGGCCGCCAGGCGACGGGCCGCGTTCGGCTCGCTGACGATGACACGCCCCGCCCCGCGCAACCGGGCCAGCTTGATGTGCAACGTGCCGATCGGCCCTGATCCAAGGATAACAACGCTGTCGCCCTGACGCAAGGCCACTTTGTTCTGACCGTTCAAGACACAGGCCAGGGGCTCGATCAGGGCAGCCTCTTCATAGCTGATCGCATCGGGCAACAGGTGGGCATTGCCCAGGGCCACGGCCTTTGCCGGAACCCGGATGTATTCTGCAAAGGCACCGTCGATTTCATAGCCGATGGCCTGAAGTTGGGGGCACAGGTTCTCATTGCCACGCAGACATTGAGGACAATGGCCGCAGGGAATGGCCGGGCAAACGCCAACGCGCTGGCCGTTGGCAAAGGGAGAATCCTTGCCCGCTTCAACCACTTCGCCCGAGAATTCATGCCCGATGATCGACGGATAGCGGATGCCCGCAGTCTTGCGCCCCCGAAAGACTCGAATGTCTGTGCCGCAGATCGTCGCTGCCCTGATCTTCAGGACGAGATCGCCCAAACCCGCCACAGGATCTGCGGCGTCCGTGAATGCCAGTTCGTTTGGCGCGCTCAGAATCGCTGCCTTCATGGTCGCCTCCGTGCACAAAAGTATATATACAATATAATATGATCAGTTCATCTCGCGCAACCTGAATATTGCAACCGTCATATTTTGCATTCATTCTGCTTAGATAGCCAAGTTCCGGCCTGAAACCGGCGAGTTACATAAAACATTTGTATTGACTATAGTCTCTTTGTGCGTTTCAAATGGGACATAAGTTTGAGGGAGAGCGCAGATGCGTCACGACTATGTATCAGTGGGATTCTACACATTTGATTGTCTGGGCTGGCCGTTTAGCACCGTGCCCGACGGCGGTGGCACCAACTTCATCCGTGAGATCACCCTCGCGGTATCAGGTGCGGCGGGCACGGCGGCGATCGTCGGAGCTAAGCTCGGACTTAACACGCTGGCCGTCGGCGGCTATGGCCGCGACATGATGGGCGATTGGGCCGTCAGCCGGTTGGAGTCCTTTGGCGTCGATACATCAGGCCTGCAACGGTTTGACGATGTGCCAACCTCCAGTTCCATCGTGCTGACCCGTGCCGACGGAACCCGCCCTGCGCTACATGTTAAGGGGGCGACGGGTCATTTCACCGTGCCGCAGGATCGCTTTGATGCGGTCACTGACGCCCGGGTGCTTCACCTGGGCGGCGTCGGGCTGATGGATGCCATGGATGGTCCGCAAAACGCCGCCCTGATGCGTCACGCCAAAGAGCGGGGCTGCGTGACCACGGTTGACGTCTTTGCCGGCTCTCCCGATGATCTGCCGGACGTGGCCGCGGTCTTGCCGTGGACGGATTACTTCATCCCCTCGGTCGAGGAGGCTCGGGCGCTGACCGGGTTGGAAGGCTTGGACGAGATGGCCGCCGTATTCATCAAGCTGGGCGCCTTTGCCTGCATCTTCACGCTGGGCGCGGACGGGGCCTATTACCGCGACCGGACCGGCCTGAGCTTCACCATTCCAGCCTATTCGATAGAAGTCGTCTGCACCTGCGGCTGCGGTGACGTCTTCAACGCGGGATTTGCGGCGGGACTTCTGAACGGGATGAGCCCGCAGGATTCCGTCAGGCTCGCCCAGGCTGCCTCAGCGCTCAATGCCACTGGGCTGGGCAGTCAGGCGGGAGTCGTTTCTTTGGAAGCCACATTGGCCTTCATGAAAAGCTGTTCGGTCAAGGCCGCGTAAGGCGGGGCCGACAACGTTACCACCACAAAAGTCAACAGGAGGAAAACCCATGAAGAACCTAGTGAGAGGGCTTGCTGCCCTTGCCGTTTCTACTTCCATGTCCGTCGCCGCACTTCCGGCCATTGCCGGCGGTCAGGGTGACCTGATTACGCCGATTACCAAGGAACTGACCTTTGTCTTCGTTCCCAAGGTCATCCATCCTTGGTATGACGTCGTGGCCGAAGGCGGCAAATTCGCCGTCGACGAACTGGCCAAGGAGGGCATCAAGGTCAACATGATCTGGGATCAGCCGCCGCAGGCCGACGTGTTGGACCAGAACGCGCGGATCGAGGCCAATATCGGCCGCCACCCCGATGGCCTTGCCGTCGCCTGCCTGGATCAGGCAACCAACGTGCAACTGCTGAAGGAAGCAGTGAAAGCCGGCATCAACGTCATCACCTTCAATTCGTTCTGCGATGATGCCTTCCCCTTCATCGGCCCGAAGTCGAGCGAGCAGGATGGCTATGATCTGGGCGATTTTCTCGCCAAGAAGCTGGGCGGCAAGGGCAAGATCGCCATCCTTTCGGGCAGCCTGACGGCCTCGGACCACGTGCAGCGCATCACCGGTTTCAAAAAGGCGCTGGAACAGTATCCCGACATGAAGATCGTGTTCGAACAGCCTGACGACGACATCCTTGAAAATGCCGTCGCACTGACCGAATCCGCCCTGTCGGCCAATCCGGACCTCGCGGGGATCTTTGCTTCCAACGCGTCGAACCCGATTGGTGCCGCACGCGCGGTAGAGAACGCTGGCCTGGCCGGCAAGGTGGCCATCGTCGGCATGGACGACCTGCCCGAGGCGGTGGACTTCGTCTGCAAGGGCGTGATCGACGCGCTGAAAGCCCAGCGTCAATGGGACATGGGCTACTGGGCCGTGAAATACATGGTCGCAATGAACGAGAACCACACGATCCCGATGTTCCACAACACCGGTTCGCGGTTCTTCACTAAGGCCGACTGCAAATAACAACTGAATACGGCCGGGCGCACCTTCGGGTGCGCCCGGTTCCGTCCGACGGACATCGAACCACTCGGAGCCCGCGACATGTCAACCCCCGTTCCCGTTTTTGAGGCCCGCGCCATCTCGAAATCCTTTGGCCCGGTGCAGGCGCTCAGCGCAGTCACCGTCACGCTGAACCGCGGCGAGGTCCATTCGATCATCGGCGAGAATGGCGCTGGCAAGTCGACCCTGATGAACATCATCTGCGGCCGCTTCGCCCCCACCGAAGGTCAACTTTTCGTCGACGGGGTGCCGGTGCAGTTCCACAGCCCGAAGGATGCCCAGCGTCACGGCATCGCCATCGCTCCGCAGGAAATCAGCCTGGTTCCAGACCTGACGGTCTACGAAAATATCCTGCTTGGCGCGCAGCGCGGCCGCATTGCCGGCATTGACTGGCGGCAAACCCGCGAGCAGGCCACCCACCACCTGCATCAGGTTGACAACTCAATCGACCCGCGGGCCAAAGTCTCGAGCCTGTCGAAGGCGCAGCAGCAGCTGGTGCAGATCGCCCGCGCCGCCGCCACCGAAGCCCGGATCATCATTTTCGACGAGCCCACCGCAACCTTGACCTACCGCGAAGAAGAAGTGCTGTTGCGCTATATCGAGTCGCTTGCCCGCGAAGGCCGCTCGGCCTTCTACATCTCGCACCGTCTTCAGGAAGTCCTGCGGCTGTCTGATCGCATCACCGTGCTGCGCGACGGGGTGCATGTCGGCGAACTGCGCCCCGAAGACGCCTCGCGCGACGCGATGGTCCGGCTGATGGCAGGCCGCCCCCCCAAAATCGGGGCTCAGGCTCTCCGGGACTTGGCCAAGACGGAGACTGTGCTGGAGGTGGAGGGCCTGACCCGTGCCGGCGAGTTCGAAAACGTCTCGTTCAAACTGCACAAGGGCGAGATTCTCGGGGTGTCGGGCCTTATCGGCTCGGGCCGGACCGAGATGGCGAAATGTATCTTCGGGGCCACCCGCGCCCAGTCGGGGACCATCCGTCTGGACGGGAAGGTGGTCTCGTTCGCGTCCCCTTACCACGCGATTCAGGCCGGGCTCATCTACCTGCCCGAGGAGCGCAAGCAGGACGGCATCTTCCCGCTGCTGTCGATCGCCGAAAACACCGCCTTGCCGACGCTGGAACGTTTCACCAGTTTCCTGCACATCCGCAACCGCGACATGCTGGCCGAGGTCGAACGCCTTGCCCAGCTGATGAAGGCCAAATTCAATTCGCTGAAAGATCCGATCACCAGCCTTTCAGGCGGCAACCAGCAGAAGTTCATCATCGCCCGCTGGCTGATGCGCGACGCCAAGGTGATGATCATGGACGAGCCCACCCGCGGAATCGACGTCAACGCCAAGTTCGAGATTCAAAGCGTGCTGCGACGCCTGACCGAAGACCGCGGCATTTCGATCATCGTGATTTCGTCGGAAATGGAAGAACTGCTTGACGTGGCCGACCGCATTCTCGTGATGCACGAAGGATTCGTGAAGGGCGTGGTGGACCGGCAGAACGCAACGCAGGAGGGCCTCCTTCAATTGGCGATGAGCTGACGGAAAGGAATGGCGCAATGAATTTTTGGGGGCCGCTATGATCGCACGAAAGAATGAACGCCGGCGGGCGTCGCTGATTACCCGGTTCTGGGGTTGGGAAGCCAGCGGCGTGCTGGTTGCGCTGACGATTCTGGTCCTGGTTCTGAGTCTCGCCACCGACACTTTCCTGTCGGCCTTCAACGTGTCGCTCGTGGTCCGGACGACGGCGTTTGTCGGGTTGGTTGCCCTGGGACAGACCCTGGTGCTGCTGGTGGGCGGGATCGACCTGTCCGTCGGTGCCGGGGCCGGTCTTTCTGCGATCGTGGGGGCCATCGCCCTTACCCAATGGGGGTTGCATCCCTGGCTGGTGATCCCGTTCACCATGGCTTTCGGCTTCTTCCTCGGGGCGATCAACGGCACATTCGTGTCTTTGCTGAGGCTCAATCCCTTCATCGTGACGCTCGCCACCTGGGAAATCTTTGCCGGCCTGACGCTCGTCATCACCAAGGGTTATCCGATCCGGCCGCTTGGCGAAAGCTTCACGGTCTTCGGCAAAGGCGAGCCCTTTGGCATTCCGGTGCCGGTGTTGATCTTTATCGCTGCGGCGCTTTTCCTGATCTGGATGCTGACCCAGACCCGCTTCGGCAGAAACATCTTTGCCGTGGGCGGCAACCGCGACGCGGCAGTTCTGGCTGGCATCCCGGCGTGGCGGGTGGAATTCATCGCCTACGGACTTTCCGGCATGTTGGCGTCGATGGCCGGTATCCTGTTTGCCAGCCGCATGGACGGCGCGCAGCCGTCGGTCGGCGAAGGCTGGCTGATGGGGGCGATCACCGCGGCGATATTGGGCGGCACCTCGCTTCGCGGAGGGCAGGGCTCGATCGTCGGCACGGTGCTCGGGGCACTCCTACTGACGGTGCTTGCCAATGGAACGGTGCTTATGAACGTATCGGGCTTCTGGCAAAGAGTGATCGTCGGCGCTGTCGTGCTGCTCGCGGTATTGGTCGATTTGCTGCGTCGCCGGGCGAACTGAAAAATCCGGACATTTGAATGGAATGACCACGTTTCGTTTGATTGAGCCAGGGAGAGACCATGACCACCGTGATAACACAAGATGTAAGTGAGGATGTGAAAACGCGGGTCGCTTGGCTTTACTATGTTGAGGGGCTGACCCAGGACGAAGTAGCCAACAAAGTCGGGTTGAACCGGTCGCGCGTTCTGCGGATCCTGTCGGCGGCGCGGCTGGATGGCACTGTCCAGATCCGCGTCACGACCCGCCTTTCGCATTGCGTCGCGCTGGAACGCGCCCTTGAGAAACGGTGGGGTCTGACCCAAGCCATTGTTCTGCCCACCCCACAGGATGAAGCCCAACTGCGCACGATCATCGGGGCCGAGGTCGGCGCCTATATTTCGCAAGCCCTAAGCGCCAACATGACGATCGGTCTTGGCTGGGGAAAGACGCTTTCGGCGGCCGTTCCCGCCATCGTGCCGCGCAATCCGGATGGCATTCGCGTCATGTCCTTGCTGGGCGGCCTGACCCGCGTCAGCGACCAGAACCCATCCGAATTCGCCTGGCGCGTGGCCGCCCGTCTGGGCGCCGAATGCTACATGATGGCCGGCCCCGTCTTTGCCCCCGATCCGGTCACACGCGACGCATTGGCGGCCCACACCGGAATGAGCGATATCTTCCTGCGCGCCCGTTCGCTGGACATGGCCATCGTCTCTGTCGGCGATCTGACACCGCATTCCGTGTTTCGGCAATACGGGCTGTTGACAAGTGAAGAGCAAGCCTCTTTGGAGCGTGCCGGTGCAATTGGCGACGTGCTGTGTCATTTTGTCGATGCCGACGGCAATATCGTCGATCATCCGGTGAACAGACGGGTGCTGGCCGTCAACCCACTCGACTTGCGCGGCACCCGCAATATCATCCTCGCATCGGGTGGGTGGCAGAAATTCGGCGTCATCCGCGCTGCGCTGAAATTGTTGCAGCCCACCGTGCTGATCGTAGATGAACTGGTGGCCGAACGGCTTGCGGATGAGAAGCCTTAAGAAGTCTTCAATTCGTGTCGGAGCCTTGCGCGGAAGACGTCCGGCATCACCCAATTGGGTTGGTGGCCCAGCAAAGTTTGCAGAAAGCCGACGGAAAAAGACGCATCCATCCGCGCGTTTTCCTTGAACGACCACCAATGTCGCAGATCATCAATGGCGGGGGAAACCTCTGGCTTGTCTTGAAATTCTTGTTGCATGGCAGCGGAATGCACGGTCAGGCAGAACATCGTGCAAGCATAGCCCTCGGGCCAGAAGGTCGCGGCCGAGTTGGCCTCGGTCCTGGTTGGCGGCGTTATGACCGAAAGCGGCATGTCTGCCGTCAACTCACGCAGCATCAGGCCGGCTGCGAATTCGAAATAATCATGGCGGTCCTTGGCGTCGCTTGGCCTTTGCCGCTCAACAGCCCGAAGCCAGCGCACGAAGATACCCGCAAGCCTGGCCTCATCAATCTTGTAGGTGCAACCGATCCTGACCCCAATAGCCGCGACATAGGCGTCAAACGCCGCGCGGAACCACCGCATGCGCCGAACAGCGATCCGCAACGGCTCGTTCGTTGGCGGCAGACTGTCAGTAAGTGGCGGCAGATCAGACATGGGAGGCGAACTCGGCATAAAGCGTGGCAAGCCGTGTGGTGTCCTTATCCCGGAAGGCCGCGTCAGCCTCGGCGGCGAGCGCCACTGCAAGGTCAGTCGCGGCTTCAAGGGCTTTCTCGTCTTCGGCTTCGCTGCGGTTGGATTGCAGCCAAAGCATGACTGCAAAGATCGCGATGTGATCCAGTGAATGGCCCGCAACCAGTGCCCTATCCGCAGCCGATACCCCACGCAAAACCTTTGCCTCTGCCAACGCCAACGACAGCGCTGCTGCGATGCTGGCATCAGACCCGAGTCGTTGTTCCGGCGTCAGCGCAAGATAGGCAGACCGCGCCGCAGTTTCGCTGACATAGGCCGATGGCGCGTTCAGATGACGCCGCACGGCGCGCATGGCGGCATTGATGCCTTGCGCAAAGCCGTCCTCAGCGCCCTGACGCGCGGTCAGATCGTGCAGCGTTCCCTGCGGCTTGGCACTGGCCCCAAGTGCCAGGCGCGCCAGCCTCGACGCGACATCGTTCACACCCTTGGCAAACTCGCCCACTTCACGCAACACCGCCCCAGCCAACTCGGCAGCCGGACGCGGCAGCGAGTCGACGGGCATCGCGTCAAGCAACGTCTCGCCCCCGCGCCACACGGCATGGCGCAACCCACGCAGCGCATCGCGCAACGGCATGGCATCGGCAAGCGGCTTTGGATCGGGTTTTGGCATTTCACTCACGTCTCGGTGCGATAATGATAGTCCATCACGGACCGGGCGGAAAGCTAGACATTGCCCCGATGCGGTGTTGGGGCGATGAAATCCCGCCTCATACCAAGACTCATTGATTACAACCCATGGACCCAATCGCGCATTCCGATGGAAGTGATGCGGGACGGGCAGTCTGTGAGGCGGTTCCAGGCTTGGCAGCAATGCTCGACGATGTCGCCCTGGTCGGTGAAGATGCGGTTTGACAGCCAGTTGTCGCGCATGAACTGCCAGATGTTCTCGGCCGGTGAGGAGC
>JAYUGA010000249.1:0-3848 GCA_043738565.1 Rhodobacterales bacterium
AAAGGGTCTTGCGCGGCGGCTTGGCCGGGCCGAATCCAAACCGGGTCAGAGGGTCACGCGGACCTCGATCATGCGGGGGCCGTCACTGGGTTGGGTCAGCGCCCAGTGCAGCACTTCGGGGTCTTGCGGGATCGAGGTGAAGGGCAGATCGCAGGCGGCGGCGAAGGGCTCCATCCGCAGGGGCGAGGGGTGGCAGCCGATGATTTCGGTATTCGCGCCGCGCATCGCGTCGGCAATTTCGCGGAAACCGGCGTTGTTCCAGACCAGAAAGGTGATCGGCAGCTTCTCGTCCACCGCGGTGCGCAATTCGCCGGGGCTGAATTGCAGGCCGCCATCGCCGATCAGGCAGACAACGCGGGTGCCGGGGGCGGCGAGTGCTGCCCCCACTGCGGCACCGGGGGCAAAGCCCAGCGCACCATAGCCGGTGGCGGCGTTGAACCAGCCTGCAGGGCGGTCGTGGCCATAAAACAGGTTGGCGGCATAGACCGGCTGGGTGCTGTCGCCGACGATGATGGCGCGCGGCAGGGCGGTGCGGATCGCCTCGACCATATCCAGTTGGCCGGGCATGGCGGTGCCGGCCTCGGTCAGTTCGGCGCGGGCGGCGATGGCTGTCGTCTCAGTGCGGGCGGCACCCTTGTCGTTGCGTTGGGTGAGGAGCGGCACCAGCGCCGCCATCGTGGCTCGGGCATCGCCATGCAGGGTCACGGCGGCGGATTGGCGGGCAAGCTGGTCGGGCGAGAGGTCGATGCGGATCATGCCGGGCAGGTCGGGGAAGCCGTGATTGGCATATATGTCGTAATCGGTCTCGCCGAATTCGGTGCCGATGGCGAGGATCTGGCCCGCCGCGCGGATCAGCACACGGGTGGCATGCAGACTGGGCGAGGCCGGCAGGCACAAAGGGTGGCGGTGCAACAGCCCCCGGGCGTTGGTGGTCTGGATCACCGGGGCGTCCAGCTTTTCCGCCAGCGCCCGCAGCGCGGCTTCGGCATGGCGGCAGCCACCACCGGCAAGGATCACGACATTTTTCGCGGCATTGAGGCGGGCGGCGGCGCGGGCAAGATGGGTGGCAGGTGGCAGCACGGCGGCAGTGCGCGGGGTGGGGGCGGGCAGCGGTTCGCAGGGCAGCGGCATCACGTCGGTCGGCACTTCCAGATGGACCGGGCCGGGGCGATTGCAGGTCAGCAGGGCAAAGGCCCAGTCAAGGGCGGGGCCAACGTCGTTGGGGTCGGTGATCTGGCGCGTGGGGCACAGGGTACGAACCATTGCAGCCTGATCCGGCAGTTCGTGCAGGCGGCCCAGGCCTTTGCCCAGGCTGTCGCGGCGGTTGACACCGGAGATGATCAGGACCGGGATGCTGTCTGCACGGCTTTGCGCCATCGCGGTCAGGGCGTTGGTCAGGCCGGGACCGGTGATGACAAAGGCGACGCCGGGTTCGCCTGACACCCTTGCATAGCCGTCGGCCATGAAGGCGCAGCCTTGTTCGTGGCGGGCGGTGACGTGACGGATGGGACTGCCGCTGAGGCCGCGGTACAGTTCGACCGTATGGACGCCGGGAATGCCGAACACCACTTTGACGCCCCGCGCGGCCAAGCCTTCCACCAGTCTTTCGCCAACGGTTCTCATGCTTTGCTGCCCATCTCTCTGGCGGTGAAGGCGGCGATGCGACGGCAGGCCTCGGCGGTTTCGGCATCAGACCGGGTCAGGCTGACCCGCAGCCAGCCCGCCAGTGCCCGCCCGAAACTTTCGCCTGGCATGACGGCCACCGATTCCTCGACCAGCAATTTGCGGGCGAAAGCCTCGCCGGACAGGCCAGTGGCGGAAATGTCGATCACGGTGAACATGCCGGCACCGGGCAGGTGCACGCGCAGGTCGTTGCGGTGCAGCATGTGGTGGATCATCCGGGCGCGGTGGGCAAAGCGGTCGGCCATGCCACGGGCCACGGCAGAAGGTTTCGCGACCGCAAGGGCGGTCATGTCGGCGATGAAGGGCTGGTTGCCGAACAGCATGGTTTCGGCGACCGGCAGCAGGCGCGCGGTGAACTCGCCCGGCCCGACGCACCAGCCCGACCGGAAGCCGGGGGCGGCGTGCGATTTGGAAATCGAGGACGCGACGATGGTGCGTTCCGCCAGATCAGCCTCGTCCAGCGGCGAAGCGAAAGTGCCGCCGTCGAAGATCAGTTCCTCGTAAACCTCGTCCGACACAATCCACAGGTCATGCTGACGGGCCAGCCGGCCCAGCGCCTGCACCTCGTCGCGGGTCAGCACGGCACCGGTCGGGTTGTGCGGCGTGTTCAGAAACAGCACGCGGCTGCGCGGGGTGATCCGCGCGGCGACATCGGCGGGCTGCATGCGAAAGCCGTGTTCGGGGCGCAGCGGCACCGCAACCATGCTGGCTCCGGTCGCGGCGATGACGCCTTCGTAGGTGGCATACATCGGGTCGCCGACCAGAACCTCGTCACCCAGACCGACAAGGGTCAGCAGGGTGGCGTAAAGCGCGGTCTGGGTGCCGGGCAGGCAGATGATCTGGTTGGGACCGATCGTGCGGCCGCATCGTCTGGAATAGCGGGCCGACAGCGCCGCCAAAAGCCCCGGCTCGCCCCGGCCGTTGGAATAGCCGACACGGCCGTTTTCCATCGCCTCGCGGGCGCGGGCCAAGAGTTCGGGCGGTGGCGGCACATCGGGTTCGCCGATGGTCAGCGACAATATCTCCTGGCCCGCCGCAGCCATCGCGCGGGCACGGGCGTGGATTTCCCATTTCACCCCGCCGAGGCCGGCCAGTCTGTCGGTGATGTCCGCATAGTTCATGGCGTGATCGGCCCGGTGAACAGCATGTAATTGGACAGTTTCAGCCCAAGGATCGCACCCACCGAATTGATGCCGATCTGGACCAGTTCTCCGGTTGCAAACGCCTCGGGCAGGGCCGAGCCTTCCAGCCACAACCCGTCGATCACCGCGTTGCAGGCGATGGCCATCTGGCGCAGTTCTGCCGCGCTGCGGTCTTGCGGCAGGGCGGCGATCAGGCCCTGCAACAGGTCGCGGAAACCCAGATAGGTGCTGGAATGGGTCGCCAGCATCGCCGCATCGCGCTTGGTTTCCTGCATGAACGAAGCCCACAGGATCAGCGCCTCCCGGTCCACCACCGGCGGGCGCAGGGCGGCTGCGACAAAGGCCGCCAGCCGGGCCTGCGGGTCATGCGGCGCGGCTTTCAGCACGGCAGAGGATTCGTGGGTCATCCGCTCCATCAGGTGGCGGTAGGCGGCGGCGATCAGGCCATCCTTGCTTTGGAAATAGTGCCGGATCAGCCCCGCCGTCACCCCGGCCCGTTCGGCAATCGCCCGCACCGTGGCAATCCGTGCGCCGCCTTCGGCAACCAGCGACAGCGTGGCTGCGATCAGCGCCTGACGGCGTTTGTCTTCGGCCTCGCGGCGGTAAGGGCGGCGTTCTGCGGTCATGTCAGCTTGTTATTCATCTGGATAATTCGCTATGTAGCGACTGCGAAGCGCTTCGGCAAGGGCAGGCCGGCATCTGAAGCGGATTGGCCCTAGGGGAATATCTCGTCTGGGGTCACGCCCCACAGCGCGGTCTTGCTGACCCAGCCCTTTTCGCCCTCGACCGAGATCCGGCACCAGAGCGGCACACACTCCAGCAGTTTACCGACGACGCCCAGTTCGGATTGATACATCACGTCCGATTTGGCGTCGGGCTGGCTGAAGGCCTGCGCCAAGTCCTGCGTCACCAGAACGGAGCGCATCCCGGACAGCAGGGCAAAGTTGACCCAGCCGCCCGCGCCATCGGCATCCTCGACCCGGCGCCAGTGCTCGTATTCGGCGGTCAGTTTCAGCGGCATGC
>JAYUGA010000250.1:0-10489 GCA_043738565.1 Rhodobacterales bacterium
GGATATCGGGCTTTTCCTCTGCCAGCGCCGCCAGATATTTGTCGACCGAATTGTTGATGCCGAGGTCGCGCACTTCAAAGCCCGCGCCCTCCATCATCATGCCGACCAGATTCTTGCCGATGTCGTGGATGTCGCCCTTGACGGTGCCGATGACCATTTTGCCCATGCGGGGAGCACCGGTTGCAATCAGCAGCGGCTTCAGGATGGCCATGCCGCCCTTCATCGCATTGGCGGCCAGCAGCACTTCCGGCACGAACAGGATGCCATCGCGGAAGTCGGCGCCGACAATGGTCATGCCGGCAACCAGCGCCTTGGTCAGCGCGTCATAGGGGGCCCAACCGCGCGCAATCAGGATATTGACCGCCTCTTCGATCTCTTCCCGCAAGCCGTCGTACAGGTCGTCATGCATTTGCAGGACCAGTTCGTCATCCGACAGTTCGGACAGGATGATTTCGTCGTCGGCCATTTGGGCGCTCCTCCGGCAGGTTAGCTGTCAATGGGGCCAAAGGCCCGCGCGGACTTTTCGATTTGCGACATGCCCCGGATGAAAGCCGACAGCAAGGGGGGGCGGGTGGATTTTCCAGTGGAATTAGTTCTGGTTTCGTTCCAGGGTAGCGGGATGCAACTCAAGGAAAACAGCGTTTTGCCGGGACAGCGGCTGCGGGCGCGCGGGGCAGGGAGCAATGCGACCGGGCGGTTCGAGGCGACCGCGCGGGTTGCCTATGACGATGGCTGGGAGATGGTCGAGGACGAGCGGCTGGTGCGCACCGAAGTGCGGCTGGAACGGCCCCGGTCGGCCATCACCTACAACCGCTCGCCGGACCTGCCGTTTGATCGCTCGATTAACCCCTATCGCGGTTGTGAACATGGCTGCATTTACTGTTTTGCGCGGCCAACGCATGCCTATCTGAACCTGTCACCGGGGCTGGATTTTGAGACGAAGTTGATTGCCAGGCCGGGGATTGGCAAGGTGCTGGAGCGGGAACTCAGGGCGAAAAGCTATAGGGTGGCGGTGATCGCGCTTGGCACCAATACCGACCCCTACCAGCCGATCGAGGCGGAACACCGGGTGATGCGCGAGGTGCTGGAGGTGCTGGCGGCGTTTCGGCATCCCGTCGCGATCACGACGAAGGGGACGTTGGTGGAGCGGGATCTGGACATTCTGGCGCCTTTGGCGGCGCGCGGACTGGTGCGGGTTGGGATTTCGATCACCACGCTTGACCCGGTGTTGGCGCGGCGGATGGAACCCCGGGCGGCGTCACCATTGCGGCGGTTGGCAGTCATCAGGCGGTTAAGCGAGGCAGGTGTGGCGGTGCGGGTGATGATTGCCCCTGTTGTGCCGGGGCTGACTGATCCCGAGCTTGAGACGATCATGGCTGCGGCCAAGGAGGCTGGGGCGGTGGCGGCCAGTTTTATCGCGCTGCGCCTGCCGTTAGAGGTGTCGGCATTGTTTCAGGACTGGCTCAAGCAGCACTATCCTGACCGCGCGGGCAAGGTGATGGCGCGGGTGCGGGAGTTGCATGGCGGCAAGGAATATGACGCGGAATGGGGGAAGCGCTTTCGCGGCGAAGGATTGTGGCCCGATCTGATGGAGCGGCGGTTCAAGCTGGCGGTGGCGCGGTTGGGGCTGAATGCGCCACTGCCACCACTGCGAACCGATCTTTTCAAGGCACCGCCACGGGCGGGCGATCAACTGACCCTTTTCTAGCCCCGCCGCCCGCGCCGTTCGCGTTTTGGGTCGCCGGAGGTATCGCCTGTGCCATCAGAGGCGGACGAGAAGCCACCAAGCTTGCCCTTGATGTCGTCAACCGTGGGGCGCTCTCCCTTGGGGCGGGTTTCCAGCGCGTGACGCATGGCTTTCAGATGATCCGGCATGGTGCCGCAGCAGCCGCCGATGATCCTGACCCCGGCGTCACGGGCCAGCACGGCATATTCCGCCATCAACGCAGGCGTGCCGTCATAATGGATGTGGCCCTCGTGGTATTTCGGGATCCCGGCGTTGCCCTTGGCGATGATCGGGCGCGAGGTGCCAGCGGTTTCGAAGCCCAGCACCGTCCGCATCAGGTCGGATGCGCCTACACCACAGTTCGCCCCGAAGGCAATCGGCGGATTCGGCAGGGTTTCGACCAAAGCGGTCATCGCGGCAGAGGTGATCCCCATCATGGTGCGACCGGCGGTGTCGAAACTCATCGTGCCGCACCACGGCATTCCGGCAAGCTGAGCGGCCTCGGCGGCGGCGGCGTATTCTTCGAAAGCCGACATGGTTTCGACCCACAAAACATCCGCGCCACCTTCTTTCAGGCCCACGGCCTGTTCATGGAAAATCTCGACCGCCGTCCTGTGGGTCAGATTGCCCATCGGTTCAAAAATCTCACCGGTGGGGCCAACGGAACCCGCGACCACGACGACCCGGCCCGAGGCATCGGCAACCTCGCGCCCCAAGGCAGCGGCCACCTTGTTCAACTCGCGCACCCGGCCTTGGGCGTTGTGCAGCTTCAATCGCGCCGCGTTGCCGCCGAAGCTGTTGGTCAGGAAGATATCCGACCCGGCCTCGACCGCAGACCGATACAGGCAGCGGATGTTGTCGGGGCGGTCGGTGTTCCAGAATTCCGGCGGCTCACCCGCTTCCAGACCCATGTTGAACAGGTTGGTGCCGGTGGCACCGTCGGCCATCAGCCAGTCGCGCTGCGACAGCAGCCGGGAAAGCGCATCCTGTGGCATGGGTCGTCTCCTTGATCAGAACTCGTTGACGAGTTGCGACTTGGCGACCAACAGCAGTTCGCCCAGCTTCGCGCGGACTTGGCCCTCAGTCGCCTTGCCAGCCAGATCAGCGGTCACTTTGCGGATCACATCCTCATAGCCGGCTTCCTCGAAGTCGGCATTGACCACTTCCAGCGCATAAGCGGTAGCGGCGTCGCCCGATTTGCCCATCAACTCGGCAGCCCACAGGCCCAAGAGCTTGTTGCGGCGGGCTTCGGCGCGGAACTGCATGTCGGCGTCATGGGCGAACTTGGCCTCGAAAGCATGCTCGCGGTCGTCAAAAGTGGTCATGGTCTTGCCCCCGGCCTTGTCAGATCGTTGCCTTCCCATATGCCCTTCGCGGGCGTTCCCTGCAAGAGGAACCCTGCACCGCCTTGCGAGGCGACCGCCTTTGGCCTATAGGCTGGCCCAACCGGGCGGGGCATATTGGTGCCACCGCCAGTTTGGGTTTTCGGAGAGTTCATGGCACGGCGCAAGAAGGTCTACGAAGGCAAGGCCAAGATCCTGTATGAGGGCCCGGAACCCGGCACGCTGATCCAGTATTTCAAGGATGAAGGCGCGGCCAGCCCGGCGACGCCGGAGGTTGGGGCTGCGGCATCCGAGGGCAAGGGTGTGCTGAACAACCGGCTGTCCGAGTTTTTCATGGCGGGTCTGAACAGCATTGGTGTGCCGACCCATTTCATCCGCCGGATCAACATGCGCGAGCAACTGGTGCGGATGGCGGAGATCATTCCGGTCGAGGTCGTGGTGCGCAACTTTGCCGCCGGTGATTTGTCGATCCGGCTGGGGATTCCCGAGGGGACGCCTTTGCCGCGGCCGATTGTGGAATATTACTACAAGGACAGCCGCCTGAATTCGCCCTTGGTCAGCGAGGAGCATATCATCGCCTTCGGTTGGGCCAGTCAGCAGGATCTGGATGACATGATCGCGCTGGCGCTGCGGGTCAATGATTTCCTGTCGGGCGTGATGATGGGGGTGGGCATTCGGCTGGCCGATTTCCGCATCGAGGTGGGCCGGATCTGGGAAGGCGATTTCATGCGGCTGATCGTGGCCGACGAGATCAGCCCGGATTCGTGCCGGTTGTGGGATTTGCGCGGCGTGGTCGAGCGGGGCGAGCCTGCGGCGGAACCGGGGCCCTTGGCCGATGTCTATACCGAACTGGCGCGGCGGCTGGGGGTTCTGCCCTCGAACGTGACCCATGCGCCGAAGCCGACCTTGATCAACTAGGAGAGACGCATGAAAGCCCGTGTGACCGTGATGCTGAAGGCCGGGGTTCTGGATGTGCAGGGCGAGGCGGTGCGCTTTGCCCTGGGGACGCTGGGGTTTGGCGGTGTAAATGGCGTGCGGCAGGGCAAGGTGATCGAACTGGACCTGGCAGAGAATGACCGCGATGCGGCGGAAGCGTCGGTCAAGGCGATGTGCGAAAAGCTGTTGGCCAACACAGTGATCGAGGGCTACCGGATCGAATTGCTATAAAGCGCCGTCCAGTTCTGGACGCTTTTAGATATACAATGAAATCAATGACTTGATTTGCGGATTTTTACCATCCGTTAACTTTCTCATGCGGGATTGACACCGCGCGCCGGTTGTCGCCTGATCTTGTAGCAAAAGGGAGCATGCGATGCGCGCGGCCGTCATCCGGGAATACCGCGCCGACCTGAGCCTTGAGACGGTGGCTGACCCGGTCTGTGAGGCGGATGGCGTGGTGTTGCGGGTGCTGGCCTGTGGCATCTGTCGCAGCGACTGGCATGGTTGGGTCGGCGAGCATCCCCGCGTCAAGCCGGGGGCGATTCCGGGGCATGAATATTGCGGTGAGGTGGTGGCGGCCGGAGTGTTGGCCAAGTGGCGGCCGGGCGACCGGGTGATAGCACCGTTCATCTTGTCGTGCGGTGAATGCCCGGAATGCCGGTCGGGACAGACCACGACCTGCCGGGCGGCAAGGGTGCCGGGGTTTGGCGAGCCTGGGGCCTATGCGGAATATGTCTCTGCCCCGCATGCCCATAACCTCGCGCGGTTGCCGGACAGCCTGACGCCGGCACTGGCGGCGGGCTTGGGCTGCCGGGTGACGACGGCCTATCACGCGCTGACCGGGCGGGCGGCCTTGCAGGCGGGCGAGTGGCTGGCGGTGCATGGCACCGGCGGGATCGGGCTGTCGGCGCTGCTGATCGGGCGGGCCTTGGGGGCGCGGGTTGTGGTGGTGGATGTGGTGCCGGAGCGGTTGGCGCACGCGGTGTCACTGGGGGCCGAAGTGGCGATTGATGCGCGGGATGGCAATGTCGCGGCGCGGATCATCGAGGCGACGGGTGGCGGGGCGCATGTCTCGGTCGAGGCTTTGGGGATCGAGGCTACGACCAACGGATCGCTGGAATGTCTGCGGCCTTTGGGGCGGCATGTGCAGGTTGGCTTGCCGGTGGGGCATACCGCCCGCATGCAGATCAACATGAACGCGGTCTATATGAAGCAACTGGCTTTGTATGGCACGCGCGGGATGCCAAGCTGGCGCTATCCGTCGCTGTTGGGGTTGATCGAGCGCGGGATGGTCGATGTCCGCCCGATCGTGGCGCGGGCTGTGGCGTTGTCGCAGGCTTCCGCCGAGTTGCGGGCGTTCGATGCGCCGATGCCGCCGGGAGTGGCGGTGATTGTCGATTTCGCAGGGTAGCAGGCAACCGAGACTGCATCGTTGCTTCCGTTTTGTGATGCACGGTTTTCATGGCGCATTCGTCGGAAACACCCTCCACCACGGGCTGCCTTCCATTCCTCCTCGGTGCCGGTCCATCGCAAACCCGACACCCGCAAGCCTGGTGGGTCAGTTGTGACGAAACGGGTCGCTTTCCCTTCCGGCAAAACTGTGGTGTAGTTTACTCTGCTTTTGCGGGAGTTCTCGGTGCGGCCAGATGCTCAACTTGTCGAAGTTCTTGATCGAGTCTTGCGGTCGTCTGGTGTGGATCAACTTGGCGCGATCGGGGATAGTCTAAGCTGGATATGCCGGAATGCGCCGGTCGATCACGCCGCGCTGTTTCTGGATGGCGGCAATGGTTCGTTCATCTGCACCCATTCTTCACATGCCGACCGGAATCAGGCTTGCTGGCAACCCGAGCAAGGGATCCCATCTGCCGTCATTTCCCGAATGGCAGCGGATGGCCGCGCATTCCTGCGCAACGCCGGCGACCCGGCGGACGAGGCGCCGGAAATTGCCCTGCTGCAAGGCAAGCTGGCAAGGCTGGTCATCGTGCCAATGCGCAATGACGGGCAACTGGTCGGGGCAATCATTTTCGGGGTGGAGAATCCTGGCCAGGCGATTTCGGACGACGACCTGCACCTTCTGAGCTCGATGGCCGGTTTGGTTGGGTCGGCGCTTGCCCTCCGTGCCACTGAAAAACAGGGCGCCGAGGTTGCCAGCCGACTGAAGGCGACCCTGGCCGCGCTGCCAAGCCTGTTGTTCGAGATTGAAGCGGACGGCCGTTACACCGGGTTCATGACCGGGCCTGAACGTCTGATGGCCGCAGCGAAGGACTCGCTTGCGGGAAAGACCATAGCCGAGGTCCTGCCTGCGGATGTGGCTGCGACCACCATGGCAGCATTGGCGGAGGTACTGGCAACCGGCAGCGTCGGTGAGGTCCGCTATCGCCTCGATCTGGCGGATGGGCCGCATGATTTCGAACTGACCGGCACCCGCAAGGCGGCAGCCGATCCCGAGGCGCAGCCGAGTGCGATTTTTCTGGTCCGGGAGATCACCAGCGAAGCCCTGTTGCGCGAAGAGCTGCTGCGTCTGAGCAAGATCGTCGAAGTGATGGGCAACCTGGTCGTCATCGTTGATGTGAATGGGCAGGTAGCATGGGCAAATGCCGCATTTGAAAAACAGACCGGTTGGCGGCTGGATGAAATTCGCGGCGCGGATTTGGGAGGCTTGGTACGCTGCGCCGAAAGCGACCCGGTCGTTGTCGCGAAAGTCAGTGCCGCCATCGCCCGGCACAAGCCATTCCACGGCGAAATCGTCAATCAGGACCGGCACGGCAGGAAATACTGGGTTGATTTCAATATCTGGCCTTTGTTCGCGGCGAGCGGCCAGTTTCAGGGCTATGTTTCGGTCGAGACGGACATTTCGCGGCTGAAGGCACAAGAAGCAGAGATGGTGGCCCTTGCCGCCAAGGCGGCCGTTGCCCAGACGCGGCTGGAAAACGCATTGATGGCGCTGCCGGATGGCGTAGTCGTGCTGGATGCTGACGAACGGGTGATCACGGTCAACGGCGCCTATTTGCGCACCTTCCCGGAACTTGCCGGAATTGCGGTTCCGGGCGTGGCCCTGGCAGATCTGTTGCGGGCCGGGATCGGCAAGGGACTTTTCTCCGACAGCTCGGGCAGCGGGGACACCGAAGCCGGCCTTGAAACCCGCCTTGCGCAATATCGGCAACCGCAATACGTGGATGAGGTGCAAATGCCGGACGGTCGATGGATGCGCCGCATCAATTCGCGAACTTCGGATGGCGGATGCATTGCGGTCGGAATCGACATCACGGCCCGCAAGAAGCAACTTGCCGCGCTGGACGCCGTGAACAACGATCTTCTGCTGGCGCTTCAGGATCGCGACGCGGCGCGGCAGCGCCTGATCAGGATCATGGAAGGTGCGGATATTGGCACCTGGGAATGGAATATTGCCAGCGATGCCGTCAAGGTCGGTGGCCGTTGGGGTGAAATCATCGGTCTTGAGACAAGGTCCATTGCAACCCTGCGCACTGAGGAATTTCGCTCCCTCGTGCATCCCGAGGACCTCAAGCGTCTGGACAAGGTTCGCTCCAAGGAGCTTGGCCAAGAAACCGACGTGATCGAGAATGAATTCCGGATGCAGCATCTGGACGGTCATTGGGTCTGGATCCTGTCGCGTAGCCGCGTCACCGAACGCGCCGCGAACGGCAGCGCGCAGGTTGTGGCCGGGGTGCACATCGACGTCAGCGAACAAAAGCGACTTGAGCACGAATTGACCGGAAGCCGGATCTATCTGTCGCAAATCATGGATACCAGTGTTTCGGCGGTGGCGGTGATGACAACCGATGGCGTGTTCACCTTTGCCAATCGCGAGGCAGAGCGGGTTCTGGGGCTGACGCGGTCGGAAATTGTCGGGCGCAGTTACCGCAACCCGGCGTGGCGGCTGGAACGGGTCGAGGGCGGGCCGCTGCCCGAGGCGGATTTGCCGTCACGACAGGCCATGGCGGCGGGAAAGCCAGTGCGGGACATCAGGTTTGCACTGCATTGGACCGACGGAACGCGGCGTATTTTGTCCTGCAATGCTGCGCCGCTGACCTTTGATGGAAATCAGTTTCAGATTGTAATTTCCTTTTCCGACATTACCGAACAATTGATGGCGACGAGGCGGATCGAGGAGGCGCTGTTGCGCGCCGAAGAAATGAGCCGGGCAAAATCCACGTTCCTGGCAAATATGAGCCATGAAATCCGCACGCCGCTGAATGGGGTCCTGGGGATGGCAGAGGTTCTGGATTCCCTGGTGACCGAACCGAGTCACAAGCGGATGGTCGAGACAATCCGAAAATCGGGCGACACGTTGTTGACCGTGCTGAATGGCATTCTCGACATGTCAAAGATCGAATCCGGCAAGATGGTGCTGGAAGAGGTACCCTTTTCAGCCATGAAAATCATGCGCCAGGTCGAAGCAATCTATGCAATTCAAGCCGAAGAAAAGGGCATAGGGTTCGAGATGTTGGCAAGCGCAGGCTGCGAGGGCATGCGCTTGGGCGACCCGCATCGCATTCATCAGATCCTGAACAATCTTCTGGATAATGCGATCAAGTTTACCCAGCACGGCAGTGTCCAGCTGAAACTGTCCTGTCGGCCGGGAAAACCTCTGGCAATCGAGGTGTCCGACACCGGCATCGGCATGGACGAGCAGCAGGTTTCGCGGGTTTTCGACAGCTTTGAGCAAGCCGACGGCAGCACGACGCGGCGCTTTGGCGGGACCGGGTTGGGTCTTTCGATCGTCCGGCAACTGGTGACGCTCATGGGCGGCGAAATTTCTGTGAAGAGTCTCCCCGAGCGCGGCACCAAGATCAGGATAACCCTGCCACTGGCGGAAAGCGCGGCACCTGAATCAGTCACTTTGATTGGGCCGGATACGACGATCCTCAAATCGTTCGGCGGTGTCAGACTGCTGTGTGCCGATGACAACGAGGTCAACCTTCTGGTCTTGCGGGAGATGCTGTCGCGGACGGGTGCGGTCATCACCGAGGTCGAGAATGGCCAGCAAGCGATCGACGCATGGGCAGAAGGTCTGGCGCGGGAGGAACCTTTCGCGATTCTGCTGCTGGACATCGCGATGCCGGTTCGTGACGGCCTGAGTGCGCTGGCGGAAATTCGGGCGGCAGAACAGGCCAGCGGCTTGAACCGGGTGCCCGCGATTGCGGTGACTGCCAACGCGATGGCCAGCCAGGTGTCTGACTACATCGCCGGCGGCTTTGACACGCATATTGCCAAGCCGTTCAAACAGGACGACCTTTTCCATGCGCTAAGCACACTGTTGTAAATTGTTCATGCGTGGTGCAACCTTGGGTTTCATCGGCCCGAAAGAAGCCTCGAATGAACCGATTGCCGATTGTTGCGCCATGCGTCAGGCATGGAAATGTTCAACTGTTGTCAAATTTTAGCTGTAGAAAGAACTGTCCCGACGAAAGAGACCAAGATGAGTGAGAGTTCCAGCACCCGGACCTACCGGATACTCCTCGCGGAAGATGACGAGGTCAATCAGGACATTGTGCGGGCATTTCTGGCCGACACGCAGGATCTGGAACTGACCGTGGCGTCGGATGGCCGCATGGCGCTTGAGGCAGCCCTGGTCAACACCTACGATCTGATGATCTTCGACCAGCAGATGCCGCACATAACCGGAGATCGCGTGCTGCTTCATCTGCGTGCGGGGCGGTCCTGCAACGCGGCCACGCCTGTCATCAGGTTCACCGCTGCGGCTGATGCCAGACCGGTGGAAATCCGCCGGGTGGGGGGCGTGGCCGAAGTGACACTGCCGAAGCCGCTGCGCAAGGAAACCTTTGTTGCCACAGTGAAGACGATGCTTGGCGTGGTGTAGATTTCCAACTGTGCCTGATTGGGTGCAAAGAT
The DNA here is from genome assembly GCA_043738565.1 of Rhodobacterales bacterium. Classification (GTDB taxonomy): domain Bacteria; phylum Pseudomonadota; class Alphaproteobacteria; order Rhodobacterales; family Rhodobacteraceae; genus Stagnihabitans. Next base: position 9,883 of record JAYUGA010000250.1, read on the forward strand.
TCCCCTGACCGCCACAGACTGCGTGCAGACGCCATCCAACCGCTCGTTTGAAAGGCCACACGTGTCCCCTGCACCGAAAGACCTCGCTAGCATCGCCAATGCCGAACCGCGAATTCGGCACCGCGCACCTGGCCCTGAACTGCCGATCGACGGTGTTTCGGCGGACCCGGCGCGCGTTGCCATTGATTTGCTGGATGATGGCGTAGCCATTTATGACGCCGGCAATCGGCTGGTGGCCAGCAACCGTCGCTTCCGGGATTGGTACGAGGTGAATTCTGACATTCCGGCAGAAAATCGATCTGACATTCACCTTGCCGACGGTTCCGATTGCGAACGCACCTTGCCTGACGGACGCGTGGTGCAGGTGGTGGCCCATCCGATGCCAGATGGCGAAAGGATCGAGGTCCATTCCGACATCACCAAGTTGAAACTGGCCGAGCAGCGGCTGCGCAAGTTGATCGACGGTGCCCAGATCTGCACCTGGGAGTGGAATGTCGCGACCGGCGATCCCCAGGTGAATGAATACTGGGCCGCATTGCTAGGCTTTCGGCAGGAGGAACTGGCCCCGATCACCTTCGAGACCTGGCGGTCGCGGGTGCATCCCGCG
>JAYUGA010000251.1:0-25458 GCA_043738565.1 Rhodobacterales bacterium
CGACGCGCATGATTTCCCACTCTAACGCGATGCCGCTGGTTTGGAAAACCCTTTTTCGCACTTGCTCGCCCAGATTTTCCAGATCGGCGGCAGTTGCCCCACCGGCGTTGATCAGGAAGTTGGAATGCATCGGCGACATTTGTGCGCCGCCCAGTTTGCAACCGCGCATTCCGGCGTCTTCGATCACTTTCCACGCCTTGAGTTCGTGGCTGTCATCGGGCTTTCCGGTGGAGGAATAGCCTGCCGGATTGCGGAAAGTGGAGCCTGCGGAGCGGTCTTTGGTGGGTTGGCTGGCGTCGCGTTTGGCGATTTGATCCGACATCTTGGCATCCAAGGCTGAGGGGTCACCAGATTTAGCGTGGAACGTCGCATGGGTGATGACCCAACCTTCGGGCAAGATGGACTGCCGGTAGGCGAGGTGGAGGGCGGCGGCAGGCAGAGTTTTGATCTGACCTTGTCGCGTCACGACACGGATTTCGGTCAGGTGATCGGCGGTGTAGCTGCCGTAACAGCCGGCGTTCATCCGGACGGCGCCGCCGATGGAGCCGGGGATGGTGCGCAGGTATGTGAGGTCAAGGCCCGCTTCGGCAGCGCGGCGGGCGACATGGGCGTCAAGCGCGGCGGCACCTGCGGCGACGCTATCCCTTTGAATTTCAATGGAATTGAAGCCGCGTCCCAGCCGGATCACCACGGCGCGCAAACCGCCATCGCGAACGATCAGATTGGAGCCGACGCCCATTGGGAAGACCGGGATGGCGGGGTCGAGTTGAGCTAAAAAGTCAGCCAAATCAGCCTCATCGGCAGGTTGGAACAACCAATCCGCCGGACCACCGACGCGGAGCCAGGTGAGGTCAGCGAGGGAACGGTTGGGGGTCAGGGTGCCGCGGGGGGTGGGGAGGGGGTGCATCGGACCTTTAGGGTATGGGAACGCGGCGTTAATCTGAATGTTTGGCGGAGAATTGTCGGTCTTGCATGCGTCTTTCTGGCGTCTTGCCCCCGTCTCTACCGTTTTATGACAGAATAGGCATTAACCATGATGAGAGAATCAGCCGCCTATGGCCAACTTCGCTGCAAGTTCAAGCAGAGCCCTTCCGACATTTCCGAACTGCGGGGCGTAGTTCAGCGCCACGGCGGCAATCACAGCTTTTGTCCCTGTGTCTCCGATCACTTCCGCTGACTTCGTCAAAATCACATCTGCAAGACCTGCCCAGTATTTTGTAATCGCTATCGCGGCCTTCAGGAGCGCCGACCCCACACGATTGAGAATTAACGGGTCAGATTTGAACTTGGCAAGTTCCGTTTCCGCCTCGTCAAGCGCAGCCATAGCGATAACGACTTCTCTGCCGATGACGGTTGGGGCATCCACGAGTTCAGGTGGATGGTTGTGCGATCTTTGAGCAGCGGTCGCACCCTGCGAAAGGAGTTGCACTTCAATGGCGCGGAGGGTTTCCTTGAGTTCTGCGATTTTTGTCCTGAGGGCGAACTGTTCCTCTAGGCGCACAATGATGGCAGCGATATGCGCTGGTCCCCTTTGCCAATCCTCATCAGGGATCAGAGCGACGCGACGTTGTAACTCCCAATCGAGTTGCTTGCCAGATAGGACACCATCCCACCAGCGGCTCCAAAAGTCCCATGCGCCGGGCGGATTCTTGGACCAAATGGCGCGGGTTTCAGCGTCAAATTGCGTGAACCAATCGGGCCGGGTAATCGACCACAGTGGCAGTTGCAGGGGGTCGCGCTCTTCAGTGATCATGCGAAGATCGTCCCGTAACTGCTCCCACATAAGGTTGGAGACGAAGCTGAAGGCACCGGCCATGTGTTCGACTGCAAAGTTGGTGTTTTCGTTGGCCGCCGCCGCTGCTGCACTGGCGGCATTTATGGCGTTTCGGTTGTCGCTCCCTGCACCGACGGAAGCACTGAGGACAGAAGCATAGGCTCTGCGTGCGGTCTTGACGGCATTCTCGATTTCGGAGGTTCGTGAAACCACTGCAACTCCGGCAATCAACGCCAACCTCAAAACTGGCAGTGCGGTCGCATCGGCCTTCCACGCCCAAGGCTCATCCATCGCCCGGCCCCAAAAAGGGAGTATTCGAGCAGCAGATCGAACCGCCAAAGTCGAAGAATCTCGGCGACGAGAGGTTTCGGGCCTGGCATCCAGCCAAGTCTCGAGAGAATACCCGTCTTTGATCTGTTCCGGTTCCATCTCGCCAAGATCGGGGGACCGCTGCTTCCACACAAGGGAAATTTTCGCGCTGAATCAGCCCCGCACGATCCGAGCCAAGAAACGCCACAGAAACCACACCGGCCAGCGCAACACGCTGGCACCGCCCGCCAGAAACAGCAGGCCGAGGAGCGGGCCGTTCTCGAAGGTGATCCAGCCGAGGATCGGCACGCCAATGCCGATCAGTCGGTAGGCGTTGCGCCAGTGGTGATCGCGGCTGGGGAACATCGCCAGCACATTGGCGGCGATGAGCCACAAAAAGCCTGCGACGGGGGGCCAGATCAAGGTTTGGCTTCCGGCTTGGATTTGGGGCGCAGTTCGGGCGGCAGTTCTGGCAGCGGCAGGCTGAGGGCCTTGCGGATGAAATAGTTGAGCGGGCGGCGGAACATCGAGACGAAGGCAAAGGTGCCGACGGCGACCCAGAGCCAGCCGTGGGTCCAGCCGATCCAGATCAACAGGAAGGGGACAGCGATCAGCAGGGGCAGGCCCGGGATAAACTGGCGGCGCATCGGCAGCATGGCGGTGATGGCGACGGCGATCACCCACAAGGCACCGACGATCAGCGGCAGGCTCATGCGGCACCCGCGAATTTTCTGCGAAAATTCAAACAGAAAACCGAGTGCGTGGATGGGATTTTTCGCAGAAAAATCGCGGCGGGGGTCATGTGGCTTGCCGCTTCAATCGGGCGGGCAAGGCGTTGGCCCAGGCCGAGATGGAGCCTGCGCCCAAACAGACCACCATGTCGCCGGGCCGCGCCTGTTCCTTGACCAGACGGGCGAGGTCGGCCTCGTCCAGCAAAGCGCGGGCGTGGCGGTGGCCGTGGGCGATCAGGCCCGCCACCAGATCATCGCGCGAGGCCCCGGGGATCGGGTCTTCGCCCGCCGCATAGACGTCGGCGATGGCGACCACGTCGGCCTCGTTGAAGCAGGTGCAGAAGTCTTCGAACAGGCTGGACAGGCGGGAGTAGCGGTGCGGCTGGTGGACGGCGATGACGCGGCCTTTGGTCGCCTGACGCGCGGCTTTCAGCACGGCGGCGATTTCGACCGGGTGGTGGCCGTAGTCGTCGATGATGGTGACGGCGTTCACTTCCGCCACTTTGGTGAAGCGGCGGTTGACGCCGGCGAAGCCTGCCAGCGCCTCGCGGATCTCGGCCGCCTTCATGCCAAGGTGGCGGGCGACGGCGATGGCGGCCAGGGCGTTGGACACGTTGTGATCGCCGGGCATCGGCAGGGTCAGCTTGTCGATCGCTCGGCCCTCGCCTTCGCTTTGCAAGAGGACATCGAAATGGGCGACCCCGGCATCATAGGTCAGGTTGACCGCCCGCACATCGGCCTGCGCGTTGAAGCCGAATGTGACGATGCGGCGGTCGGTGAGGCGGCCAACCAGCGCCTGCACTTCGGGGTGGTCGGTGCAGCAGACGGCGAGGCCGTAGAACGGGATGTTGGAGACGAAATCGTAGAAGCCTTTGCGCAGGGCCTCGAAGGTGCCCCAGTGTTCCAGATGTTCGGGGTCGATGTTGGTGACGATGGCAATGGTGGCCGGGAGTTTGTTGAAACTGCCGTCGGATTCGTCGGCCTCGACCACCATCCACTCCCCTGCCCCGGCGCGGGCGTTGGAGCCATAGGCATGGATCACGCCGCCGTTGATGACGGTCGGGTCAAAGCCGCCCTTGTCCAGAAGGGTGGCGACCATCGTGGTGGTGGTGGTCTTGCCATGCGTCCCGGCGATGGCGATGTTCGAGCGCAGCCGCATCAGTTCGGCCAGCATCTCGGCGCGGCGCACCACGGGGAGTTTGCGGCGGCGCGCTTCCTCCAGCTCCGGGTTGCCCTTCTTGATGGCCGAGGAAATCACGACCACGGCGGCGCCACCGATGTTTTCCGCCGCCTGGCCATCGAAAAACCTGGCACCGAGTTTCACAAGGCGATCGGTGATTTTCGAGGCTTTGGCGTCAGAACCCTGCACGGTGTAGCCCAGGGTGATCAGCACTTCGGCAATGCCGGACATGCCGATGCCGCCGATGCCGACGAAGTGGATCGGGCCAAGCTCCATCGGCAGTTTGGTGGCGGCGTTCATGGGGTATCCTTGCTGGCAATGGCTTCGACCAGCGAAACCAGGCGGATCGTGGCGTCAGGGCGACCCTGGGCCAGGGCGGCGGCGGCCATGTGTTCGGCCTTTTCCGGGGCAGTCAGGATGGCGGTAATCCGGGCGGCGAGGGTTGCGGCGTCGAGGCTGGCTTCGGGCATCAGGATGGCGGCGCCAGAATCGACCAGACTGCGGGCGTTGGCGGTCTGGTGGTCTGCCGTGGCAGCGGCGAAGGGGATCAGAATCGACGGGCGGCCAATGACAGAGATGTCTGCGACCGAGGAGGCACCGGCGCGGGAGATGACGAGTTGCGCCTCGGACAGGCGGCGGGGGATGTCGGTGAAGAAGGGTTCAACCTCGGCGCTGATCCCGGCATTGATATAGACGGCGGTGACACGGGCGTGATCCTCGGCGCGGGCCTGATGGGCGATGCGCAGGCGGGCGCGCAGCTCGTCGGGCAAGGCGGCTATGGCGGCGGGGACCACGTCGGACAGGATGCGCGCGCCCTGGCTGCCGCCGATGACGACAAGGCTCATCGGATAGTCGCCGGGGGGCATGTAGCCGGCACCGGCGCGGTCGAGGACGCTTTGGCGGACCGGGTTGCCGACCGCCTCGCCGGTCACGCCATCGGGCAAGATGGTGGGCCAGGTGCCGCAGGCGATCTTGTCGACGCGGCGGGCGAACCAAGCATTGACGCGGCCGAGGACGCCGTTTTGTTCGTGGATCATTCTGGGCAGGCCCAGAAGAACCGCGGCCGACAGGGCGGGGATGGTGGGGTAGCCGCCGAAGCCTACGACAACGGCGGGCTTGTCGCGCCAGAGTTTCCAGATTGCGGCAACAACCCCGGCAGTGATGCTGAACGGCACGAGGAGTTTGCGCAGGAAGCCACCCCGGGCGAAGGTGGCGGAGGCGACCTGGGCGATCTGCACCTCTTGCGGGAAGCCGCCGGCATAGCGGGCACCACGGGCGTCGGTCGACAGGCGCACGCGCCAGCCTTTGGCCACCATCGCCTCGGCCAGCGCCTGCGCCGGGAACATATGGCCGCCAGTGCCGCCCGCCGCGATGAGGAGCAATGGCATCACCGCCCCCGCTTGAAGATGTCGCCGATTTCACCCTGCGGGCGGCTGCGGGTCAGGGCCAGGAGCATGCCAACGGTGATCCCGGCGGCGATGACCGAGGAGCCGCCGTAGCTGACGAAGGGCAGGGTCATGCCCTTGGCGGGCAACAGGCGGACGGCGACGCCGATGTTGATCATGGCCTGGACGCCGAAGATGCAGGCAAGTCCGGTGCCCGCAAGGCGGACGAAGGGATCGCGCTCGCGCGTCAGGCGCAACAGGCTGCGGACGACGACGGTGCAATAAAGCGCGATGATCACCAGGACGAGGATCAGGCCGTATTCCTCGGCTGCGACGGCGATGATGAAATCGGTATGGGCGTCGGGCAGGGTCCATTTGACCTGACCCTCACCGACGCCGACGCCAAAGAAGCCGCCCTCCTGGATGGCGTTGGTGGCATAGCCGATCTGGCTGCGCGGATCGACATCGGCATTCATGAAGCCGTCGATGCGGCGGGCGAGGTGTTCGGAATTGTTGTAGGCGAAGGTGCCCGCCAGGCCGACCAGCGACACCATCCCGCCGATCAGCAGCATCGGCGCGCCCGCCACGAAATAGATCACCCCCCAGCCGAACAGCACCAGCATCGACTGGCCGAAATCGGGCTGGGTCGCCAGAAAGCCGACGACGACGACCACGATCCCGAAGGAAATCAGTTTGCCGGGCGGGCCGTTCATTTCGGCGCTGGCGGCCATCAGCCAGGCGGTGACGATGATAAAGCCGGGTTTGAGGAATTCCGACGGCTGCACCGAGACGAAGCCGAAGGAAAACCAGCGCACCGCACCTTTGCCAAAATCGGTGCCGAACAGCGGCAGCAGGATCAGCGCGAAAAACGCGATGGCGAATCCCAGCACGCCAAGGCGGCGGATCATGCCGGGCGACAGCATCGAACAGCCGAACATCACCGCCATCGCCACCGCACCAAAGAACGCCTCGCGCTGGACATAGTAGAACGGCGGCAGATCGTTGCGGGTCGCCAAGGGGACCGAGGCGGCAAAACCCAGCAGCAGTCCGATCCCGAACAGCACCAGGATCGCCGTCAGCGACCATTTGTCGAGGGTGCGCCACCAGCGTGGCAACACCGGCTCCCTTGCCCGCGAAGGCATGGCACCAAAGACCATCTCAGTCATGGAAATACCGCCTGTTCTGCCCGTACTGCCGATCCGCCCGGGTTCGCCCCGGATCTGGGGGCAAGTTTAGCGAAGAACGGCGGGGCTGGCTAGGGAAAAGCGATGAGGGGTCGGGCGGGATGCGCGGCGGTAGGGTGCGTCATATGACGCACCCTAAATTGGGGTGGTGCCCGGTTCGGAGCGCTGTTGCGGCAAGGCCGGGCGCTCCGGCGGGAGCATTTGGCAAGCAGCGATCGAGGGGCAGGCTTGGGTTCGCACCGCTGCGCGGCGATCGCGGCTGGTTTGCGGTGTTCCAGCTACGAACCCCCGATCAGCGCCTTGACCCTTGCCGTGAAATCCTCACCGCGTTTTTCGAAGTTGGGATACTGGTCGAACGAGGCTGCGGCAGGGGCCAACAGGACGACCTCGCCGGGTTGTGCATCGGCAGCCGCTTGGGCTACGGCGCGGTCCATCGTTGCGCAGATCTCATGCGGGACTTCGCCCAGTTCCAGCGCGAAATCGCGGGCGGAATGGCCGATCAGATAGGCTTTCTGCACGGAGCCTGTGAAGGGCAGCAGGGCCTTGATGCCGCCCTCCTTGCCCATGCCACCGGCAATCCAGCGGATTTTGGCGAAGGCCTGCAAGGCTTTGGCGGCGCTGTCGACATTGGTGGCTTTCGAGTCGTTGACGAAGCGCACCCCTGCCCTTTCGCCAACCAACTGGCTGCGATGCGGCAGGCCCGCGAAGCTGTGAAACGCCGCTTCGATGACCTTGGGGGCGAAACCAAGCGAGCGGCAGACGGCATAGGCGGCGCAGGCGTTCTGGTGGTTGTGGGCCCCGGGCAGGCCCTGCACCTCGCGCAAGTCGATCGAGGCCACCTGTTTGCCCTTGCGCCATTCGGCGAGGTACCCTTTGCGGGCGAAGACCGACCAGCCGAAGCCCTCCAGCTTTTGGCCTGCGGAAATCCGGATGACGCGGTCGTCGGCGGCGGTTTCGGCGACTTGACCGGCGAGGTAGCGGCCTTCGACCTCATCGACGCCGATCACCGCGCGGTCGGGACCGCCTTCGGCAAACAGGCGGCGTTTGGCGGCGAAATAGCCGCCGATGCCGCCGTGACGGTCCAGATGGTCGGGCGACAGGTTGGTGAAGACCGCGATGTCGGGGGTCAGGGCGCGGGCAAGGTCGGTCTGGTAGCTGGAAAGTTCCAGAACGACGACCTCGCCGTCCTCGGCCGGGTCAAGGTCCAGCACGCCGCGACCGATGTTGCCAGCGATCTGGGTCGGGCGCTGGGCGGTCTGGCAAATGTGGTGGATCAGCGCCGTGGTGGTGGATTTGCCGTTCGAACCGGTGACGCAGACGACGCGGGGGGTGATGTCGAACCCATCCCAGTCTTCGGTGGCATAGCTGCGGAAGAACAGGCCGATGTCGTTGTCGACCGGGATACCCAGTTCGAGGGCGCGGGCGATGACTTTGTGCGGCGCGGGGTAAAGGTGGGGGATGCCGGGGGATGTGATGAGGGCGGCTGCGCCCTCAAGCGCGGACTGGCGGGTCAGGTCGGTGCAGACCAAGCCCGCCGCCTCCGCCGTGGCGCGGGCTTCGGGGCTGTCGTCCCACAGGAGCGGCTCGGCCCCGCCTGCAATCAGGGCACAGGCGGTGGCAAGCCCAGATCGGCCAAGGCCGAGGACGGCGACTTTCTGGCCTGCGAAGCCTTGCACTGGAATCATCGAGCCCCCCTTGGATCGGGCCAGACAATGCCTGTCCGGGGCCTTGGCCGCAAGGCGGTGGGATTGACCTGCGGCGGGCGTTGTCTGACAAAGGCCGGATCGCAGGAGAATGCCATGACCGTGACGATCCGACCGCTTGCCGTGGCAGACCGTGCCATCTGGCAGGAGATGCTGGACGGCTATGCGGCGTTCTACAAAACCGCCGTGACGGCGGAGGGGCGGGCGGCGGTCTGGGGCTGGATCTTTGGCGACGAGGAGTTCTGGTGCGATCTGGCCGTGCTGGACGGCGCGGTGGTAGGGATGGCCCAGTATCAGCTGATGCACCGCAGCCTGTCGGGGGCGAAGGTGGTGTACCTGTCGGACCTGTTCGTGCTGCCCGAGGTGCGCGGCGGCGGGGTGGGGCGGGCGCTGATCGACCATGTGATCGGCTTTGCGCGGGAGCGGGGGATTGGCAATGTCCGCTGGCTGACCCAGGAGTTCAACTATGCCGGGCGGCGGTTGTATGACAGCTATCGGCCCAAGAGCGATTTCATTTTGTATTCGGTGCCGGTGGAGCGGTAGGACCGAGGGGTTTCACACCCCCCGGACCCCCTGCGGGATATTTGCGCCAAAATGAAAGGCGTTACCACGCGGCGGGTTGGCGTTTGCGGAAAAAGCCGCCGGTGGGGCCGTCTTCGGGCAGGAGGGCGAGCCAGATCGGGGTATCGGCGCCCTGTTCGGGCGAGAGGGGGGCGGAGGGGCCGCCCATGCTGGTGTGGACCCAGCCAGGGTCGCAGGCGTTGATTTTCACGCAATTCGGCAGGTCGCGGGGCAAGGCGCGGGTCAGGGCGTTCAGCGCCGCTTTGGCGATGCCGTAGGCGCCGGGGCCGCCGAGGCCCTGGGCGTGGGAGCCCCAGCCGGAGGACAGGTTGACGATGCGGCCCCACTGGGTTTCGCGCCAATGCGGGGTGTTCAGGCGGATGAGGTCGAGGGGGGCGTTCACCATCACCTCCATTGCTGTCGTGAAGTCGCTGTCCTTGGCGAGTAGCGAGGTGTGGTTCAGGAGGCCCGCGTTGTTGATCAGGATGTCGAAGCCGCCCGCGCGGGTGATGGCGTCGAAATAGCTGTCGGGGTCGAGGAGGTCGATCCTTTCGAAATGGCAGCCAAGGGCCTGGGCAGCGGCACGGCCTGCGGATTGGTCCCTTGCGCCGATGGTGACGGCGCAGCCTTTGGCGATCAGGCCGGCGGCGATGGCGCGGCCTAAGCCGCGGTTGCCGCCGGTGACAAGCGCGCGGGGATGCAGGGGGCGGGGCATCAGGGGTTGTCGGCCAGATGCGCCTCGATGATCTGGTCGAAGGAGATATCGGCCTCGAACCCCAGATTGCGGGCGCGGGTGGCGGCGAATTCCAGCGCCCAGCCTTCGACGATTTTGGCCACGGCGGGGTCGGGGTTGCGGGTGATCAGGGTCAGGGCGGCGGGACCGGCGGCGCGTTTCAGCGCGGCGAGTTCATCGGCGACGGTCGCTGTCAGGCCGGGGACGGTGAGGGCGCGGTCGGTGGCGAGGGGGGCGGTCTCCATCTGGGCCGCGTGGCGGAAGAAGCCGACGGCGGCGCGGGGGGAGGCGAACCAGTGGCGGGTTTCCTCGGGCACCGGCAGGTTGGCGGGCAGACCTTTGAGCGGTTCGCGCAGGATGTTGGAAAAGAAGCCGGAGGCGGCGCGGTTGGGCAGCCCAGGTCGGATGCAGATCGTCGGCAGGCGGAGCGAGACGCCGTCGATGTTGCCACGGCGGGAGTAGTCGTTGATCAAGAGTTCCGCGATGGCCTTTTGGGTGCCGTAGCTGGTCAGCGGCACGGTATGGAAATCGTCGGGGATGCAGTCGGGAAACGGGCGGCCGAAGACGGCGGCGGAGGAGGCGTAGACGAGGCGGGGGTGGTAGTTGGGGGTGTTTCTGATGGCTTCAAGGAGGGCGCGGGTGGCGTCGAGGTTGACGGCGTAGCCCTTGTCGAAATCGGCCTCGGCCTCGCCCGACACAATCGCCGCGAGGTGGTAGATGATGCCGGGCCGTTGGGCGATCAGGCGGGCGGGGGTGTCGGCGGCGGCGAGGTCGACGGTCAGGCTGGCGGAACCGGGCTGGGCTGGCGGGGCCACCACGTCGGCGAGGATCAGCTCCTGGCTGGCATGGGCGGCGGCGAGTTTGCGGCCGATCATGCCGGCGGCACCGATGATCAGGATTTTCATGTGGTCCCCCCTTGGACTTTGGCGGAGCATGCCGGATTGGGTGGGGGGCGGCAAGGGGGGGATTTGGCGGCGTCCAGTTCTGGACGCTTTTCGCAACCTTGCAATATCAATGCCTTGGATTCGGGATTTTCACGAACGGTTAACCTTGGCCGGTGCAGGGGTCAAGGACGGCGCGTCACGATTCGCAGGATGCAGGTCACGGCGATCAGGACCAGCAGAAAGATCGGCGGTGCGGCGTTCAGCCCGACGCGCAGCCACAGGACCAGAGCGCTGCCTGCGGTGACAGCGGCGGTCAGGGCCAGCAATGTGGTCTTGAGGGGCGGCATGGGGCTGCGGTGTCAGGGCTGGACGGGATGGTGGGCGATCCGGTCGGCAACCAGTTCCTGCAAGCGCCACAGATAGCGGTCGTGGATGCCGCGCTGCTCCAGATGGGTCACGGTGGAATGCAGGTATTCGGCCATCGAGCCGCGCTCGCCGGCGGCGGTGGCGAGTGCCTGGACGATCTGCTCTTCGGTCAGACCGGGCAGATAGGCGGGGTTGGAGCGGCTGATCGGGAAGGCAATGGCGCGGACGGGCCCTTCGGCGGTGCGGACGGTGAGCCAGCGGGCGGGCACCTGTGGCGGGTCGCGCTTGATCGGCATTTCGCGGCGCAAGAGCGGGATCAGGCTGGCCTCGATGGCGTCCGGCGGCAGGCGGAAGGCGACGCCGCGACAGGAACCGCCGCGATCCATCGCCAGCATGATGCCGGGGCGGTCCGGGGTGCCGCGATAGATGCGGACCCAGCCGAGGCAGAACGACCGGTGCCAGCCCCGGACGAGCCCAAGGCGTTCCTCGACAAAGGCGAATTCGGGGTTCCAGATCAGCGAGCCATAGGCGAAGACCCAGACCGCGCCGGAGGCCGGGCGGTCTTGCAGCAGGGTGGCGGCGGCGGCCTTGTAGTCGGCGTCGGTTGGGCGGTCGCTGCGGGTGGAGACGAGGCCGGTGGTGCCGTCATGCGGCGGGACACGCGCCACAAGTTCAGGCGTCAGGCGCATCTGGCGGGGTGGCGCGACGGGCAGCGGCTCACGCATGGCGAGGAGCGTTGAACATTGGGACTATTCCTCCGAGATCTCGTCGCCGTTGATCAGCAGGGTCACCGTGCCACCACTGCGGCCCGCGACCTTTTTGATCTCTTTCTTCTGCGCGTCGCTGCACGAGCCGTCGAGGTGGAAATCCAGCGTGCCCAGCACCAGTTTCTTGCCAGGCTGGAACAACAGGTTATACTTGGCATTGCCACCGATGTGGATGTGGTTGTATTCCTTGGTGTCCTTGTCGGCGGGCCCGGCGCGGCCCTTGGTGCCGTCGGCGACCATTTTCAGCGCCTGCGCCATTTTCTTGTCCTTGATCAGGCATTCGGCCTTGGCGGCGCTGACCACCTTGATCTTGATGGCTTTCCTGGCCGCCTCTTGTTCCGCCGCCACGACCCTTGCAACCTTGGCCACCCCGGCCATCGTGGCGGTAAGCAGTTTGCGCACCAGGGTATAGGCGGCCTCATCGGCAAAGATCGGCGGTTTGAGTGCTGCTTCCTTGGCGAATTTGTCGACGCGCGCGCTGAAGAGTTTGAACTGCGTGGCCAGTTTTTCGATCGCGGCCTTGCTGGGGGGATCACCGGCCTTGTCGAGATGGTCCTGCATCTTGCCAAGCGCCGTAGTGACGGTCTTGCCGTCGGCGGCGAGTTTTTCGATCATCTGCCCGGAAGCTGTCGGCATCGGTTTCCCCAAAATTGGTGCTGTGGCCAAGGACCGCAGGCACAATGCCAACCAGCCCCCGCTAATGCGGAAAGGCTAGACCGGGCGCGGGATTGAAACAAGGGTTTCGATGCCGGTCAGCGCACCTTCAGCGTCGCCAGCCCGACCATCGCCAAGATCAGCGAGATGATCCAGAACCGGATCACGATCTGCGGTTCGGCCCAGCCGCGTTTCTCGAAGTGGTGGTGGATGGGCGCCATCAGGAAGATGCGTTTCTTGGTGCGTTTGTAATGGAGAACCTGGATGATGACCGACAGCGCCTCGACCACGAACAAGCCGCCGACGATGGCCAGCACGATCTCGTGCTTGATCGAGACGGCGATGGCACCCAAGGCACCGCCCAAGGCGAGCGAGCCGGTGTCGCCCATGAAGACGGCGGCGGGCGGGGCGTTGTACCACAGGAAGCCGAGGCCCGCACCAAACAGGGCGGAGGCGAAAATCAAAAGCTCGCCGGTGCCGGGGACGAAGTGGACGCCGAGGTATTCGGCCATGTTGAAGTTGCCCACGACGTAGGAGATCACGCCCAGGGTCGCCCCGGCGATCATCACCGGCATGATGGCAAGGCCGTCGAGCCCGTCGGTCAGGTTCACCGCATTGGCGGAGCCGACGATCACGACCATGCCGAAGGGCACGTAGAAGTAGCCCAGGTTGATCATTGCGTTCTTGAGGATCGGAAAGGCGAGTTGACCTGCCAGCGCATCGGGGTGGAAGCGGGCGGCGGCGTAGGTGGCCATCGCGGCGATCAAGAGGCCAAGGCCGAAGCGGATGCGGGAGGAGACGCCTTTGGTGTTCTGTTTGGTGACTTTGGCATAGTCATCGGCAAACCCGATCAGGCCGAACGCCAGCGTGACCAGCAACACGATCCAGATATAGGGGTTGTCGAGCCGGGCCCAGGCCAGCGTCGACACCACCAGCGCCGACAGGATCAGGAGGCCGCCCATCGTCGGGGTTCCGGCCTTGACGAAATGGGTTTGCGGGCCGTCGTCGCGGATCGGCTGGCCCTTGCCCTGCTTGCGGCGCAACAGGTTGATCAGCGGCTGGCCAAAGATGAAACCAAAGATCAGCGCGGTGGCAAAGGCGGCACCGGCGCGGAAGGTGATGTAGCGGAAGAGATTGAAAACGTCGCCCCCGGTCGAAAACTCGGTCAGCCAGTACAGCATCTATTCCGCTCCCGTCGCTTTGGAGGACTGCCCTTGACCCAATTTGCGCAGGGCGTCAACGACCAGCGCCACTTTGATGCCCTTGGAGCCCTTGACCAGCAGCACGTCGCCCGCATCGACAAGGGAACGCGCTTGCGCCCCGAGTTCGGGGGCGGTGGCGGTCCACAGGCCGCGCTGGCTGCGTGGCAGGGCGTGCCACAGCGCCTGCATGCGGGGGCCGACACAGTGGATCGTGGTGATCTGCGACAGGCCGGGGTGTCTGGCAATGGCGAGGTGCAGTTGCGTTTCAGTCGGCCCGAGTTCCAGCATGTCGCCGAGAATGGCGATGCGGCGGCCATTGGCGATGCGGCCGACGCGGTCTTGCGGCTGGGTGGCGATCAGCACGTCCAAAGCGGCGGCCACCGAGGCGGGGTTGGAGTTGAAGGCGTCGTCGATCAGGTCGAAGCCGTGACCTTCGACCGGGTCGAGCATGATGCGTTCGCGGGTGCCGCGGCCTTGCGGCGGGGTCCAGCGGCCAAGGTCGGCGACCGCGATCACCGGGTCGAGGTTCAGCGCATCGGCCACCGCGAGGGCGGCGAGGCCGTTGGCGGCGAAGTGGCGTCCGGGCGACATGACCTTGTACAGGAAGGCTTTGCCGTGGCGGCTGGCGCGGATGACGGTGCAGGTATCGGACAGGGTGGCCTGGGTCAGGTGATAGTCGGATTTGGGGTCGGCGCCGAAGGTGATGGTGGTTCTGGCGCTGGCGCGGGCCTTGGCCAGCAGAATGGGCGCGGTCGGAGTATCGAGCGGGATGATGGCGGTGCCACCCGGTTCCAGCCCGTCCAAGATCGCGGCTTTTTCCCTGGCGATGCCGTCCAGACCGCCAAACGCCTCCAGATGCGCCGGGGCGATGGTGGTGATCAGAGCGACGTGCAGGCGCGACAGTTTGGCGAGCGGGGCGATTTCGCCCGGGTGGTTCATGCCGATCTCGATCACCGCGAAATCGGTGTCGGGCGGCATTCTGGCCAAGGTCAGGGGCACGCCCCAGTGGTTGTTGTAACTGGCCTCTGCCGCATGGGTTTTGCCCTGCCCCGACAGGATGGCGCGGAGCATTTCCTTGGTCGAGGTCTTGCCGACAGAGCCGGTGACGCCGATGATCTTCGCGGCGGTGCGGTTGCGGGCGAAGCTGGCGAGAGCTTCGAGCGCTTTCAGGACATCGGGGACGATCAGCAGCGGCGCTTCGGGCGGGACGCCATCGGGGATGCGGGTGACGAGGGCGGCGGCGGCACCCCTGCTTAGGGCTTGCGCCACGAAGTCATGGCCATCGCGGGCGTCGGTCAGGGCCACGAACAAATCGCCGGACTGGATCGTGCGGGTGTCGATCGAGACGCCACTGGCAGCCCATTCGGCGGTCGAGGTGCCGCGGGTGGCGGTTACTGCATCGGCGGAGGTCCAGAGGGTCATGGCTGTGCCCCGTAGGGTGTGTGCTGTGCACGCAGCTTGGTTGCAAGGGTGGGTTGGGTCATATCACGCCGTCCAGTGCGGCCACCGCCACCGAGGCTTGTTCAACATCGTCAAAGGGATAGACCTGCCCCAGAATGGTCTGGCCGCTCTCGTGGCCTTTCCCCGCAATCAAAAGCGCATCGCCGGGCAAGAGGGCATCGACGCCGCGCAGGATCGCCTCGGCCCGGTCGCCGACCTCGCGGGCTTGCGGACAGGCGGCGAGGATGGCGGCGCGGATCGTGGCGGGGTCTTCCGAGCGCGGGTTGTCGTCGGTGACATAGAGCAGGTCGGCGTTCTCTGCCGCCGCCTGCCCCATCAGCGGGCGTTTGGTGCGGTCGCGGTCGCCGCCGGCGCCGAAGACGATGATCAGGCGGCCCATGACATGCGGGCGCAGGGCGCGCAGCGCGGTGGCGATGGCGTCGGGGGTATGGGCGTAATCGACGAAGATCGCAGCGCCGTTCTTGCGGGTGGCGGCAAGCTGCATGCGGCCGCGGACGCCTTGCAGATACGGCAGGGCTGCAAGGACATCGCGGGCTGCCTCTCCTGCCCCCAGCACCAGACCGGCGGCGAGGGTGACGTTTTCGGCCTGAAAGCCGCCAATCAGGCCAAGGCGGATTTGATGCGGGGTGCCCTTCCACGACAGGCGCAGGTCTTGCCCGGTCGCATCGAAGCGCTGGGCGAGGATGCGCAGGTCGCATTCTGGTTCATGGCCCACCGTGATCAGGTCTTGGCCGCGTTCCTGGGCCAGATCGGCAAGTTCGACACCTTTGGGGTCGTTCAGATTGATGACCGCGACACCTTCGGGCGGCAGGACACGGGTGAACAGTGCGGCCTTGGCGGCAAAATAGGCGTCGAAGGTTTGGTGATAGTCGAGGTGATCTTGGGTGAAATTGGTGAAACCGGCAGCTTTCAGGCGGACGCCATCGAGACGGCGCTGGTCAAGGCCGTGGCTGGAGGCTTCCATCGCGGCATGGGTCACACCTGCGGCGGCGGCCTCGGCCAGCATGTGGTGGAGCGTGATCGGATCGGGCGTGGTATGGGCGGAAGGGGCCTCCCACGCGCCTTCGACGCCGGTGGTGCCGATGTTGATGGCGGCATGGCCGAGATGGGTCCAGATTTGCCGGGCAAAGCTGGCGACCGAGGTTTTGCCATTGGTGCCGGTGACGGCGACCATCACCGCGGGCTGGGCGCCGAACCACAGGGCGGCGGCGCCGGCCAGCGCCTCGCGCGGATCCTGGGCGATGATCAGGGCGGCCGGGGAATTTGCCAGCGCAGCAGCCGCCAGTTTCGCGCCGCCGGCGTCGGTCAGGATTGCGGCGGCTCCGGCGTCAAGCGCGGTGGCGATATAGCTGGCCCCGTGGATGGTGGAGCCGGGCAGGGCGGCGAACAGGTAGCCGGGGCGGACGGCGCGGCTGTCCACCGTGATGCCCAGAAGCTGCGGGTCGCGCCCGGCCCTTGCCGTCAATCCAAGGTCGGAAAGGGTCTTTGCCGCCATGTCACTCTGCCACCTGGGGTTCCTTGACGGCTGTTAACCCATTCAGCGCGGCGGTTTCAACCTGCGGTCTGAGCCCCATCAGCGGCGCGATGCGGCGGATGACTTCGGCGGCGACCGGCACCGAGGTCCAGCCCGCGGTGGTGCGCGGGGCGGGGCCGGAGGTTTCAACCGGCTCGTCCAGCGTCACGATCAGGACGTATTTCGGGTCATTGGCCGGGAAGATCGAGGCGAAGGTATTGATTACCTTGTCTTTTTCATAGCCGCCGCCCTTCTTGGGCTTTTCCGCGGTGCCGGTCTTGCCCGCCACCGCATAGCCCGGCACATCGGCGAGGGTCGCGGTGCCTTCGGTCACCACCCGGCGCAGCATCGCCAGTGCCTCGCTGGCGGTCTTTTCGCTCAAGAGGCGCGGACCGGGCACCGGATTGGGGGTCTTGAGCAGGGTCGGCGTGACCTTGACCCCGCCGTTTGCAATGGTGGCGTAACCCGCGGCAAGGTTCAGCGGGCTGGAGGCGATGCCCTGACCGTAAGCGGCGGTGATGGTGACGATGTCGGACCAGCGGGCGGGGATCAGCGCGCGGGCATTCGCCGCCTCGACCAGTTCGACCTGTGGCGCGTCCAAAAGGCCCATCGCCTTGAGGAAGGGCTTCTGGCGTTCGCCGCCGATCATCAGCGCAATCCGGGCGGTGCCGACGTTGGACGATTTGGCGATGACATCGGACACCGACAAGAGCGGGCCGTAGTTGTGGTTTTCAAATTCGTTGATCTTGAACTTGCCAAACTGCATCGGTGCATCGGCATTGATCATGGTTTCGGGGGTCACCAGACCCAGTTCCAGCGCCTGGGCAATCGCAAAGATCTTGAAGGTCGAGCCAAGTTCATAGACGCCCTGCACCGCGCGGTTGAACAGCGGGCTGTCGCCGGGCTGCCCGCTGGTCGGCGGGGCCGGGCGGTCGTTGGGATCGAAGTTGGGCAGGCTGACCAGCGACAGGATTTCGCCGGTATGGGCGTTCATCAGGATGGCGGCGGCACCCTTGGCGTTCATCATGCGCATGCCGGTGGCAAGGACTTCCTCCATCGCGGCCTGCAAGGTGAGGTCGATCGACAGGGTGACAGGAGTGCCGGACTGCGCGGGATCGCGCAGACGGGCATCCAGCTCTTTCTCGATGCCAGCAGTGCCGATTACCTCTGCTGAATCAACGCCTTCTGCCCCGAAGGCAGTACCGCCCAGGACATGGCTGGCGAGGTTGCCATTGGGATAAAGCCGCATCTCGCGCGGGCCGAAATACAGGCCGGGATCGCCGATTTCATGGACCTTCTGCATCTGCTCTGGGCTAAGAACCTTGCGGACCCACAGGAATGACCGGCCATCGGTAAAGCGGCGTTCCAGCGCCTTGGCGTCGAGTTCGGGGAAGATCGCGGCCAGTTCAGTGGCGGCGCGGACCGGGTCCACCATGTCGCGCGGTTGCGCATACAGCGAATAGGTTTGCATGTTGGTGGCCAGAATCCTGCCCTGACGGTCCAGAATATCGGCGCGCTGGGCGGTGATTTCGGTGCCGCCGGACGAGGCGCGGGATTCGACCGGCTCGGACGCCGCAAGGGTGCCCATGCGGGCCCCGATCACCGCGAAGGCCATGAAAAAGCCGATCCCCAACAGCAGCAGACGCTTTTCGGCGCGGCCCCGGGCCTTGTCGCGCATCACCTCATGGCGGGCGGCGATGTTTTCGCGTTCGATCACATCGGGGTTTTCGCCCTTGGCGCGGGCGTCGAGGACACGGGCCAAAGGGCGCAGCGGGGTGCGGATCATGGCGTCTGTTCCTGCGGAGCATTGGGGGCAAGCGAGCCTTGGGTTTCAACCGTGCCGGTGATTTTCAGCACCGGCGCCGCCGGATAGGCCACCTGTGCCGAAGCCCCCAGTTGTTCCGGCTCCATCGGCAACAGGCCGAGCCTGTCGAAGTTCAGCGTGGCCAGTTCGCGCAGACGTTCAGGGCGGTTCAGATAGGCCCATTCGGCGCGTTGCAGACCAATCTCTTCGCGCAGGCCGGCGATTTCATCCTGGACGGCGGCCATTTCCTTCAACTGACGCTGGGTCGCGTAATTTTCGCGGTAGGCCCAGAAGGCGGTGGCCAGCATGGCGAGGAAACTGAGAACATAGAGAACCGGGCGCATTCAGCGGCGTCCTTTATTTGAGAGTTGCGGCACGTCGATCTGGGCGGGATCGAGCGTCAGGGCCGGGGCATGGGTGCGGCGGGCCACGCGCAGCTTGGCAGAACGGGCGCGGGGGTTGTCGGCCAGTTCGGCATCGTCTGGACCGATGGCTTTGGTGATTTGCTCAAAGCGGGCAACCGCTTGCGCCGTAGCGGGGGCGTAGCGGTTGGCGTTGGATTCCTGACCCGAGGCGAGTTGCAGGAAGCGTTTGACGATGCGGTCTTCGGTGGAATGGAAGGTGACAACGGCGAGCATCCCGCCGGGTTTCAAGGCGCGTTCGGCGGCGGCAAGCCCTTGGGCCAGTTCGGAATATTCCTGGTTGACCGCGATGCGCAGCGCCTGAAAGCTGCGGGTGGCGGGGTGGGACTGGCCCGGTTTCGGGCGCGGCAGGCATTTGGCGACGATTTCAGCAAGGCGCAGGGTGGTTTTGATCGGTTCCCTGGCGCGGTTTTCCACAATGGCATGGGCGATGCGGCGCGAGGCGCGTTCTTCGCCGAAAAGATACAGGATGTCGGCGATCCTGGCTTCGGAGGCGGTGTTCACGATGTCGGCGGCGCTTTGGCCAGACCGGCTCATCCGCATGTCGAGCGGGCCGTCTTTCTGGAACGAAAAGCCGCGTTCGGGCTGGTCGATCTGCATCGAGGACACGCCGAGGTCCAGCACGACGCCATCCAGCACTTCGGCGGCGATTGTGTCGAGATCGGAGAATGTGCCTGCAATGAGGCGCAGGCGGGGACCGTAGCCTGCGGCCCAATGCGATGCCATTTCAATGGCTTGCGGGTCGCGGTCGATGCCGATGACTTTGGCGGCTCCGGCGTGCAGCAGGCCCTTGGCATAGCCGCCCGCGCCAAAGGTGCCATCCAGCCAGACGCCCTGCACCGGGGCGACGGCGGCCAGCAAAGGGCGCAACAGGACCGGGATGTGAGGCTGGCGACCGGGCAGCGGATCGCGGTCTTGCACGGCTAGCCCCCCGATACGGTATTCTTCAGCAGGATCAGCGGGTCCTGGCCGCCCAGGATGTCATCGCCATCCTCGTCCGCAGCCACGACCAGCGCGTCATAGGTGTCGCCCTTCCACAACTGGAAGCGTTCCAGACGGCCGGCAAAGGCGGCCTGAAAACCGGCGGCAAGGTCATCGGCGGTGACACCCATCTTGGCGCGGACCTTGGCGGGCAGCACCAGGCGGCCATCCTCGTCGATTTCGACATCGACGGAGCGGGTGATGAAGGTCAGTTCGGCCTTTTCACGCTGCGGACTGCCCATCGGCAGTTGCGCGATGCGGTGGTTGAGGTCGCGGGCACCGTTCATCGAATAGCATTCGACAAAATTCCGCCCTGCCCCGCCGTAGACCATGTTGACACGGGCTCGCTGCGTTGTGCTGGCACCGGGGTCTTCGGCTTCGAGGATGCGGCGCAGGGAGGCCGGGATCGAGACCCGCGCCTTGCTGTCTACCTTCTGGTAGAACTCGCCTCTGAACGCCTCGGTTGCCACGCAAGCGGCCCTTCCCGTGTGGCCCTTTGGGGGGCCTGAAATGAAATACGGCGGACCCTGCTGCTGCCACTGCCGGGTCCGCCGCCTGTCCCATCGCTGGGCGTCCAGTTGCGCTTGCCATCTTGGGGGAGATGTCTGCTCGCTCGCGCTCCGGATCTCTTTGTTTGATGAAACGTTGGCCTGTATGAAGCCTGCCGTTTATTGTCGCCTATATTCGGGGTCTTGAGCCGCCCCTGCTTTGTTGTGTCGTTCCATCTTCGTGAGGACAGGGATGACATGGGATTTCATGGGACGCAAAGAAAAAAAGCGCCGGAAATGGTGAAGACATTGAGTGTGGCGCGGCTGCAACGCAGGATTTTGGCGGCGAGCGCGGAGGATCAATGCAACAGGTAGGGATGCGTTCATCTAAATCCGCTAGATTTAGTTTAATACGGCCGGTCTGAGCGGCTCCATGAAATCCCAAACTATTTTCGGATGGTCGCAGCCGCTGCCCGAAAATGCGGGTTTGGCTGCGATTCTTGTGCCCGATATGGGGAGTTTTCCGGGCGAATCACGGGCAAGTGATTCGAGTTGGCCAAATCTGGCCGCTGCAGGTGCCGGGCTTCCCATGCCATCCCGTTGGCGCAGGTTGCGGCGGTGGAAGCCTCCGGCGGGGATATTTGGAGACAGAAAATGGGTGGGTCAGGCCATGCCGCCGGCGACCAGCCTTGCAGCGAGGCGCTGGTAGGGTTCGGCGAGCGGGCTGTCGGTGGCGGCAATCGGTGTGCCGGCATCGCCTGCCAGGCGGACCTCCAGATTGAGCGGCAGTTCGCCGAGGAACGGCAGGTCGAGTTTGACGGCCTCTGCCGCGACGCCGCCGTGGCCGAAGATATGCGCCTCATGGCCGCAGTTCGGGCAGATATAGGTGGACATGTTCTCGATCAGGCCCAGAACCGGGGTTTTCAGCTTGACGAACATGTCGAGCGCCTTGCGGGCATCCAGAAGGGCCACGTCCTGCGGGGTGGAGACGACGATGGCACCGGTAAGGTGGGTGCGCTGGCACAGCGTCAGTTGAATATCGCCGGTGCCGGGTGGCAGGTCGATGATCAGGATGTCGAGTTTGCCCCAGGCGACCTGGCTGATCAGCTGTTGCAAGGCGCCCATGATCATCGGGCCGCGCCAGATCACCGCCTCGTCATCCTTCAGCATCAGGCCGATCGACATCAGGGTGACGCCGTGGGCGGTCAAGGGTTCGATGATCTTGCCATCGGGGGAGGCCGGGCGTTTGGAGACACCCATCATGCGGGGCTGACTGGGACCGTAGATATCGGCATCCAGCAGGCCGACCCGGCGCCCCTGCCGGGCCAAAGCCACAGCGAGGTTGGAGGCGACGGTGGATTTGCCGACGCCGCCCTTGCCCGAGGCGATGGCGATGATGCGGTCAACGCCACTGACGCGCTGCGGGCCGCCTTGCTGGGGTGTCGGGTGCTGGCCGAGTTTGAAGGACGGCGGGGTTTGCGGGGCGGGTTGCGGCATCGGGCGGGCGGCGGGACCGTGGGCGGTCATCACCACCTGCACCAAGGTGACACCGGGCAATGCCCTGAGCGCCAGTTCGGCGGCGATCTGCGCCGGGGCCAGGGCGCGGGCCTCGTCTGCGGTCGGGGCTTCGATGATGAATCGGACCTGGCCGTTTTCGATCGTCAGGGCGCGAATCAAGTCGCGGCTGACAAAAGACCCGCCATCCGGGGTGGAAATCCGCGCCAGCAGCGCTAACACTTCGTCGCGTGACGGACCCATGGGTTTCTCCTGTGCCGAAAGATGCAGCAAGCCTGTTCTGCTTTGCGGCAAAGGGCAAGCCCGGGTTGACCAAATGCTCAAAAATTCAGCGAAGCGCCTGTAAAGCATGAAGATTTCGTAACATTCAGCCATGCGCTTGCTGCATGGCAGCATTGATTCACCGGGCTATTGTGCAAGTGCAGCAACTGGCCCATGTTGCTTTCAACAGCGCGACGGGATCGGTTCGGCAAGCGGAACGGTGCGGTGCCCAAGGTAAAAGAATGTGAGGCTGAAAATGGCTTATGTAAATTCTCGCTCGGTGTCTTTGAGCTTCTCTGACCGGATCGCCGCTTTCGTGAAAGTGGCCAAGGACGCGCTGGAGCGTCGCCGGCTCTACAGCCAGACCCTGTTCGAACTGAACGGGCTGAGCGACCGCGATCTGACCGATCTGGGTCTGGCCCGTGGCATGATCGCCGAAGTGGCCCGCGAGGCCGCCTACACGAAGTAATTCGCCGCGGTCCCGACGGGGCCTTGGCAAACGGAACTGAACCTGGGGCCTCAACCTCCTCCCTGAGGGCTCATGGTCAGGTGCGGCGGCACCAACCTCCTCCCTGGTGTCGTCGCCATTTTACCCTGGCAGGGCAACCTGCCTGCGATGTGCGATCGGCCTTCACCTCCTCCCGAGGGCCATCGGACCAGCGGCAACCCCACCCTCCTCCGCGAGGTTGCCGCGCCATTCCGCCCTGCGCCTGTTGCGCGCCGGGCACAGCAGGTCGGGCCGGTTTGGGCCCGATCTGGAATCAGCGGCCGGGTGACACCATGTCAGCGGTCAGAGTTTGCAAGGGCCCAACCTCCTCCCTGGGTTCCGGCAAAATGCGGCGGTGCCAACCTCCTCCCTGGCACCGCCGCCCCTAATCCGGCGAAACGTTTCGCCTACGATGTGCGACAGGCTTCCACCTCCTCCCGGAAGCCATCGGACCAGCGGCAACCCCTACCTCCTCCCAGGGGTTGCCGCGCTCCCCTCCCCTCCCCTCCCCTTGCAAAGCTGCGGACCCGCCCCGATAAAGGCTGCGGGGCGTTTGGGGTTTTCATGCGAATTTCGATGGTTTCGGCGGCGTTGGTGGCAGCGCTGGTCGGCTATGGCAGCACGATCGCGCTGGTGCTGGCGGCGGCGGTGGCGGTGGGTGCCAGCCCGGCGCAGACCGCAAGCTGGCTGCTGGCGATCAGCGTGGCCAAGGCGATCGGCGCGGCTGGCCTGAGTTATTACAGCCGGGTGCCGGTGGTGCTGGCGTGGTCAACGCCGGGGGCAGCGCTGATTGCGGCGACCGCGGGCATTTCGATGAACGAGGCGGTGGGGGCGTTCGTGCTGGCGGGCGTGCTGATCGCGCTGACCGGGGCGGTGAAGCCGCTGGAGCGGCTGGTGGCGCTGATCCCGGATGGGGTGGCGGCGGGAATGCTGGCCGGGGTGTTGTTGCCGTTTTGCCTGAAAGGGGCGGCGGCGGCGCTGGGTCTGGGCTGGCAGGCGGCACCGATGGTGGCGGTGTTCGCGCTGGTGCGGCTGAAGAACCCGGCGCTGGCGGTCCTGGCGGCGCTGGCGGCGGGGGTGATCACGGCCTTTGCCTTTGACGGGGCGATGTGGCCGGCGTTGGCGCTGCCCCTGCCCCGGCTGACCTTCATCGCACCGAGTTTCCGGCCCGAGGTGCTGATCGGATTGGGGCTGCCGCTGTATCTGGTGACGATGGCGTCCCAGAACCTGCCGGGCTTTGCGGCGATCCGAGCGGCGGGGTACGCGCCGCCGGTCGGCGCGGCCCTGATCACCACCGGGGGGTTGTCGGCAGTGTCAGGTCTGTTCGGCGCCCATACGATCAGCATGGCGGCGATCACGGCGGCGATCTGTCTGGGCGATGATGTGGATCCCGACCGCACGCGGCGCTGGAAGGTCGGGCTGGCCTATGCGGTGTTCTGGGTCGGGCTGGGGCTGCTGGGTCCGGCGGTTCTGGTTCTGCTGGGGGCTTTGCCGCCCGATGTCATGATTCTGCTGGTGGCGCTGGCGCTGCTGGGGCCGCTGATGGCGGCGCTGACCGGGGCTTATGGGCCGGTGCAGACACGGTTTGCGGCAACGATCACGCTGGCGGTCACCGCATCCGGCGTGGCGGCGTTCGGCGTGGGGGCGGCGTTCTGGGGGTTGGTTGCGGGGTTCGTGATATATGCGTTGGAAGGTGCTGCCCGCAGGGCGTGAAGACAAAAACCCTTCGAAGGATTTTGCAAATTTCTTTGAAGAAATTTGGCGGTCAGAACGGGACGTCGTCGACCTGGTGGGCGGGGATCACCCAGCGGGCGACGATCTTCTTCAGCCCGGCGTGGTCGAATTCGATGTCAAGCTTGTCGCCCTCGATCTCCATCACCTCGCCATAGCCGAATTTCTGGTGGAACACCCGGTCGCCGGTGACGAAGCTGGACACGGCACTGGCGTCGATCACCATGTCGCGGGCTGCGCGCGGCTGCGTGGTCGGGCGGGATGCGGCGCGGTCCTGCATGCGTTTCCAGCCGGGAGAGTTGTAGACATCGGCCTTGGTGGCGCGGTCCTCGATGGTGCTGCCAAAGCTGGTAGCCGCCGCGCCGTAGCCGCCGCCATACAGGCCAGGCGGGGTCAGCACTGCGACATGGGCGGGCGGCAGTTCGTCGATGAAGCGGGAGGGCAACTGGCTTTGCCACTGACCATAGACCCGGCGGTTGGAGGCGAAGGAGATGGTGCACAGCTCCTCGGCCCGGGTGATGCCGACATAGGCGAGGCGGCGTTCCTCCTCCAGCCCTTTCAGACCGGATTCGTCCATGCTGCGCTGGCTGGGAAACAGGCCGTCCTCCCAGCCGGGCAGGAAGATGGCGGGGAATTCCAGGCCCTTGGCGGCGTGCAGGGTCATGATCGAGACCTTTTCCACCGCGTCCTCGGTGTCATTGTCCATGATCAGCGAGACGTGTTCGAGGAAGCCTTGCAGGTTTTCGAACTGCTCCAGCGCCTTGACCAGTTCCTTGAGGTTTTCCAGACGGCCCGGTGCCTCCGGCGTCTTGTCCGTCTGCCACATCCCGGTATAGCCGCTCTCGTCCAGCACCATTTCGGCAAGTTCGATGTGGTTGTGCGGGCGCCGGGTGATCTGGTGCCAGCGGTCGACGCCTTCGACAAAGCTGCGCAACTGGCCGGCACCCTTGCCGCCGATCGCCCCTTTGGCCAGCAGTTCGCGCGAGCCGTCGAGCAGGGAATTGCCAGAGGCGCGGGCGCTGCGCTGGATGTCGGCTTGCGCCTTGTCGCCGAGGCCGCGTTTGGGGGTGTTGATGACGCGTTCAAAGGCGAGGTCGTCGTCGGGGCTGACGGCCAGGCGGAAATAGGCCATCGCGTCGCGGATTTCCTGGCGTTCGTAGAAACGCGGGCCACCGATGACGCGGTAGGGCAGGCCGATGGTCAGGAAGCGGTCCTCGAACGCCCGCATCTGGTGGCTGGCGCGGACCAGAATGGCGATTTCGTTCAGGCTTACGGGGCGGATGCCGCGAAGCCCTCGTTGCAGCGCTTCCAGTTCGTCCCCGATCCAGCGCGCCTCTTCCTCGCCATCCCAATGGCCGATCA
>JAYUGA010000252.1:0-10439 GCA_043738565.1 Rhodobacterales bacterium
ATGCGCCGCACCGACCGCCTGTTCGACCTGATCCAGATCCTGCGCGATGGCCGCCTGCACCGCGCCGCCGACCTTGGCCTGCGCGTCGGCGTCTGCGACCGCACGATCTGGCGTGACATGGCGACCCTGATGGCGTCCGGCCTGCCGATCGAGGGCGAGCGCGGTATCGGTTATATCCTGCGCACGCCCATCACCCTGCCGCCGATGATCCTGACCCCCGCCGAGCGTGAAGCGTTGCGCAGCGGGCTGCGGCTGGTGGCCGAGGGCGGCGACGAAGTTCTGGCCCGTGCCGCCCGGTCTTTGGCCGACAAAATCTCGGCCGCCCGCCCCGCCCCGGTCGCGGACGGCGACGATTTGCTCGCCACCCGCACCCGCAGCACCGAGCCTGCGGCCCGCCATCTGCCGCTGATCCGGCAGGCGATCCGCAGCCGCGAAAGGCTGGCGCTGACCTATCTGGAACTGGATGGCGCCGAAACCCACGGCGACATCCGGCCCTTGCGGCTCAAGCAATCGGGTCAGGTGTTGACGCTACAGGTCGGCATCGAAGGGGGTGGCTTGCGCAATCTGCGGCTGGACCGGGTGCTGGCGCTCGATGCGACGGGCGAACATTTCCACGAAACGTAGGTTGGGTTTCCCCTGACCACGCAACACCCTCGCCCCACCACGCCCGGCACTGCCGCCAGTTTGCCCTGCTTCGACATCTACGGCGACACCGGCAGCGCCCCGCCCCGCCGCCCGGCAGCGTGGATCTGCGACGCGACCCGAGGCTTGGCTAGCCTCGCCCATACGCCGCTTCCCAAAACCGGAAAACCGACTGCCACTGTCGCAAGCCGCCTGACCCGGCCCCAAACTTTTCGTCAAAAAATTTCGGACCCCTCACCGCTCACGCCGGAAACACAAAACACCGATCGCGCCGGATCATCAGCCACAGCACCGTGCCCGCCTTGGGCAGAAACACCCCCGGCACCGAGGTGGTCAGCACCGATCCGTCGAAATCCATCCGGAAATCGACCAGGCTTTCGCGCCCCAGATAGCGCGCCCGCTGCACCGTGCCGCGCGCCGGAGTGCCGTCCACCGCGGTTGGATTCGGCCCGCGCCCTGCCCGGTCAAAGTCGATCTTCAGATGCTGCGGGCGAATGACAATCTCCACCGCCGCCCCTTCCGCCTGCCCCGGCGTCAGAAACGCGCCAAACGGCGTCTCGGTCAAAGCCCCTTTCGACACGCCCTTGATCACATTGATATCGCTGAAAAACGCCGCCGCCGCCCGGTCGACCGGCGCATTGTAGACGTTATAGGGCGCGCCCTGCTGCACGATCCGGCCATCGCGCATCAGCGCAATTTCATCCGCCATCCGCATCGCCTCGTCCGGCTCATGCGTCACCAGCAGAACCGCCGCTCCCTCGGCCTTCAGAACCTCCAGCGTCTCATCGCGGATGCCATCGCGCAAGCGGTTGTCCAGCCCCGAAAACGGCTCGTCCATCAGCATCACGCGCGGATGCGGCGCCAAAGCCCGCGCCAAAGCCACCCGCTGCTGCTCGCCGCCCGACAACTCATGCGGATACTTGCGGTCAAACCCGGTCAGCCCGACCTTCTCCAGCAACTCCCCCACCCGTGCCGCCTTGTCGCCGCGCAGGCCGAATCCGATGTTCCCCGCCACGGTCAGATGCGGAAACAGCGCGATATCCTGAAACATCAGCCCCACGCCACGCCCTTCCGGCGGCACATTGCGCGAGGGGCCGAACACTTCCACCCCGTCAATCCACACCCGGCCCACATCAGGCCGCTCGACCCCGGCGATCATCCGCAGCGTAGTGGACTTGCCGCAGCCCGACGGCCCCAAAAGGCACGTCACCTGCCCGGCTTCGACCGACAGCGACACCTCGGAAACCACCGCCCGCGCGCCAAACCGGCGGGTCAGGTCTTCCACCTGCAAACGGGCTGCGCCTTCGGTCATGCTATTCCAAGCGATTTGGTCAGGCTTTCCCTAGCAGCCCCACCCAGCCCGTTCAACCCTCACAGCGTCGCGTTCCCCGCCCCGCCGTCCAGCAGAATGTTCTGCCCGACGATGAACCCGGCCTGGGCCGAGCATAAAAACGCGCACATCGCCCCAAACTCCACCGCCGTCCCCGCCCGTCGCGTCGGATTCGTCGCCGCATGTTCCGCCGCAACCGCTTCGACACTCACGCCGCGCCTGGCCGCTTCCGCCTTGTTCAAAGACACCGCGCGGTCGGTCGCGTGACTGCCCGGCAGCAGGTTGTTGATGGTGACGCCATGCTGCGCCACCTGCCGCGCCGTGCCGCCGACAAACCCGGTCAGCCCCGCCCGCGCCATGTTGGACAGGCCCAGCGCCGGAATCGGCGACTTGACCGATTGCGAGGTGATGTTGACCACCCGCCCCCAGCCCTTGCCGATCATCCCCGGCAACAAAGCCTGCATCAGAAAGATCGGCGTCAGCATGTTGGCTTCGATCGCCGCCTGAAAATCGGCCCGCACCCACTGGCTCCATGAGCCCGGCGCTGGCCCCCCGGCATTCGTCACCAGAATATCCACTCCCGCCGCCGCCGCCAGCACCGCCAGCCGCCCCGTTTCGGAAGTGATGTCACCCGCAACTTCCGTCACCGCAACCCCCATCGCCCGCAACTCAGCCGCCGTCGCCGCCAGCGCCTCGCCCCCCCGCGCGTTGATCACCAGATCGACCCCGGCCTCCGCCAACGCCATCGCACAGCCGCGCCCCAGCCCTTTGGAGGCCGCCGTGACCAATGCCCGCCTGCCCCTGATCCCCAGATCCATCTTGCCCCACCTCTTGCCAAAAATGCCCCGACTTTGCCAAGGCGCTGCCCCTTTGTTGACCTTCCGGTCTGCAATTGCTAGCCCTAGGCAAGCCTGCGCCTCAGATGCTACCGCCCTCAAGACCAGGAGTTTCCCCCGGCTATGGCCGCCGATCCCCCTGCCAATGCCCTGCCCGGCCACGCCTGCCAGTTGTTCGCGGGCGATGACATCTATGTGGCCCAGGGCGCAAATCAGGGCGACGGTCTGGGCGGCCCGTCCGAGGTTTTGCCCGGCGACGTTTACACGCTTGACCGTCGTGCCATCCCGCTGCGTCTGGTGGTCAGCCCGCCAGTCGGGCTGGATCAATATGTGGTGCAAGGTTCGGAAGCCGGCCAACCCGGTCAGGTGGTCCGGCTGGAGGCGCGCTATACGCTGATGGCCCCCGACGGCGACCGGGTCGAACTGCTGATCCTGATGCTGGATGGCGCTGCCCGCTACGCCTTGCCCCTGTCGCCCATCGGCACCCAGGTCGAATATACGCTGCTGACGGTGGAACCTGCGCCGACCGATCTGCAACTGGCCGATCTGCTGTGCCTGTCCTTTGCCCGTGGCACCATGATCAGTCTTGCCGACGGCAGCCAGTGCGCCATCGAGGCGCTGCTGCCCGGTCAGCACCTGCTGACCCGCGATCGTGGCCGCCAGCCGATCCGCTGGATCGGCCATGCCCGCCTGCGCGCCGTCGGGGCCTTTGCGCCGGTGGTTATCGCGGCTGGAACGCTCGGCAACAGCGGCGATCTGATCCTCAGCCAGCATCACCGGGTGTTCCTGTATCAGCGCAACCGCCTGCCCGGTCTGCAAACCGCCGAACTGCTGGTGCAGGCCCGGCATTTCGTCGATGGCGAACGGGTCTATCTGCGCGAAGGCGGCTATGTCGATTATTTCTCGCTGGTCTTCGACCGCCACGAGATCATCTATGCCGAGGGCGTGCCGTCCGAAAGCCTGATGGTCAACGACGCCACCGTCAACCGCCTGCCGCCCGAGATCGCGGCCGAGGTCAAGGCGCAATTCCCCGGCCTGAGCCAGGCCCCGCATTTCGGCACCGAGGCCGGGCGGCAGTTTCTCGATGCCATCGGCCCCGCAACGATTTTCAGGGCGCGCGGCGGGCGATAGGGCAAGATCGAATCATCTGGACTCTCAGATACCCAATTTTCTTCGAAGAATTTTGGGCCTGACGCGTGGGTTCGCGTCAGGTTGACATGATCAGGCTCTGGTAGCCGCAGTCCCCAAGACACGACGACCCGCCGATCCGATGGCCGAATCCTCCCAGAGATGCTAGGCTCGAACCAGCCTCGACCCGAAAGCCCCCGTTCCCGGAGCCTCGCAATGCCCGCTGCCGACCGCCCCGACATCCTGATCTTCCCGCCGCTGGCCACGCTCATCGCCATTGTCGCGGCCGTGGCGCTGGAATGGCTCGTGCCCCTGCGTCTCTTGCCACCGGCTTTTACATTCTGGTCCACCGCAATCGGGGTCATCCTGACTGTCGCTGCCATTGCCCTGACCATCATCGGGGCGCGGACCTTTGCCAAGGCGGGCACCAACGTCGACCCGCGAAAACCGGCGCTCCGCATCGTCGAGACCGGCCCCTACAAGTTCACCCGAAACCCGATGTATCTGGGGATAGTCGGCCTGCAGTTCGGTCTCGCCCTCCTGTTTTCGCTCGATTGGGCGTTGCTGGGCGGCGTTGCCCTCGGGGCCGTTCTCCATTACGGCGTAGTGCTGCGGGAAGAGGCTTATCTGACCGCCAAATTCGGCGCGACCTACACCGAGTTCCAAACCCGCTCCCGCCGCTGGTTCTGACCGCTATTCCCGGTTCCGGTTCACCCAATCTTTCCTAACAACCCGTTACCAAAATTTATGAAACCCAGCCTTTTCAACACCTTGCCAAAGCGTCCACACGTGGACACCACCAAATCCCCTCGCTTTACCCCCACCCCATTTTCCGCTACACGGCCCCATGCTCGACAACCGCCCCCCCCTTCCGCCCGAAATCGCGCGCCGCCGGACCTTTGCGATCATCTCGCATCCCGACGCCGGCAAGACCACGCTGACCGAGAAATTCCTGCTGTTCGGCGGTGCCATCCAGATGGCCGGTCAAGTCCGGGCCAAGGGCGAAGCGCGGCGGACCCGGTCGGATTACATGAAGCTGGAACAGGAACGCGGCATCTCCGTCTCCGCCTCCGCGATGAGCTACGACTACCGCCAGTGGCGGTTCAATCTGGTGGACACCCCGGGTCACTCTGATTTCTCCGAGGATACCTACCGCACCCTCACCGCAGTCGATGCCGCGATCATGGTGATCGACGGCGCCAAGGGGGTGGAAAGCCAGACCCGGAAACTGTTCGAGGTTTGCCGGATGCGCGACCTGCCGATCCTGACCTTCTGCAACAAGATGGACCGCGAAAGCCGCGATACGTTCGACATCATCGACGAAATTCAGGAAAACCTCGCGATCGACGTGACGCCCGCTTCCTGGCCAATCGGGACGGGCCGCGAATTTGTCGGTGCCTATGACCTGCTGCACGACCGTTTGGAAATCATGGACCGCGCCGACCGCAACAAGGTGGCCGCGAGCATCAAGATCGACGGCCTCGACGACCCGAAACTCGCTGAACATGTGCCGCCGGAACTTCTGAAAAAACTGCGCGATGATCTCGAAATGGCCCGCGAACTGCTGCCCGCCTTCGACCGCGTTGCCTTTCTGAACGGCTCGATGACGCCGATCTGGTTCGGCTCGGCGATCAATTCCTTCGGCGTCAAGGAACTGATGGACGGCATGGGCGAATACGGCCCCGAACCGCAGCCGCAAAAGGCCTCGGAACGCCAGATCGTGCCCGAGGAACCCACCGTCACCGGCTTTGTCTTCAAGGTTCAGGCCAACATGGACCCCAAACACCGCGACCGCGTCGCCTTCGTCCGCCTCGCCTCGGGCCATTTCATCCGCGGCATGAAGCTGGTGCAGGTCCGCACCAGAAAGCCGATGGCCATCGCCAACCCGGTGATGTTCCTCGCCGCCGACCGCGAACTGGCCGAGGAAGCCTGGGCCGGCGACATCATCGGCATCCCCAACCACGGCCAGCTCCGCATCGGCGACGCGCTGACCGAAGGAGAATCCTTGCGTTTTACCGGCATCCCTTCCTTTGCCCCCGAGCTTTTGCAAACTGTCCGCGCCGCCGATCCGATGAAGGCCAAGCATCTGGAAAAGGCGCTGATGCAATTCGCCGAAGAAGGTGCCGCCAAGGTTTTCAAGCCAATGATCGGCTCCGGCTACATCGTCGGCGTCGTTGGTGCCTTGCAATTCGAAGTGCTCGCCAGCCGGATCGAAGAGGAATATTCGCTGCCGGTGCGGTTCGAACCGAGCCAGTTTACTTCCGCCCGGTGGGTCAACGGCTCGAAGGCGGAGGTTGAGAAATTGACCAACGTCAACAAGGGCCACATCGCTGTCGACCACGACGGCGACACGGTTTTCCTGACCCGGCTCAAGTGGGACATCGACCGGATCGAACGCGACTACCCGACGCTCA
Source organism: Rhodobacterales bacterium (assembly GCA_043738565.1). Lineage (GTDB taxonomy): Bacteria > Pseudomonadota > Alphaproteobacteria > Rhodobacterales > Rhodobacteraceae > Stagnihabitans. The sequence goes on from JAYUGA010000252.1 coordinate 6,351, forward strand.
AACTGACGGCGACGAAGGAAATGATGGTGTGAGCGGCCTTGATGACCGCCCGCAACCCCTTGTCCTTAAACCAGCTTTGCTGACAGCGTGATCTCGGCCTTGAGCAGGCGGGAGATCGGGCAGGTCGCCTTGGCGCCTGCTGCCGCCTTTTGAAAGGCTTCGTCCGTGGCACCCGGAATGCTGGCGGTCAGGTCAAGATGCACGGCCGTCACCGTCGCCGCGCCGCCCGGAAAGTCCAGCGTGACCGTTGCGGTGGCGGCGATGCTGTCGGCCACCAGACCGGCTTTGCCCAACTCGCCCGACAGCGCCATCGAGAAACAGGCGGCATGGGCGGCCCCGATCAATTCCTCCGGGTTGGTGCCCGGCGCGCCTTCGAACCGCTTGCGGAAATCATAAGGCACCTCGGTCAGCGACGAACTGCGGGTCGAAATCTTGCCGGTCCCGGTTTTCAGATCGCCCGACCAGACGGCGGATGCAGAATTCTTCACAGCCATGTTGTTTTCCTTTCGCACAACGTTTCCCGGCGGACCGGCACCCTGGCCGCCGCGACGACACCCATACCGCAGGCAGGACGCGGGGGGCGTCAAGCGGCATCGTTCTCTGTCATACTAAGTTACACCAAAACGTCGTGTGATGGCCACGGCCATAGGCTGGGCGTTTGCCGTGATTTCGCACCGGCAATTGACCTTCCGCCAGAAATCCGCTAACGCCCAATTGTTCCCCAAAGGGGGAGCCTTGACGCCGGGACGCCCGGAAACTTGCGTCCCTTCTCTTTTGCGGGCCGATCCCGCATCTTTAGGACGCATATGACCAAATTTTCCGACCTCGCGCTGGATCCCCGCGTGCTGCAAGCCGTCGCTGATGCCGGCTACGAAATCCCCACCCCGATCCAGGCCCAGGCCATTCCGCCCGCTCTGCTGGGTCAGGACGTGCTGGGCATTGCCCAGACCGGCACCGGCAAGACCGCCAGCTTCGTTTTGCCGATGATCACGCTGCTTGGCCAGGGCCGCGCCCGCGCGCGCATGCCGCGTTCACTGGTGCTGGCCCCGACGCGCGAACTGGCCGCGCAGGTGGCAGAAAACTTTGAAACCTACGCCAAGCACACCAAGCTGACCAAGGCTTTGCTGATCGGCGGCGTTTCGTTTGGCGAACAGGACAAGCTGATCGACCGTGGCGTCGATGTGCTGATCGCCACGCCGGGCCGTCTGCTCGATCATTTCGAACGCGGCAAACTGCTCTTGACCGGCGTGCAGATCATGGTGGTGGATGAGGCCGACCGCATGCTCGACATGGGTTTCATCCCCGACATCGAGCGCATCTTCCAGATGACGCCGAAAACCCGCCAGACCCTGTTCTATTCCGCCACGATGGCACCGGAGATCGAGCGGATCACCAACGCTTTCCTCAACAACCCGGTCAAGGTCGAAGTGGCGCGGCAAGCGACCGCCTCACTGACGATCGAGCAGAAGCTGATCCAGTTTGCCCCCAGCCGCAAGGATCGCAGCTTTGCCGAAAAGCGCGCCGTGCTGCGGGCGCTGATCAAGGCCGAAGGCGACAGCTGCACCAATGCCATCGTGTTCTGCAACCGCAAGATGGATGTAGATGTGGTGGCGAAGTCCCTGAAACAGCACGGCTTCAACGCCTCACCGATCCACGGTGATCTGGACCAGTCGGTGCGCACCCGCACGCTGGACGGGTTCCGCGATGGCACGGTGCATCTGCTGATCGCCTCTGACGTGGCGGCGCGCGGTCTTGATATTCCCGCCGTCAGCCATGTCTTCAACTTCGACGTGCCCTCGCATCCCGAAGATTACATCCACCGCATTGGCCGGACCGGTCGCGCCGGACGGCCGGGCAAGGCCTACACGATTGCCGTGACGTCGGACGACAAATATCTTGCGGCCATCGAACATCTGGTCAAACAGGCGATCCCGCGCGGCGAACTGCCCGAAGGTGCGCTGGAAGGCGCGTCCGATAGCAGCGAACGCCCGCGCAGCGAGCGCGGTGAACGCAGCACCACGTCCAGCAGCTCCAGCCGGGGCGGTCGCGGCCGCAGCCGGTCGGGGTCGGAGCGCAGCGGGTCAGAGCGGACCGAAGCACAGGCCCCGCGTGACGCGATGCCGGTGATCGAGGCGGCGGAACCAGAAGAAGTTGTGGTCGAGGTCGAGGTCGCGGCCCCTGCCCGCAGCAGCCACGAACGCAGCGACGACCGCCGCTCTGGCGGGCGCGGCAGCTATGGCAGTGATCGGCGTGAACCGCGCGGCGCCGAAAACCGGGCGCCGCAGCGCAGCTATGGCGACCGGGTGGTGGGCATGGGCGACCACGTTCCCGATTTCATTCTGCGCAGCTTCCGCATCGAAACCGCAGCGGTCGAAGACGCCGAGGAAGAAGCCACGGGCACCTGACCCCAGAACCGCCCCAATATGCAAAAGGCCCCGGTGCAGAACACCGGGGCCTTTTTATTCGAATGGCTAGGTTCAGGCCGCCAGTTTTTCGCCTGCTGCGCGTGCGGCCATCGTCGCATTCGCCCACCAGACCACATCGTCCAGCGTCGCTTTGGCGGCGGGCAGGATGTTCGCCTCGATGTCAGCCATCTTGCCCGAACCGCCCATGCCCGGATGGATGCTGAAGAAGTCGCCCATGCCGACATGCACCGCATTGCGGGCCGGGACCATTTGCAACTCGACCGCGATGTTGCGCAGATGCTCCAGCGCACGGGTGCCGCCGACGGCACCATAGGCAATCGCCGCCATCGGCTTGTGCTTCCATTCGACATAAGCCTGGTCCAGCGCGTTCTTCAGTGCCCCGGTGATCGAGCGGTTGTATTCGGCGACGACAAAGATATAGCCGTCAAACTCGGCCATTTTCTTCTGCCAGGCGACGGCTTTAGAGTCTGCCGACGGCATCCACATGTTCGACGCCATTTCGTTGAACAGCGGCAGGTCATAGTCGCGCAGGTCAACCAGTTCGGCGGTCATGTCGGTGCGGGCTTGCGCCTGCGCCAGCATCCATTGCGCCGGAATATCGCCAAAGCGGGTGGCGCGGGTCGAGCCGATGATCACGGCGATTTTCGGTTTGGAGGTCATTTTGAAATTCCATTCATGGGGTTGCGAATTCTGATGTTTCAAACTTGGGTCAGACGCCGCACTGCGGCAATTCGGCACCCACGCGCGGTGCCTGTGCGGAAATGCACCTTGCCTTGCGGAGCAAGAATTCGCCGCCCGACCCTTGCTCTGGATCAGCGCGAGGGTTTATCTGGCTCCATGAGCAAGCCCACCGACAACCCCGCTGATCCGTTCAAAAAGGCGCTGGCCGACGCCACGCGCACGATGGCGGATGATCCCGACATGACCGTCACCTATTCGGTCGATCCGGCGGGCATGTCCAAGGAAAGCATGCGCCTGCCACAGGTGTCGCGTCGGATGACCCGCGACGAGGTGCTGCTGGCGCGTGGCACCGCCGATGCCTTTGCCCTGCGCCGCAAGTTCCATGACGAGGCAGTCTCTGGCCGCTATGCCCCGACCGGGCCTTTGGCGCGCGAGATTTATGACGCGATGGAAACCGCGCGCTGCGAGGCGGTCGGCGCACGGGCCATGCCGGGAACGGCGGACAACATCGACGCCAAGATCGCCCATGAGGCGGAACGCAAAGGCTATGGCTCGATCACCAACGCCTCCGAGGCCCCCTTGCCTGTGGCTGCCGGCTATCTGGTGCGCCATCTGGCAACCGGGCGGCCGATGCCCAAGGCGGCGGCCAATGTGATGGATCTGTGGCGCGGCTTTATCGAGGAACAGGCGGCGAGCACCCTCGCCAATCTGGACGATGTGCTGGCCGATCAGGCGGCTTTCGCCCGGCTGGCCCGCAAGGTAATCGCCGATCTGGGCTATGGCGACCAGTTGGGCGACGACCCCGACCGGCACGATGACGACGAGGCCGGCGAGGCCGAGCAAGATCAGGACAGCCCGGATTCAGATGGCGAAGACGACAGCGACAACGCGGAGTCCGAGGCCAGCCCCGAACAAACCCAGGATGACCAGCAGGACCAGAGCCAGGCTCAGGTCACCATGGAAGATTCCGCCGATATGGAGC
>JAYUGA010000253.1:0-10425 GCA_043738565.1 Rhodobacterales bacterium
ACCTACGAATTGGGGCCCTGCTGGAAACGGCGGGGCCTTTTGCTTGAAAGGAACATGTTATGGCCGAAATCACTTCGCTGTTTGTCACCCGCCTCTACCGCGCCGAGTTGAATGAACGGGCCAAGAAGAAGGTGGATTACGCCGAACTGGAAAACGCCTGCCTTGGCATTGCCGAGGATGACGAGGCCGGGCAGAAATGGTGCGAGGCTAACGGCTATCCGGGCTATACCAGCTATGCCTCGCTGAACGACCTGCCGTGGCGCTTTCCGATTTTTGCAGATCTGGAAAAGGCGCTCGACAAACACGTCGCGGCTTTCGTCAAGGATCTGGGCTTTGACCTGGCTGGCCGCAAGCTGAAATGCGGGTCGTTCTGGATCAACATCCTGCCGCAGGGTGGGATGCATGCCAGCCACATCCACCCGCATTCGGTGATTTCCGGCACCACCTATGTTGCCATGCCCAAGGGCACCTCTGCCCTGAAACTGGAAGACCCCCGCCTGCCGATGATGATGGCAGCCCCCCTGCGGTCCAAGAAAGCCCCGCAGGAGATGCAGAGCTTCGTCTATGTGAAGCCCGCCGTGGGCGAGGTGCTGCTGTGGGAAAGCTGGCTGCGGCATGAGGTGCCGATGAACATGGCAGAGGAGGACCGGATTTCGGTGAGTTTCAATTATGAGTGGGGGTAGGGGTTGCACGCGTGAAATGGTTGGTAAGCAATTGATATTGCTTAATAAGTAGGGTGCGTGATTTCACGCACCGCTCCCGTTCGATGGTGCGTGAAATCACGCATCCTACACGCGGTCAAAATAGGTGAGCGCTTCCAGGTTGCGTCTTTGGTGCAGGATACGGAGGATGACGGGTTGACCACCAAACGTTATGACAGGCGCAAAGAAGATAAGATGACGCTCGTAGCTCAGCGACCGCATTCCCTTTGCGAGTTTGTCTTGCGGTCGGCCACAGTTCGAATCGGACGCGATGCGCCGGAACGCCGACCCAATCCCGCGATAGTATATCTGCCATTGAGGGATGCCCCAAGTCTTGATCGTCCAATCCCGAATCTCGTCGAGATCGCGCCGCGCACGCCCAGAAAGTTCAGGAGATGTCGGTTTCACCGGAAGGCGTCGGGTTCGTAGGCTTCGATGTCAAAAGGCGCGTGGTCGCCAGCTTCGGCCTCCGCCAGAGCTTCCTCAAGCTCTGCCTTAAGGGCAAAGAAATCACGGGCTCGATCCTTCTCGATCAACGCCCGCATCCCAGCGCGGATGATCTCGCTGAGGTTGGCATAGGCGCCTGACTTGATCTGGGCCTCGGCAAATTCCTGCATGGGTTTGGTCAGGTGGACGTTGGGCATGGTGGGTCTCCTTATGTCAGATAGTATCAGATACTGACATAGATGCAAGAGAGAGGTGCGCCATGAACGCGCACCCTACGGCTCGCTGTCTGCTTCCTTGTGGCTTCCGGTGCGTGTACACGTAACTGGGGCGTCGACGATACCCCTAGTAGAGCCGAAAGACAAACTCATGGTAAAGAAGATATCATTCGAAGACTTGCTCCACATTGAGTTTAGGTGGCCCCAAAAGGGGGACAAACCGTTTGTTGTCGCCGACAATCCAAGCGACAACGCTGCGGTTGCCACCAGCACCTTTGGTCGACTCGTCTTAATGATCGAAGGGTACAAGAAGGCCGGTGACCTCATGGTCGCCGCGGCAGAGGAAGACTGGCGTGACCGGGATATTCTCGTCTTTCCAATCGTCTTTAACTATAGGCAGTTCCTCGAACTTTCATTGAAATATCAATTGGCAACCTATGGACCGACGGTTGGGATCGAGCCAAATTGGAACTCACACAAACTCGATGCGCTCTGGAAAGAATTCTTGATGATGCTGAAATCTTATGACGAGGGTTTTCCGAAGGAGGCGGACCATCATGTCGAAAATATAGTCCTTGAATTCGCTTTGGCGGATCCTCGTTCCTTTTCCCATCGCTATCCGGTTGATCCGAAAGGAACGAAAATAGAGGTCGCCTTCAATGCGATTGACCTTTCGAACTTGGCAAAGATTATGAACGCCCTCGAGAGCTACTTTTCGGGTTGCGATGGACTTTTGAGCAGTCTGAAAGACGCATGCTGACTTCGCCCCATCTTCCCCCTTGCCACACCCCCCCCCATCCCCTATACGGCCCCATCCAGCGATTCCGGGTTTCCGGATTCGCGGGTTTTACATTGATCCACCAGAGCAACGGTAACCCTTGGGGCCGTCTGGTGCCAGACAAAGGATAGGCGCATGCTCGCCAGTGAACTGAAATCGAAGACGCCGGACCAGCTGCGTGACAGCCTGGTTCAGTTGAAGAAGGAAGCGTTCAACCTGCGCTTTCAGGCGGCCACCAACCAGTTGGAAAACACCTCGCGCATCAAGGCCGTCCGCCGTGACGCCGCCCGCGTGCTGACCGTGTTGCACCAAAAAGCCGCCGAAGCCGCGAAATAAGGGGAAGCCATGCCGAAACGTATCCTTCAGGGCGTCGTGACCTCTGACAAGAACCAACAGACCATCACCGTGCTGGTCGAGCGCCGCTTCAAGCACCCGGTGCTCTTGAAAACCATCCGCAAGTCCAAAAAGTACCGGGCTCACGATGCGCTGAACCAATTCAAGACCGGCGACACCGTCCGCATCGAGGAATGTGCGCCGATTTCGAAATCCAAACGCTGGACGGTTGTTGTCGCACCTGCGGCATGACTGAACGGCTCCATCGAAACCCTGGGGCAATGCCCCAAAGGTCGGGAGTAGACTAAATGATCCAGATGCAGACCAATCTGGATGTCGCTGACAACTCGGGCGCGCGCCGGGTTCAGTGCATCAAGGTTCTGGGCGGTTCACACCGTCGCTATGCGAGCGTGGGCGACATCATCGTGGTGTCGGTCAAGGAAGCCATTCCGAAAGGCCGTGTCAAAAAGGGCGACGTGCGTAAAGCCGTTGTCGTGCGCACCGCCAAGGAAGTTCGCCGTGAAGACGGCACCACCATCCGCTTTGACCGCAACGCCGCCGTCATCCTGAACAATCAGGGCGAACCGGTCGGCACGCGGATTTTTGGCCCGGTTGTCCGCGAATTGCGCGCCAAGAACTTCATGAAAATCATCAGCCTTGCGCCGGAGGTGCTCTGATGGCCGCCAAACTGAAAAAGGGCGACAAGGTCGTCGTGCTGACCGGCAAGGACAAGGGCCGCAACGGCGAGATTTCGTCGGTTGCCCCCAAGGCCAACAAAGCCGTGGTAGAGGGTCTGAACCTCGCCATCCGTCACACCAAGCAATCGCAAGCCACCCAAGGTGGCCGCATCTCGCAACCGATGCCGATTGACCTGTCGAACCTGTCGCTGATCGACAGCAACGGCAAGGCCACCCGCGTCGGCTTCCGTATCGAAGGCGACAAGAAGGTCCGCTTTGCCAAAACCACCGGGGAGGTCATCTGATGCTGGATGAAGCCAAATACACCCCGCGTCTGAAGGCGGATTACACGGCGCGGATTCGTCCGGCGCTGATGGAAGAATTCGGCTACAAGAACGCCATGCAGCTGCCCCGTCTGGACAAAATCGTCCTGAACATGGGCGTCGGCGAAGCGGTCAAGGACACCAAGAAGGTCAAGAAAGCCGCCGAAGAGTTGACGCTCATCGCCGGTCAGAAGGCTGTCATCACCCACGCCAAAAACAGCATCGCTGGTTTCCGCGTCCGGGAAGAAATGCCGCTCGGCTGCAAGGTGACCCTGCGCGCCGACCGGATGTATGAATTCCTCGACCGTCTGATCACGATCGCGCTGCCCCGCGTCCGCGACTTTCGCGGCGTGAAAGGCTCGTCGTTCGATGGCCGTGGCAACTACGCCATGGGCCTGAAAGAGCAACTCGTGTTCCCCGAGATCGAATTCGACAAAGTCGATGAAGTGCTCGGCATGGACATCATCATCTGCACCACCGCAAAGACCGACGCGGAAGCGAAGGCGCTGTTGAAGCAATTCAACATGCCCTTCACGTCCTGATCGCGAGGAACCTGACAATGGCAAAAAAATCCATGGTGAACCGCGAAGTGAAGCGCGCCAAGCTGACGAAGCAATTCGCGGCCAAGCGTGCGGCACTCAAGGCGGTGATCAACGACCAAGCTAAAACGACGGTGGAAGACCGCTTCAAGGCATCGATCAAACTCGCAGCCCTGCCGCGCAATTCCTCGGCCACGCGCATGCACAACCGCTGTCAGCTGACCGGTCGTCCGCATGCGGTCTACCGCAAACTGAAACTCTCGCGCATCATGCTGCGGGATCTGGCCTCGTTCGGTCAGATCCCCGGCATGGTCAAGTCAAGCTGGTAAGGGAGGGAAAAGATGTCAATGAACGATCCTCTCGGCGATATGCTGACACGCATCCGCAACGCACAGATGCGCGGCAAAGCCACAGTCAACACCCCGGCCTCCAAGCTGCGGGCCTGGGTGCTGGATGTGCTTCTGGGTGAAGGTTATATCCGTGGCTACGAAAGCGCCAAGACCGACAACGGTCAGGGCGAGTTGACCATCAGCCTGAAGTATTTCGAAGGCACCCCGGTCATCCGCGAAATCAAGCGCGTCTCCAAACCCGGCCGCCGGGTTTACATGGGCGTCAAGGACATCCCGACCGTGCGCAACGGTCTGGGCGTTTCCATCGTGTCGACCCCGAAAGGTGTCATGTCCGATGCAGCAGCACGAACCGCCAATGTTGGTGGCGAAGTGCTCTGCACCGTATTCTAAGGGGAGGGGTCGCATGTCTCGTATCGGCAAGAAACCCGTCGCCTTGGTCAAGGGCACCTCGGCCACCATCTCCGGCCAGACCGTGGAAGTGAAGGGGCCGAAAGGCACCCGCAGCTTCACCGCTGGCGATGATGTGACGCTGACCATCGAAGGCGATACCGTGCGGGTCACTCCGCGCGGCATGTCGAAACGCGCCCGGTCCCAGTGGGGCATGTGCCGCTCGATGATCCAGAACCTTGTCGAGGGCGTTACCGTCGGCGTGAAGAAGGAAATGGAAATCCAGGGCGTGGGCTACCGTGCCGTGATGGCGGGCAATGTGCTCAAGCTGTCACTGGGTTTCAGCCACGAGGTCAACTTCGAGGTGCCCGCCGGCGTCACCGTCACCTCGCCCAAGAACACCGAAATCATTGTGGAAGGCATTGATCAGCAACTGGTTGGTCAGGTCGCCGCGAACATCCGCGAGTGGAAAAAGCCAGAGCCGTACAAGGGCAAGGGCATCCGCTACAAGGGTGAATTCGTGTTCCGCAAGGAAGGCAAGAAGAAGTAAGGAGCTAGAGAAATGGCAATTACCAAAAGAGAGCTGTTCCTCAAGCGCCGTTTGCGCGTCCGGAACAAGATCAAGGCGACTTCGCATGGGCGTCTGCGCCTCAGCGTTCATCGCTCGGGCAAGAATATAAGCGTGCAGCTGATCGACGACGTCAAAGGTGTGACCTTGGCTTCGGCGTCCACTCTGGAAAAAGAGCTGGGCTTCGTTGGCAAGAACAACCTGGAAGCGTCGGCGAAGGTTGGCGCTGTGATTGCTGAACGGGCCAAAAAGGCCGGGTTTGAAGAATGCTACTTCGATCGCGGCGGTTTCCTCTTTCACGGCAAGATCAAGGCTTTGGCCGATGCTGCCCGTGAAGGTGGATTGAAGTTCTGAGGAGATAGACAATGGCAGAACGTGACAACCGCCGGGACGACCGTGGCAACAGTGGCGGCGCCCGCCGCGACAACCGCCCCGAGGAAACCCCGGAATTCGCCGACCGTCTGGTCGCGATCAACCGCGTGTCCAAAACCGTAAAGGGCGGCAAGCGTTTCGGCTTTGCAGCTTTGGTGGTGGTGGGCGATCAGCGCGGTCGGGTCGGCTTCGGCAAGGGCAAGGCGAAAGAAGTGCCCGAGGCGATCCGCAAGGCCACCGAACAGGCCAAGCGCCAGATGATCCGGGTGCCGCTGAAAGACGCGCGCACGCTGCACCACGACATGGAAGGCCGCCACGGTGCGGGCAAAGTCGTGATGCGGACGGCGGTGGCCGGGACCGGCATCATCGCCGGCGGCCCGATGCGCGCCGTGTTCGAGATGCTGGGTTTGCAGGATGTGGTGGCCAAGTCGATCGGCTCCACCAACCCCTACAACATGATCCGCGCCACGATTGACGGTCTGAAAGCTGAAACCTCGCCCCGCATGGTTGCCGCCCGTCGCGGCAAGAAAGTGGCCGAGATTCTGCGTAAGCCCGAAGCTGAAGTGGTGGAGGCCTGATCATGGCAAAGCAACCTGACGCCGCTCCGGCCGCGAAAATGACCCCCGACGCGGCTCCGGCCAAGAAAACCATCGTCGTGCAGCAGACGGCCAGTGCCGCCCGCCGCCCGGCGGTGCAGACCGCGACCCTCAAAGGTCTGGGCCTGAACAAGATCCGCCGCACCCGCGAGTTGGAGGACACGCCTTCCGTCCGCGGCATGGTCCACGCTGTCCGCCACATGGTCAAGATCATCGAAGAGCGCGGCTAGTCACCCGCAGCTTCGCAAAATTTGCAACGCCCCGCCGAAAGGTGGGGCGTTTTGCTTTGGACGTGGTCGGACTTGCACCCACCTTATGCTCGACAGGTCTGCGCCGGGCCGCTCAGGCCAGGCCCCTGCTGACCAACCCGTCAAAATAGGCGATGGTCCGGGTCAGCCCCTCGCGCAGTTGAATCTGCGGGTTCCAATCCAGCAGCTTGCGGGCAAAGCCGATATCGGGCTTGCGCTGGCGCGGGTCATTCTCGGGCAGCGGCCGGAACACGATGGACGAGCGCGAGCCGGTGAGATCCAGCACGGTCTGGGCCAGCTCCTGCATGGTGAATTCCTGCGGGTTGCCAAGGTTCACCGGACCTGTCACCCCGCTGTCGGTTGTCATCAGCCGCAGAAAGCCGTCAATCAGTTCGTCCACATAGCAAAACGACCGGGTCTGGGTGCCATCGCCAAAGATTGTGATGGCATCGCCCTTCAGCGCCTGCACGATGAAGTTTGAGACCACGCGGCCGTCCTTGGGATGCATCCGTGGCCCGTAGGTGTTGAAGATCCGTGCGACCTTGATCTTGACCCCATGCTGGCGGTGATAGTCAAAGAACAGCGTCTCGGCGCAGCGCTTGCCTTCGTCGTAGCACGACCGCGGCCCGATCGGGTTCACGTTGCCCCAGTAATCCTCGGTCTGCGGGTGCACCACGGGGTCGCCGTACACCTCGGAAGTCGAGGCCTGAAAGACTTTTGCGCCGGTCCGCTTGGCCAGCCCGAGCATATTGATTGCGCCATGAACCGAGGTCTTGGTGGTCTGCACCGGATCGTGCTGGTAATGCACCGGGCTGGCTGGACAGGCGAGGTTGTAGATCTCGTCCACCTCGACATACAGCGGAAAGGTGACGTCGTGCCGCATCAGCTCGAAATTCGGGTGGTCCAGCAGATGGGCGATATTGCCGCGCCGCCCGGTGAAATAATTGTCGACGCAAAGCACCTCGTTGCCCGCCGCGACCAGACGTTCGCACAGATGGCTGCCCAGAAATCCGGCACCGCCGCTGACCAGCACCCGCTTGGACGCCGGGTCGAAATCCCGCTCACCTTTGTTCATTCGCCTGTTTCCAATCTGCCGCTTGAAAGAGATCCTGTGCGCATGGTGTTGGAAGCGCAGGACAAAGACAATTCTTTTCGCGGGCGACGACATCTTACTGTAGCAGCCGCGCGACAAGCTGGCCCAAATCGGCTACGGCACGGCACGGCGTGCTTGCATCGCCCGGGGTGCCGCGTCAGGTGGCACGAGGGTTCAGACGATGATCGTGCACCCATGACGAGGGATTTGTCATGCCAGAACCGAAGCTTGGGCCAAAGCTGAAGATCGGCGTCGTGGGTCTTGGTGCGGCTGCCCGCAACATCCACCTGCCTGCCATTGCCAAGATCGCCGAATTGACGCTGGTGGGGGGCGTCGATCCCTATGCCGACAAGGCCGCCTTCGGCTTTCCGGTGCATGACAGCCTTGCCGCCCTCATCGCCGCCGCCCGCCCCGACATCGTGGCCATCGTGACGCCGCCCGACAGCCACTATGCGCTGATCCTGGAATGTCTGGCCGCCGGCCTGCACGTGTTCTGCGAAAAGCCCTTTGTGCTGACGCTGGACGAGGGCCGCGCCGTGATCGCCGCTGCCGCCGCCGCCGACCGCCATGTCGTGGTGAACAACGAGTTCCGCTTTATGAATGTCCACGCCGCAGCCAAGGACCGGATTGGCACCACGGGGTTTGGTGATCTGCTGTTCGTCTCTGTGCACCAGACCTTCTTCGTGACCGAAGCGACCGAGAAGGGCTGGCGCGGCGAAAGCAACCAGCGCACCTGCTTTGAGTTCGGCACCCACGCGCTGGATCTGTGCCGTTTCTTCTTTGGCGAGGAACCCCGCTCAATCTCGGCCCGGATGCCCAAGCCCGGTCGCCCCGGCGGGCCCGACTACCTGAACCTGATCCAGTTGGAATTCTCGGGCGACCGGGTCGCGCATATCACGCTCGACCGGTTGTCGCGGGGGCCGCATCGCTATCTGGATATCCGGCTTGACGGCACCGAGGCCTGCATCGAGACGCGGCTGGGCGGCCAGGCGCAGGTAGCCTTCGGCATCCGGGGTGGCTCGAAGCGGCCCTATTCCCGGCTGGACTTTGCGGCCAGCGGGTCGGCGCATCTCATGCTGGGGGACAAGCGGACCAAGCTGGCCAGCGACCCGCTGGATCTGTTTCCGCATTCGACCGCAAAACTGCTGCGCGGCATGGTGGCTGCCATAGCGGATGGCACCGCGCCGCCGTGTGGCGCGGCCGACAACATCCACACGCTGGCCCTGATGCTGGCCGCCTACCGTTCTGCCGACCAGAACGGCGCGGCGGTTGACATGTGACCGGAGTCTGATACCTTCCAACGTTGGAAGGTTTTATCGGATGGTTTTGGCATGAGCAGTGATACCCAGTTTAAAATTGAAGATGCCGCGTCTTATGACGAGGTCGCCGAGGTGTTTGACGGGCTGACGCGACGCTATGCCGCCCATTCGGCTGCGGCACTGGCGCGGGCGATCGGGGCCGCGAACCGTCGCTGCATTCTGGATATCGGCTGCGGCACCGGCCTTGTCGCATTCAAGGCGGCGGACCTGTCCGGGCCGGATACCAGGATCATCGGCATTGATCTGTCCGAGGGCATGCTGCGCGGTGCCACGGCGGCGGCGGACACGGCGGCTCTGTCCGGCCGGGTGTCATTTCAGCGCGGCGATGCCGAGGCGCTGGCGCTGGAGCCGGGCATGGCCGACGGCTACGTCTCGCTGAACGCCTACAGCCATTTCCCGCATCCCGACCGGGCTGTGGCCGAGGCCTTTCGGGTGCTGGCACCGGGTGGCCGGATCGCGGTGGCCATCGGCAGCGGCCCGCGGCTGATGACTGCCGATGGCCTGCGGCGGATGATTGGTGCAGTGCCGCGCCGCGCCCGGGTGGTATTGGGCCGCGAACGGGTGGCTTGCGCCCAGCTTGAAGGCCTCGTGGCGCGGCATCTGCACACGGTTCCCGATCCCGAGGTTTCGGCCTTTGCCGGGCCCCGCCGGGACTTTTCCGGCGTGTTGTGCGACATGCTGCGCCACGCTGGTTTTGCCGACGTGCAACAGCACTGGACCGGCGCGGAGTTTGTTGTTCCGACCATCGAAGAGTTCTGGCAGTTGCAGACCACGATCTCGACCCCGGCGCGCAAACGGATGGCAGCAGCACCCGCGGCGGCGCTCGCGGCGCTCAAGGCCGCATTCTGGGCCGATTGCACGGCGGTGCTGAACCGGGGCGGGCAACTGACCTATCAGGTCGGGGCGGCCATCGTGACCGGGCGCAAGCCGGGGTAATGTGAGGGGTGCGAGCGCTCAGCGCACCCGCGTCATGGCGCGGCCCGGCCCGAACCAGTAGCCCATCGCCTCGCCAGCGCCCCAGGACAGGCAGAACGGCACCAGCAGCGGCAGCGATCTGGCCAGTTCGCGCGGATAACGTTTCTTGGCGCGGATCCGCTGGATCGTGCGCAGGAACATCAGCGGCGGCAACGCGACCAGCGCCGCCAGACCCATCGCCAGCCGCCGCCCAAGCGCCATCCCGTCCCGGCGCGCACCGGCGTAGCTGCGCGAATACAGATAGCGTTGCGACATATAGAGCCCGAAACTGTAATGCATCTTGTGGCCGACCACGATCTCGGGATGCATCATCAGTTGCGTGCCCCCGGCGCGGATCGCGTTGTGCAGCCGGTTTTCCCACTTGCCCTCGTCCAGCACCGCGTCATGGCGGCGTAGCAGCGACGTGCGGTAGATCACGTTATTGCCGGGCAGCCAGTCGGACGGCCCCGCAGGCAGCGGCGGCAAGGTGCTGGAATATTCGCACAGGAACGCCGCCCAGTCGAT
>JAYUGA010000254.1:0-25237 GCA_043738565.1 Rhodobacterales bacterium
CCGGTGTCGGGCGGTGATCTGCCCACATCGCGGTCGATGATCTTTGTGGCACCCGATGGCGAGCGGTCGATGAACACCTATCTGGGGATATCCTCGGAAATCGGGCCGCAGGACGTGGCGGATGATGTGGCAGGCCGGGCGGAACTGCTGTTTCTGGAGGGCTATCTGTACGACAAGCCGCAGGGCAAGCAGGCGTTCGAACGCGCAGCACGGTTGTGTCAGCAGGGCGGCGGGCGGGCGGGAGTTGCGCTGTCGGACCCGTTCTGCGTTGAACGGCACCGGGGCGATTTCCGGCGGCTGGTGAAGGATCTGGATTTCGTGATCGGCAATGAACATGAATGGACCTCGCTGTACCAGACCGACCTGAGCACGGCGCTGGAGATGGCTGCCGCCGATTGCAAGCTGATTGCCTGCACCCGGTCGGGCCATGACGTGATCGTGGTGCGGGGACAGGAGCAGGCTGTCGTGCCGGTTCACCGCGTGGTGCCGGTGGATGCGACCGGGGCGGGCGATCTGTTTGCCGCGGGGTTTTTGTATGGCATTGCCACCGGGCAATCGCTGTCGGTCTGCGGGCGCATGGGTTGCGTCGCTGCGGCCGAGGTGATCAGCCATTATGGCGCGCGGCCCGAAGTCGACCTGAAGGCGCTGTTTCGCAAGGCGGGGTTGATTTGATCTAGAGTCTGTCTGACGATGGCAGAATCGCCAGACAGACTCTAACTCTTTGTTTTTTCGCGTGTCTGGCGACAAAAACGGTGTCCACCCCTGCCTTCGCAGGGGCAGACATTTTGTCGGACACGCTCTGGCAGCGGCGGGTTACCGGCCGAGCGCCAGGGTGTGCTCGCGCAGCCAGGCCAGAAAGCCGCGCGGGTTGCCGGGCCATTTGTCCAGCTCGCTGGCCGGGATAGGCTGGCCGATATGGGGGCGCTGCGGCTTGAACAGGGCGCGGCGGATTTCATACAGCAGCAGGCCCTGCCGCAGCGTCGCGCTCAGCTTGTTGGCGATCTGGTAATAGCGCGAGTTTTGCCCGGTGAAATGGATCGGCAGGATGGTCGCGCCCGAGGCACGAATCATCTTGTGGGTAAAGACGTTCCATTCAGCCTCGACCGCCGGGCCGAACCAGGTCTCGGAACAGGCGACTTTTCCGGCCGGAAACAGGATGACAACACCGTTGTTTTTCAGATGCGCCATGGTCAGGTCCCGCATCATCAGCCCCAGTTCACGCGCATTGGCCTCGTGAGGAAACGGCACCGGGATCATGAACTCCTCGATCTCGGGAATGCCGCTCAGCAGGCTGCGGGTCAGGATGCGGAAATCGGGGCGCACCCGGCTGACCATCTCGGCCATGATCATGCCATCGACCAGGCCGTGCGGATGGTTGGCCAGAACCACCACCGGGCCAGTTTTGGGGATTCGGGCAATTTCTGCGCTCGGGGTGTCGATGCGGATGCCCATATGGCGGATCGCCTTGGACCAGAAGGCCACACCAACCGGGGCGCCCGATTTTTCAAAGCTGCGGATCATGGAAAGCAATTTGACCTTGGCGGTCAGCCATTCGATGGCGCGGATCGACAAGACCTTGAACGGATTGGTAAAAGTGCCGGAGTATGACAGCCGTCGCATGTCATATTTGCGCGCCATCCCCGGTTTGGGGACCGCAGCACCTGTCACGCCAGCCGTTTTCTGCATCTCGGTCACGAAGCGTCAGCCTTCCTCGTCAAACCGCGTCAGCGATCTTCGCCAAAGCAGTCAGCCACCAGAGCCGCCAGAGCAAGGCCAAGCGCCTCTGCCTGCGGCCCGCTGGTTTTCACCTCAATAGTGGTTCCGCGCGAGGCTGCCAACATCAAAAGCCCCATGATGCTGTCGCCGGAAACCGTCAAGCCGTCGCGCGAGACGTTGGCGGCGGCGTCAAACTCTTCCACAACTTCGACGAATCGGGCCGAGGCGCGGGCGTGCAGGCCCTTTTCGTTGACGATCCGCAGGTTGTGCACTGTCATCGCGCCGTTACGACCCGCTGCCAAGATCAAGGCTGTTGATGTATTTGCGACCGGCATCCAGTGCTGCGGCCACCGCATCCTTGACCGCAAGATCGCGGGACTTGGTCAGTTTGATCAGCATCGGCAGATTTGCGCCGTAGATGATGCGGCGTTCCGGCCCACCGGCGCAGGCCAGGAGCGACAGGTTCGAAGGCGAGCCGCCGAACATGTCGGTCACGACGACGACCCCGCCGCCATGATCGACCGAATTGGCGGCGGCGCAGATTTCGGCCTGCTTCTTGCCACGGTCACAGTCGTCTTCAATGGCAATGGCCTGCATGTCCGGCTGCTTGCCGACCACGTGTTCGACCGCAGACAAATATTCCCGCGCCAGCCCGCCATGAGCCACAATCACAATCCCGATCACGCGCGACCTACCCCGATCCCGTCCGGTGCCGGGTTAGCCACCCGGCGCTCAAGTTCCCGGTGACGTTTTGACACCTGCCAGCCCGCTTCCGCAAGCACCTTGGCCAATTTTTCTGCAACTGCAACCGACCTGTGTTGCCCGCCGGTACAGCCAAAGCCGATGGTCAGATGGGCTTTGCCCTCGTCCAACTGGCCGGGCAGCAACATCAGGATCAGGTCCTGCAACTTGAGGAAGAACGGCGCGAATCGCGGGTCCGCCTCGATATGCGCCGCAACCGCCGGATCGCGGCCATCAAGTTCGCGCAATTCCGGCACCCAATAGGGATTGGCGAGGAAGCGGCAGTCAAAGACCATGTCCACGCCGCGCGGCAGCCCGCGCTTGTAGCTGAAACTTTGCACCGACAGCGCCAGGCCGACGGCGGGGCGGTGGTCGAACCAATGGCCGATTTCGACCTTCAGCTCGTGCGGCGACATCTCGCTGGTGTCGATCAGGTGATCGGCGCGGACCTTGATGGGTGCCAGCAGGTCAATCTCGCGGTCGACGCCTTCGCTGGGCGTTGCGGCTTCAGCAAGCGGGTGACGACGGCGGGTCTGGCTGTAGCGGCTGACCAGCACATTGGGGGCGCAGTCGAGATACAGCAGTTCCAGCGTCACCCGCGGGTCGCGGGTCAGGGTGTCGATCAGCTCGATCGCGGCGGTGGCGTTGAAATCGCGGTTGCGCACGTCCAGGCCCAAGGCAATCGGGCGTTCCAGCGGCGGGCCGTCGATCAGGCGGGGGATCAGGGACAGCGGCAGGTTGTCGATCACCTCGTAGCCCAGATCCTCCAGCGCGTGAAAGGCCGTGGACCGACCAGCGCCCGAGGGGCCGGTGATCAGGACAAGGCGATGTTCCTGGGTCTGTAGGGTGTCGGGTTGCATTTCGGTCGGATCAGGCCTGACGGGAGCCGTTCAGATAGCACAGAACTGAGGCAGGGAAATGGGGATTGCCCTGGCCCAGCACAAGATCAACCGATTGGCCCAGCAGGCTGACCTTGCGTCGGGGCGGCAGACGGTCCGGTTCGGGCTGCGACAGATCGGCGACGAGCGCGATTTCGGTTTCGGCAATGGCGGCGGCGTGGAGGATCCCAATGCCCCGCGCCTCGATCAGACCGCGCAGGTTGGGGGGGCAGCGGGCGATCAGGCGGTTGTTTTCAAGGGTCAGTTCGGTTTGGTCGTCAGAAACCAGCGCCGCACCAAGTGCCATCAGGTGCAAGGCCAGCGCGGATTTGCCAGAACCGGACGGGCCGGTGATCAAGAGCCCGCGACTGTTGAAAGCAATGCAACTGGCGTGCAGCAACATCGCCGGTCACACCGGCAAACCGACCACGAAACGGGCGCCCAGCGGTTCCGAGGTGATGTCGGCCTGGGTGGGGCGGATGTTTTCGGCCCAGATGACGCCGCCATGCGCCTCGATGATCTGTTTCGAAATCGCCAGACCCAGACCGGAATGGTTGCCGAAATCGCCGGTCGGGCGTTCGGAATAAAAGCGCTTGAACACTTTGGTCAGCGCCGCCTCGGGGATGCCCGGGCCGGTATCCTCGACCACGATCAGCACCCGGTTTTCGCGTTTGCGGGCCCAGACCCGCACCGCATCGCCGCTGTCACAGAACGAGATGGCGTTGGTGATCAGGTTGACGAAAACCTGTGCCAGCCGCCCCTCCAGCCCATTGATGCGGATCGTATCCGCGGGGAAATCGGTGATGAAGTCGACACCCTTTTCGCGGGCCTGCTGGCCTAAATATTCGGTCAGATTGGACAGGGTTTTCAGCAGGTTGAACTCTTCTTCCTCTTCCTTGACCAGTTCCGAATCCAGCCGCGAGGCGTTGGAGATGTCGCTGACCAGCCGGTCCAGCCGCCGCACGTCATGTTCGATGACATCCAGCAGCTTGGCGCGGTGTTCTTCCTTTTTCACAAACCGCAGCGAACCCACCGCCGAGCGCAGGCTGGCCAGCGGGTTCTTGATCTCGTGGCTGACATCGGCGGCGAACTGTTCGTTGGCGTCAATCCGGTCGTAAAGCGCCGTCACCATGCCGCGCATGGCGACCGACAACCGGCCAATCTCATCGGGGCGGGCGGTCAGATCGGGGATGCGCACCCGGCCCGCCGAGCGTGCACCCGCGTCGCGGTTTTGACCAATTTCGGCGGCAGCGGCCAAGTCGGACAATGGGTTGGCGATGGTCGAGGCCAGAACCAGCGACAGGCCGATCGAGACCAAGAGGGCAATGACGAACATTTGCAGGATCTGTTCGCGTTCATAGCGCACCAGCCGGTCAATCTCGCCCTCGGCCGAGGTCAGGGCGGCGACGCCCAGCACCACGCCGTTGTGCAGGATCGGGGTGGCGACCGAAAACTGGGCGCCGCCTTCGGGGCCTTCGCCGGTCTTGACGGCGGTGACCCCGGCCTGCGCTTCGGCAAACAGGTTGTGGGCCATGTCTTCGCCGCTGACCTTGACCTTGCCGGTGGAATTGCCGCTGAGCAGGCCGGAAATCCCATCCCAGATCACATTCAGAAAGTCGGTGATGATGGTGGAGCGGTCCTTGCCTTGCCCGTCGCTGCGTGGCGCACCGATGGCAGAGGTCAGCAGGCCGCCGTAGGCGTCAAACAGATAGACCTCGACCCCGGGGCCGATGGTGATGTCTTTCAGCCGTTGCGACAGCGCCAGCGTGTCCCCGGGGCCAGCGCTGTTGGCGGCAGGCAGCCCGGCCTCGAACACATTGGCGATCAGTTTGGCCTCGTTGACCAGACCCTGTTCGCGCTGCACCACCAGACTGTCGCGGAACGGGTTCAGGAACAGCACGCCCGCCACCAGAATGACCAGCGCCATCAGGTTGAAGATGATGATCTTGCGCGCCAGCGGCGAACGGTTCAGCGAAACCAGACCACGGCGCTTGCGCCCGTCGCGCAAGACCGTATCGCCCATGCTGTCAGGCGAAGTCCAATCCTCGCCCAACAGCACTTCACCCGATTTGGCGCTGCGCTTTTGCGTCATGTTGATCTGGGGAACCGCGGTCATTCTTCGTTGTAGCGGTAGCCAATGCCATACAGCGTTTCGATGGCCGAGAAGCTGTCATCCACCGCCCGCATTTTCTTGCGCAGGCGTTTGATATGGCTGTCGATGGTGCGGTCGTCGACATAGACCTGGTCGTCGTAGGCGACATCCATCAACTGATCGCGGCTTTTCACGAAGCCGGGGCGTTGCGCCAGGGCCTGCAACAGCATGAATTCGGTGACGGTCAGCGAAACATCGGCACCTCTCCAGCTGACCGAATGGCGCAAGGGGTCCATCCGCAGATTGCCGCGGTCCATGATCTTGGTTTCTTCGGTCACGGCCACTTCGCCGGTCGAGATCGCATCCTGACGGCGCAGCAGCGCCCGGATGCGTTCGACCAAGAGGCGCTGGCTGAACGGCTTTTTGACGTAGTCGTCCGCGCCCATCCGCAGGCCCAGAACCTCGTCAATCTCGTCATCTTTCGAGGTGAGAAAGATCACCGGCATGGTGGATTTCAACCGCAGCCGTTGCAAGAGGTCCATGCCGTCCATCCGGGGCATCTTGATGTCCAGCACCGCCATGTCGGGCATGCGGCGGTTGAAGGCGTCCAAGGCGGATTGACCGTCGTTGAACGTCTCGACCTCGAACCCCTCGGCTTCCAGAGTCATCGACACCGACGTCAGGATGTTCCTGTCGTCGTCCACAAGGGCGATCCTTGCCATGTTGGGCTATCCTATTCTGCTCGGTTTGCCTTATTTTCCTGCATGATCGGGTTTCCCCCCTTGGGAATCAACACAATTGTGCGAATCACCGGGGGTCAGCCTCGTCATTGGGTGCGAAATTCCCAAAGGAATGACTAATTTGCCGCAGTCCTGTGTTTAAGGGCGGAATGGTTGCGCTAACCTGCATTTGGTTGCGCTAACGGTGCATTTCAGTGCTTTTCTCCTTTTAAATCGGTGTGTTAATGAAAAAACAGCGGAGGGCTTTTTGGGCCGGAAGCGCCCCGGCAGCGGTTGGCGTGACGGTTGCATTTTCAAAACAAGGGAGCTTGCAAGATGATGACCGGACGCGTGAACCCCGCCAGACGGCTGGAAGATCAGGGCATCCGCGGTCTGGGCCTTGTCCAGTACAACCTGATCGAGCCGGCTTTGGTCGAGGCTGCGGTGGCGCGGGGCGAGGGCAAGTTGGGGCAGGGCGGGGCGTTCCTGTGCAGCACCGGGGCCTTTACCGGGCGGTCGCCCAAGGACAAGTTCGTGGTGCGGACGGCCTCGGTCGAGGCGGGGGTGTGGTGGGAGAATAACCAGCCGATGGCGCCGGAGGCATTCGCGCGGCTGCATGCCGATATGCTGGCGCATATGCGGGACCGCGATTATTTCGTGCAGGATCTGTATGCCGGGGCCGATCCGATCCACCGGCTGGATGTGCGGATGGTGACGGAGCTGGCCTGGCACGGGCTGTTCATCCGTCACCTGCTGCGCAGGCCGGCGCGGGCGGAGTTGGATCAGTTCAGGCCCGACTGGACGGTGATCAACTGCCCGTCGTTCAAGGCCGACCCGGCACGGCATGACTGCCGGACCGAAACCGTGATCGCGCTGAATTTCGACGAAAAGCTGATCCTGATCGGCAACACCGCCTATGCGGGCGAGAACAAGAAGGCGGTGTTCACGCTGCTGAACTACCTTTTGCCGGAAAAGGGCGTGTTGGCGATGCATTGCTCGGCCAATCATGCCATCGGCAATCCGGTCGATACGGCGGTATTCTTTGGCCTGTCCGGCACCGGCAAGACCACGCTTTCGGCGGACCCGTCGCGGATTCTGATCGGCGATGATGAACACGGCTGGTCGGATCGCGGCAGCTTCAACTTCGAAGGCGGCTGTTATGCCAAGACGATCAATCTGTCGCCCGAGGCAGAGCCGGAGATTTACGCGACCACCAGCCGGTTTGGCACGGTGGTCGAGAATATGGTGCATGATGAGGACACGCTGGCGCTGGATTTCAGCGATGACAGCCTGACGGTGAACATGCGCTGTGCCTATCCGCTGGAGGCGATTTCCAACGCCTCGCCGACGGGTTTGGGCGGCCATCCCAGGCATGTGGTGATGCTGACCTGCGACGCGTTCGGGGTCTTGCCGCCGATTGCCCGGCTGTCGCCGGCGCAGGCGATGTATCATTTCCTGTCCGGCTTCACCGCGAAGGTTGCCGGGACCGAGCGCGGGGTGACGGAGCCGCAGCCGACGTTTTCGACCTGTTTCGGGGCACCGTTCATGCCCAGGCGGCCGGAGGTTTACGGCAAACTTCTGGCCGCCAAGATCGCGCGGCATGGGGCATGCTGCTGGCTGGTCAACACCGGCTGGACCGGCGGGGCCTATGGCACCGGCAAGCGGATGCCGATCAAGGCGACCCGGGCCTTGCTGGCCGCCGCCCTGGACGGGTCGCTGGCCGCGGGGGAGTTCCGCCGCGATCCGAATTTCGGGTTTGAGGTTCCGGTTGCCGTCAAAGGCGTCGATTCAGGTCTGCTGGACCCGCGCTCGACCTGGGGCGGCGGGGCGGAATATGACCGGCAGGC
This sequence comes from Rhodobacterales bacterium, assembly GCA_043738565.1. GTDB lineage: Bacteria > Pseudomonadota > Alphaproteobacteria > Rhodobacterales > Rhodobacteraceae > Stagnihabitans. The sequence continues at coordinate 7,994 of JAYUGA010000254.1, forward strand.
AGCCAAGCTGGTCGGCATGTTCGCCGCGAATTTCGGGCAGTATCTGCCGTTCATTGATGACGAGGTGCGGGCGGCAGCGATTGGATGAGGGGGTGTCCGCATGTGGACAGTCGATCTGAGGCAATGAAATCAGTGTGTTGTCGATTTCGATTCAGATTTCATTAACCAAGGCTGGAGGGGTTCACACCCCCCGCGTCCATCGGTTTTCGGACCGATGGCGCACCGATGAACGCACCCCGCAGGATATTTGAGCCAAAATGAAAGGGCTAGAGCCCCAAGGCGCGGCGGGCGAGGTTCAGGCCGGTCAACACCAGCAGGATCCGGGTCCAGCGCTGGAAGCGGGTCTGGTCGAGGCGGTCTTGAATCCTGGCGCCCGCGAACTGGCCGATCTGGGCGGGGATTGTCAGGGCTGCGGAGAAGGCGATGGTGGATTGCGTCAGCACGCCGGAATGCAGATGGGCGAGGAACAGCACGACGGCTCCGATCAGGAAGACGACGCCCTGCACGCGAACGGTTTCCAGTTTGTCAGCCTTGATCGACAGCAGGTAGACCAGCAGGGGCGGGCCCCAGATGCCGGAAATGCCGCCGTAGAGCCCGCCGATGGCGCCCAGTATCCATTCGGCGCGGTGGCGATGCTCCAGCTTCAGCGCAAGGTTCCAGCCTGCCAGTTGCAGCAGGGCGAAGCCGGTGATCGGCAGGCCCAGGAGCAGCAGGAACAGCGTCTGGGGAATGAGACGGACGAACAGCGACGAGATCACGATGAAGATCACCGTGGCGATCAGAATGCGATGGTAGGTTTTGGTCGTCGCCCACGCGGGTTCGAGCCCCTGGCGGAAGGCCTGTGACAGGTTGGTGATCAGGGTTGGCAGGATCAGGCCGGCGAGGGCCAGTTCGGGTGGCAGGAAGCTGGAGAAGGCCGAGATCATGATCATCGGCATGGCAAAGCCGATGGCCCCTTTGACGAAGCCTGCGAACAGGGTGACGGCCATCGCGGCCCAGAACGCCGGGGCGGACAGTCCGGCCATGACAAAGTCCATTGCTGTCTCCGGTTATGCTGTGGTCAGGCGGAAGCCGTGCGGGATGGTGTCTTGGCGGTTCAGCACCAGATCGACCATGACTTGCGCCACTTTCGGGGCCATGCCGAAGCCGATCTTAAAGCCGCCATTGGCGATGTAGTGGCCGGGGCGGTCGGGCCATCGGTCAAGGAGCGGCGCTCGGGATTTGGCGCGGGGGCGCAGGGCGGCCCAACGCTCGACGACCTCGGCGGTTTGCAGCGCGGGCAGGGCGGCGCGGGCTTTTTGCAGCAGCGCGTCGAGATGGGCGTCGGTACTGGTGGCGTCGTGCCAGGAATGTTCGCTGGTCGAGCCGATGGCGACTGTGCCGTCCGCATGGGGGACGATGTGGAGGCCGTCGGTCTGGATTTGCGGCAGCGAGGCGGCATCGTGGCGCAGGGTTAGCGCCTGACCCTTGACGCCGTCGCCGATCTTGCGGCCAAGGGCCGAGGACAGGTCGGCAAGGCCGCTGGTGCCGGTAGCCCAGATCACCGGGCCTTCATTGGGGGCGTCGCCGAGGACGACCTCGCCCTTGCTGCGGATCGCGGCGGTCAGGGCGGCGAGGGCAAGGCGGGGGTGGATGCGGGCGCTGAGGCTGTCGCGGACGAGGAGGCCGGTGGGGCTGTGGGGTTCCCATGCGGTGCTGGTGGCCGGGATGACCTGCCAAGTGGCGTTGTCACCCCACAAAGTGCGGGCGGTCTGGGCGCGCTGGTGGGCCAGGGTGACGGCGGCGGTATCGGCCAGCGGTTGCAACCGGCCGCTGCGGGCATAGCCGGTCGGCAGGCCGGAGGCGGTCGCGACATTGGCCCAGAACGGTTCCGCCATCCGCAGGCTTTCCAGTTGGAATTGCTTTTTCGGGTTCCAGTTTTCCGGCACATGCGGGGCGAGGGCGCCGACGACGCCGCCGCTGGCCCCGGCACCGATGGCGTGGGCCTCGATCAGGCGGACCCGGGCACCGCGCCGAGCCGCTTCCCAGGCGATCGACAGGCCGAAGATGCCGCCGCCGCGCACTGTCAGATCGACCCTTGCCATTCCGCCTGCCCTTGCTCATGGTCCGCGCGAAATCTTGGAATAGTGGAAATGTCTGGCGGCGAACAGGGCGGCGAACCGGGCGGCGGTCTGGAATGGCGCGATGGGGACGTTCCGGTATCGACCCGGTTTGATGACCCCTATTTCTCGGCCAAAGGCGGGCTGGCGGAGACGCGGCATGTGTTTCTGGCCGGCAACGGGCTGCCGGGGCGGTTTTGCGACGGGTTTCAGGTGGCGGAACTGGGCTTTGGCACCGGGCTGAACCTGCTGGCCACGGTCATGGCATGGCCGGGGCCGGGGGTGCTGCGCTATACCTCGTTCGAGGCCTGGCCCTTGGACGCGGGCAGCATCGCGCGGGCGTTGCAGGCGTTTCCCGAGGCGCTGGCATTGGCGGGGCCGTTTCTGGCGCAATGGGCGGCGGGCGGTCGGCGGATGGATCTGGGGAGAGTGGTGGCAGAGGTGATCATCGGCGATGCGCGGCAGACCTTGCCCCGGTGGCAGGGGGTGGCGGATGCCTGGTATCTGGATGGTTTTTCGCCTGCCAAGAACCCGGAATTGTGGTCGCCAGCCTTGATGACCGAGGTGGGCCGCCACACCGCGCCGGGCGGCACCTTTGCGACCTATACTGCGGCGGGGCATGTGCGGCGCAGCCTGACCGAGGCCGGGTTTGTGGTGGAACGGTGGCCCGGTCATGGCCGCAAGCGCCATATGACGGCGGGGCGGCTGGCATGAGCCGCAACCCGGGGCGCGGCATCTGGCTGATGGTGGCCACCGTCTTGACTTTCGCGGTGCAGGACGGCTTTTCGCGGCTCCTGGCGGGGAATTACAACACGCTGATGGTGGTGATGGTCCGCTACTGGATCTTTGCCGCCTTTGTGCTGGTGATGGCGCTGCGGCGGCCCGGGGGGATGCGGGCGGCGATCCGCTCGAACCGGCTGGCGGCGCATGTGCTGCGGGCGGTGCTGCTGGTGTTCGAGATCAGCATCATCGTCTGGGGCTATACCAAGATCGGCCTGATCGCCAGCCATGCGGTGTTCGCCATCTGCCCTTTGGTCGTGGTGGCGCTGTCCGGGCCGCTGCTGGGCGAGCGGATCAGCTGGCAGCGCTGGGGGGCGGTGGCGGTCGGCTGTGTGGGCGTGCTGATCATCCTGCGGCCGGGGGCGGGGGTGTTCGTCTGGCCTGCGCTGCTGCCGCTGGCTTCGGCCTTCATGTTCGCGCTGTACATCATCCTGACCCGGCTGACGACGCGGGACGAGCCGGGGTTTGCGGCGTTCTTCTGGCCGCCGGTGATCGGCGCGGTGCTGATGACGGCGATCGGGTTGCCGCAATGGCAAGCCGTCACGCCGCGCGACTGGCTGTTTCTGGCGGTCTACGGGCTGTTGTCGGTGCTGTCGAACTGGCTGATGCAAAAGACCTACGAGGCGGCGGAGGCGTCGTCGGTGCAGCCGTTCGCCTATCTGCAGATCGTGTTTGTCACCCTGATCGGCCTGACGTTCTTTCAGGAAAAACTGGCGTTGCAGGTGGTGATTGGCACGGCGGTGGTGGTCATGGCCGGACTATACACGTTGTTCCTTGCCCGTGCCGAGGGCAAAGCCGTGGCTGACGAAAGCCCGCTGGTGTGACCGAGCAGAACACCAGAACCGGCCTGTGGCTGATGGTCGTCACCATGCTGATCTTTTCGCTGCAAGACGTGATCACCCGGCATCTGACCGGCAGCTATCCGGTGGCGATGGTGGTGATGCTGCGGTTCTGGTTCTTTGGCAGCTTTGCCGTCGCCCTGACTGCCCGCAAGCCAGGCGGCATCGCAGCGGCGCTGCGGACCCGGCATCCGGTGTTGCAGGTGCTGCGTGGCCTGCTGGTAGTGGTGCAGATCAGCCTGTCCGGGCGGTCGTTCGCGCAACTGGGCCTGATCCAGACCCATGCGGTGATGGTGTCCGGCCCCTTGCTGATCGCCGCCCTGTCCGGCCCGGTTCTGGGCGAACAGGTCGGCTGGCGGCGCTGGGCGGCGATTGCGGTCGGCGGGATTGGCGTGCTGATCATCCTGCGGCCCGACACCACGGTGTTCACCCGCTGGTCGCTGCTGCCGCTGGCGGCTGCATTCCTGTGGTCGCTGTACGTGCTGGCGACCCGCTATGTCGCAAGGCAGGACAGCGCCGATACCAGCTTTTTCTGGACCGGGGTGGCCGGGGCCCTCGGCATGACGCTGCCGGGATTGTGGTATTGGCAGCCGATGACCGCGGCCGATTGGGGCTGGATGCTGGCGCTGTGCTGCACCTCGGTTGCCGGGCACTGGCTGCTGATCCGGGCCTATGATCTGGCCGAGGCGTCCGCGGTGCAGCCCTTGACCTATCTGCAACTGGTGTTCATCGCGGTGCTGGGGGTGACGGTCTATGACGAGGTGCTGAAGCCCAACGTGGTGATCGGGGCGGTGATCGTGGTGGCGGCGGGGCTGTTCACCCTGTGGCGGCAGCAGGTGCGGGCGCGGTCGGCGGCGCGGCTGGCTGGGGTGCGCTTGCGCTGACCCGGCGTTCCTCAAGCCGGAAGGAGACTTGCTTCACGCCCGCGAGGAAAGCCTCCTTCAGGCTTGAGGAGCAGTTGGCCTGGCGCGATGGGTTTGGCTGGACGCGTTGCTTTGCGGCATGGAGCTGCGTCGGGGTTTCACCCCCCCACACCCCTGTGGGATATTTGGGCCAATGTGAATGGGGCGCAATTTTAAGTACATTGGCTGGAGTTGTTGCTGCCAAGTGCGCCACCCGCCATCGGTCACTTCCGGGGTTTTCTTTTGCGCCGCGCCCAATCATATTAGAATCGTTCCAGATCGGAGATCCCCATGATCGCAGGCAACTCCCAGCGCCGCCGTTTCAACGACCTGAGCGAGCAAGAGGTGCTGGCGCTGGCGATCTCGTCGGAAGAGGATGACGGCAGCATTTATCGCAGCTTTGCCCACAAGCTGCGGGCGCAGTTTCCCGCCTCTGCCGCCGTGTTTGATGGCATGGCTGTCGAAGAAGACGGCCACCGCCACCGGCTGATCGAGCTGCACCGCGCCCGATTTGGCGAGGTGATCCCCTTGATAAGGCGCGAGCATGTGGCGGGGTATTATGCCCGCCGACCAGTCTGGCTGGCCGAAAACCTGGGGCTGGACCGGATGCGGTCGCAAGCGGCCGGGATGGAGGCGCAGGCCGAGAAATTCTATCTGGCCGCTGCCGCCCGCACCACTGACGCGGCGACGCGCAAGCTGCTGGGCGATCTGGCCGCGGCGGAGGCGGGGCACGAGGCCACCGCCGATGCGCTGGAGGTGCTGCATCTGGGGCCTGCGGTGCGGGGCCGGGAGGACGCAGGGGAACGGCGGCAGTTCATTCTGACCTGGGTGCAGCCGGGGCTGGCGGGGCTGATGGATGGCTCCGTATCCACGCTGGCGCCGATCTTTGCCACGGCGTTTGCGACGAAAGACAGCCATACCACGCTGCTGGTCGGGCTGGCGGCGGGGGTCGGGGCCGGGATTTCGATGGGGTTCACGGAAGCCGCGCATGACGACGGCGTGCTGTCGGGGCGCGGCTCGCCCTACAAGCGCGGGCTGGCGAGTGGCGTGATGACGGCGCTGGGCGGCCTGGGCCATGCCCTGCCCTATCTGATCCCGGATTTCTGGACCGCGACCACCCTTGCGATGGTCGTGGTGTTCCTCGAGCTGTGGTCGATTGCCTGGATACAGAACCGGTATATGGAGACGCCGTTCCTGCGCGCGGCCTTGCAGGTCGTGGTCGGCGGGGCGTTGGTCTTTGCGGCGGGCGCGCTGATCGGCGGCGGTTGATGTATCAAACCGGACCGGAATCAACCGCGCAATTTCGCAGTCATCTTTCCTTGCCCGCATCATTCGACTGAGGACGCGAAATCCGCTCATCAATGAACCTGGTCAGCGACGACCTGTGCAAAATTACGTCCTCATTCTGTCCAGTTGGCATACAAGGTCCATTAGCAGGTCGCTGAGTCGTATAGTATTTTGTCACGAAGTAGAATAGCCAATCGTTGTACTGACCAGGCCACCAATGCCAATTTGTCCATTCATATTTTATGTTGAACTCGCATCCGCGATAATCATCGTAAAAAATCCTTTCGCTGACAATCAAGTAAGAAAATTGATACTCCCACTTCTTCACGGTGCGAGTATGTCTGCAAGGATAAGGAAAAATCCATTTCCAACAGACAGTCCAATATGTTTCCTGGATTTCCACTTGCATCGGCATAGGATTTTCTCCGTGGCACACAAATGTCTAGATGCGGCTCGCCGACTCAATTCGGCTCGCCGACTCAATTCGGCTCGCATATAACGTTGAAGTCAAGTGTTTTCTAGTGAAAAGGGGACGCTTCCACTACTGTCCGGTTAATCATTGAACAATACGGGGGCGGCTGATGAGCGTTGGGATTGCCACCGGCAAGCTGATCACCGCCCTGCATCACGCCGGGCTGGTCTGTCTGGAGCAAACGCCCAACCCGATGAAGTTTCTGGCGGCGCTGTGCGGGCGGACGGTGAAAAGCCCACGATGATTCTGCCGTTGGGCTATCCTGCGGATGACGCGGCGGTGCCGGCGGCGAAGCGGAAGAAGGCGCTGGATGACATTCTGACGATGTTTCGTTAAGGCAAGGCCGGGGGATTTCACATCCCCCCGAGCCATTGGTTTCTTGGACCATTGGCTTAGCCAATGTCTCACCCCTGTGGGATATTTATGGACAGATAATGGGGCAAGAATGAAGACGATTTCGGAAAACCGGGCGTTTGGCGGGGTGCAGGGCGTGTATGCGCATACTTCGGAGGCCTGTCAGTGCGACATGACCTTTGGTCTGTTCCTGCCCGAAGAGGCCGAGGATGGGCCGGTGCCGCTGTTGTGGTTCCTGTCGGGCCTGACCTGCACGCATGAGAATGCGATGGTGAAATCGGGGGCGCAAAGGTGGGCGTCAGAGGCGGGGATTGCCGTGGTGTTCCCCGACACCAGCCCGCGCGGCGAGCAGGCGGGTGACGACGAAGATTACGATCTGGGGCAGGGGGCCGGGTTTTATGTCGATGCGCTCGACCTGCCCTGGGCGGCGCATTACCAGATGTGGTCCTATATCACCGACGAGTTGCCGGGCCTGCTGTTTGACAGCTTTCCGGTGGCCGAGGCGGCGCAGTCGATCACCGGCCATTCGATGGGCGGTCACGGCGCCTTGACGATGGCGATGAGCCTGCCGGGGCGGTTCCGCTCGGTTTCGGCCTTTGCGCCGATCTGCCAGCCGACCAAGTCGCTGTGGGGCAGAAAACAATTCACCGCCTATCTGGGGGTGGATGAGGAACCCTGGGCCGCCTATGACGCCAGTTTGCTGATGAAGAAGCGCGGCTTTGACGGGCCGATGCTGATTGATCAGGGCACCGCCGACCGCTTTCTGGAACTGCTGCAACCCGAGGCACTGGCGGCCGCGATGGTCGAGCGGCGGCAGGCCGGCACGTTCCGCATGCAGAAGGGCTATGATCACAGCTATTTCTTCGTCTCGACCTTCATGGAGGAACATATCGCCTTCCACGCCGGGGCGCTGTTTGCATGACCCTATATATTGACGCCGATGCCTGCCCGGTGAAGGCCGAGGCGGAGCGGGTGGCGACCCGGCTGGGCATTGGGATGGTGCTGGTGTCGAATGGCGGCATCCGGCCCTCGGCCAATCCGCTGGTGCAATCGGTCTTTGTGGCGGATGGGCCGGATGAGGCGGACAAGTGGATTGCCGGAGCTTGTGGGCCGGGGGATGTGGTGGTGACCGGAGATATTCCCTTGGCCGCCAGATGCGTCGAGGCGGGGGCGCGGGTGGTCAAGCATAACGGCGAGGAGTTGACGCGGGCCAATATCGGCATGGTGCTGGCAACGCGGGATCTGCTGGCGGATTTGCGCAGCGCCGACCCGTTCCGGCAGGGCGGGGGCAAGATGTTCGGCAAGGCGGATCGGTCGCGGTTTCTGGATGTGCTGGACCGGGTGATGCGGGCGGCGAAGGGGTAGACCCTGCGGACGGCACGGCGGGGGAGGATTGTGTCGGGGACAGGACAGAATCCGGTTCCGCGGCCCTGTCATATCCTCCCATGAGCAATCCCACCTCCCGCCATGTCCTGATCGGCATTCTGTGTGCCATCGGCGGCAGCGCCACGCTGTCGCTGAACGATCTGTTCATCAAGTCGCTGTCCAGCACCTATGCCCTGCATCAGGTCATTCTGGTGCGGGCCTTTGTCGGCATCGCCTTCATTCTGGGGTTCATCAAGTTCCGCGGCATGGGGTTTGCCATCCTGAAAACCCGGCGTCCGCGCACGCATCTGCTGCGGGCCAGCGTGGTAATGGTGTCCAACGTCACCTACTTCCTGGGCCTGGCCGCGCTGCCCATCGCCAATGCCGCCGCCATCGGCTTTGTGGCCCCGATCCTGCTGACCATTCTGTCAGTGGTGGTGCTGGGCGAACATGTCGGCTGGCACCGCTGGGCCGCGGTCGTGGTCGGTCTGATTGGTGTCGTCGTCATGCTGCGTCCCGAAGGCGAGTTTCACTGGGCGACGCTGCTGATCCTCGTCTCGGCGCTGTCCTATGCCTCGACCCAGATCATGACGCGGCACATGAAGGATACCGAAAGCGCCGTCACCATCAATTTCTACACCCAGATCGCGTTTGTCGCGGTGTCCTCGCTGATGGGGCTGTGGGTGGGCGATGGCCATTTGTCCGGGTCGTCCGATGCGTCGCTGGCGTTTTTGTTCCGGGAATGGATCTGGCCACCGGTCGGGGATTGGTATGCCTTTGTCGGCAGCGGCCTGTCGGTGGCGATTGGCGGGATGCTGATGTCACAGGCCTACCGGATGAACGAGGCGGCGCTGGTCGCACCGTTCGAATACACGTCGATGCCGCTGGCGGTGATCTGGGGGCTGCTGTTCTTTGGCACGTTCCCCGATGCGCAGGGCTGGGTTGGCATTGCGCTGATCATCGGGGCGGGGCTTTATACCTTGTACCGTGAAACGGTGCGGCGGAGGGCTTATGCGGGTTGAGGCGGTAATTTTTGACATCGGCAATGTGCTGACCGAATGGCAGCCAGAGGCGTTTTATGACCGGGAATTGGGCGAGGTGCGCAGGCGGGCGCTGTTTGCTGAAGTGGACCTGCACGGCATGAACCTGGACATCGACGCCGGGGCTTTGTTCCGCGAGACGATATATGATTGGGCCGAGCGCTATCCGCAATGGGCGGTGGAAATTCGCTGGTGGTATGATCGCTGGATCGAACTGGCCTCGCCGCGGATTGAGGGGTCGATTGCCCTGTTGCGGGCGCTCAGGGCCAAGGCGGTGCCGGTGTTCGCACTGACCAATTTCGGGCGCTTTTCGTTCGAGGAAGCCCTGCCGAAGCTGGATTTCCTGGCCGAGTTTGACCGAATTTATGTCTCTGGTGTGATGGGGGTGATCAAGCCGGACCCGCGGATTTACCAGATGGTCGAGGCGGATTGCGGGATTGCGCCGCTGGCTCTGCTGTTCGCCGATGACAAGGCCGAGAATATCGCGGCGGCGGCGGCGCGGGGCTGGCGGACCCATCAGTTCGAAAGCTGGCAAGGCTGGGCGCGGCGGCTGGTGGCGGAAGATTTGTTGACCGAAGGGGAGGCCGGGTTGTGAGCTTGGAGATGGTGGGCCCAGAGGCCGAGGCGCTGCTGACCTGGCCCGGCATCATCGCGGCGCTGGAGGCGGGGCATGAGCGCCCCCGGGCCGAGATTGCCGATCTGCTGCTGCATCGCGGGACCGATACCTTGCTGGACCGGGCGGCGTGGATTGACGGGCTGGGCTCGCTGGTCAAGGTCGGCACCATTCATCCCGGCAACAAGGCGCTGGGTCTGCCCACGGTCAACGGCATTGTCACCCTGTACAACGACAAGACCGGGGTGCTGGAGGCGCTGCTGGATTTTCATCTGGTGACCAAGTGGAAGACGGCGGGCGACAGCCTGCTGGCGGCGTCGAAGCTGGCGCGCAAAGACTCGCGGGTAATCCTGCTGGTGGGGGCGGGGGCGGTGTCGCGCAGCATGGTGCAGGCCTATGGCTCGCTGTTTCCGGCGGCGCGGTTCGTGATCTGGAACCGCAGCGCCGAGGCTGCGGCGGCCTTTGCCGCGCAAACCGGGGCGACGGTTGCCAGTGATCTGGAAACTGCGGTCGGACAGGCCGATATCATCTGCACCGCGACGATGAGCCGCGAACCCCTGATCAAGGGCGCATGGCTGCGGCCGGGCCAGCATCTGGACCTGATCGGGGCTTATACTCCGGCGATGCGCGAGGTCGATGATGCGGCGATGGCGCGGGCCTCGGTGTTTGTCGATGCGCGGGCCACGACGCTGCATCACATCGGCGAGATCATCGACCCGATTGCCCACGGCGTGATGACCGAGGCCGATGTGCGGGCGGATTTCTATGACATCGCGGCGGGGGCGTTTGCACGCCGCTCGGAGGACGAGATCACCCTGGGCAAGAACGGCGGCGGCGCCCATCTGGATCTGATGACGGCGGCCTATATTCTGCAGCGCTGGCGGCACCGGTAAGGTGCGTCACGGGACGCACCTTACACGCTGACATGCACCTGACAGCCCCAGTCGCGGCAGCGTTGATCCAGTGCCTCACTGATCGGGGCATCGGTGTAGAACGCCGCCAGATCGCGCAGCGAGGCCACCCGTGCCGGGGCGGTGCGCTGAAATTTCGACTGGTCGGCCACCAGATAGGTTTGCCGAGATTGCGCGATGATCGACTTGGACACCCGAACTTCCGCCAGATCGAAATCCAGCAAATCGCCATCCTCATCCAGCGCCGAGGCGCCGATCACCGCGTAATCGACCTTGAACTGGCTGAAGAACTGCGTGGTCAGTTCCCCCACCAACCCGCCATCCGACCGCCGCAAGGCACCGCCGGCCACGATCACTTCACACCCCGGATTGGCGACCAGAATATTGGCCACATTCATGTTGTTGGTGATCACGGTGATATTGGAATGTTGCAGCAATTCCCGGGCGACAGCTTCGGTCGTGGTGCCAAGGTTCAATATCAACGAAGAGTTGTGCGGGATCGTCGCCGCGCAGGCGCGGGCTATCATGGTTTTGGCCGTTTCGTTCATCCGGCGGCGCTGCGCATAGCCGATGTTGACGACGCCGATCCGCAGCACGGCGCCGCCATGCACCCGGTCCAAATGCCCGGCGTCGGTAAGCTCGCTCAAGTCTCGCCGGATGGTTTGCAACGTGACGGCGAACCGCTGCGAAAGAGCCTCTACCGTCACCCGCCCTTCCACTCGAGCAATTTCCAAAATCTCGCTTTGCCGGAAACTCAACGCCAAGCCATGTTCCTTCCCAAACACATGGTTACTCGTACTTAATTTTTGGCGATTATATACTTGACAAAGCAAGTGTGCCAAAATGAACGATAAGTCAGGGGTACGCCTTAGCGTAAGCGACCGACAGCTTTTCGATGGTTTGAAAGACGACCTGCGTGAAGTTTTCCAGAGATGGAATGACGTCACGTCCATTCATGACCTCAGTTGGGCCGAAGGTTACGCGCAGGGACGCTTTGGTGTTGGTGTGCTGCTGAACGTCACCGCCCTCGGGAATGTCCCACCAGTTGCATTGTGCTGGTTTGAGCACATTGACGTTGAAAGAGATATGAATATCCCTTGTAAGGTCATGAGAGTCGGGCATGGGAGTAAAGACCATTTCCTCCACCACGATAAGGGAGCGGTGCTTGTTGGCCCGGTCGATTTGGTTGAGGATCCATATGAGGCTGCAATTCCCAGTCTCTGTCGCTTCTATTTCGTCGAGAAAAAATGGCGTGAGTGCGATAAACCCGTTTTTCTCCAATCTGCCCTTGATCGTTCCACAGAGGTCTTTTCTTGTGTCTCCAATTGGGAAGTAGGCATCGCCATCGCTCAATTGTTTGGCACGGTAGATGGCGGAAACGGCGTGATCCAGGGCCGCTCGCAGGTTTCTGACGATGTCGCCTGCTATCAGGGCGGAATTAAAGGGCAGGGGTTCGGTTATTACCATGAAGCGGTGGAATGGTTGCCGAGGGTTCGCCTCTACGAGGGCCATCCTCACGCCGTATCCAGTGTAGCTGGTAACAGCGTCCTGAAACTGCTTGATGTTGTGCGCGGCCCAACGAACCTTTAGGATGGCGTCTTGAAACATCGGGAGAACTGAGGTGGCAACGTTTGAAGACACAGTGCAAAACCTCCTGCGGATGAAGCCGAAGCCCCATGAAGGGGGCCCCGCACCGCACGATGATCAGGCAGAATCGGACCCCGAGTCCATCATTGAACGCAAGACGCGCTCGAAGTCGGCCAGCAAGAAGGTCTGACTACGCGAACGCTCTGTCGTCAAGCCGCCGATAGGTCAGGCGCTTGCCTTCCGCGCCCTGCACGATCAGGGCGGCGCGTTGGGTGTCCTCAATGCCGTTGCCGGAGCGGTTGGAATAGCGGAACTCGAATTCGGCAAGGTAGCGGTGTAGATTTTGCTTGCCGCAATGCTGGTAGACGCCTTTCATGCCGCGCTTGAAGATGGAGAAGTAACCTTCAATCGTGTTTGTGTGGACGTCGCCGCGAACGTATTCGCCTTCGCTGTGGACGGTGAAATCATGGGCCGCAAAGTGCTTGGGCAGGTTGACATATTGCAGCGCGTCATCGGTGTAGATCGTGGCTTCTTTGGCAATGTTGTCACGCAGTATCGGGATGATCGTCTTGGCTTTCAGATCGTCAATGACCATGCTCTTGGCTCGCTTGGTGGAGCGGTCAACAAGGCTCAAGACTTTCATCTTATGAGCGGTTCCGCGCGATTTGCCAATGCCGGGTTCGCGACCGATGAAGGTTTCATCGACTTCAACAACACCGCCGCCGGTGCCGAAACCGGCCAGCGTGTCACCCTTCATGGCTTCGCGGATGCGGTGCCACATGAACCAAGCGGTTTTATAGGTAACCCCGATAGAGCGGTGCAGTTGATGGGCAGAGAAGCCCTTCTTTGAGGACGCCATCAGATGCGTTGCCAGCAGCCACTTATGCAACGCGACCTTAGAACGCTCAAAGACGGTGCCAACAGTGACGGTGAACTGCTGGCGGCAGTCGCCGCACTGAAACAGGCCGGGGCGGTGCTTGGCGCCTTCAAGGCGCTTGCACTTCTCGGTGCCGCCGCAGTGCGGGCAGGAGACGCCACCAGCCCAACGCTGCGCTTCCATGTAGGCACGGGCGGCGTTGTCGTCGTGGAAGATGGGGCTGTCGAGGTTCATGGCGGTATCTCCTTGAACTCAATCTAGGAAACCGGGTATGCTTTGTAAAGTATATAATCACCTAATTTTTTCTGTGTGGCACGGCATTTCAGCCATGTCATCCGTTTTTGAGTCAACCGTAGGGAGGAATTGCTGCGTTAACCATAATGCTTTGAACCAGCGCCGCCGGACGCTCTTCAAATTGATGTGAGCTTCTGGCAACCTGGCCAAAACCTTGCCGCAGGAAAGCCGCGCCATGACCCATATCCTTGCCATCGACCAGGGCACCACCTCGACCCGGGCCATCCTGTTTGATGGGATGCTGCGGGTGGTGGCCAGTGCGCAGGCGGAGTTTCCGCAAGCCTATCCCGCGCCCGGCTGGGTCGAACATGACCCGGCGGATCTGTGGGCAACCGTGCTGGCCACCGCCCGGGTGGCCATCGCCAGGGCGGCGGTGTCGCCCGCCGACATTGCCGCCATCGGCATCACCAACCAGCGCGAGACCACGCTGATCTGGGACCGCGACACCGGCGAGCCGATCCACAACGCCATCGTCTGGCAGGACCGCCGCACCGCTGACATCTGTGCGGCGCTTACGGCAGCCGGGCACGAGCCGATGATCACCGCACGGACCGGATTGCTGCTGGACCCCTATTTCTCGGGCAGCAAGGTGAAATACCTGCTCGACAGCATCCCCGATGCTCGGGAGCGGGCGCGGGCGGGCAAGCTGGCCTTTGGCACGGTGGACAGTTTTCTGATCTGGCGGCTGACCGGGGGCCGGGTCCATGCGACCGATGCGACCAACGCCGCACGCACCATGCTGTTCAATATCAAGACCAACGAATGGGATGCCGAGATTTGCGCCTTGCTGGATGTGCCCCTGGCGCTGCTGCCGGAGGTGCGCGATTGCGCCGATGATTTCGGGGCGACGGACCCGGCGTTGTTCGGGGCGGCGATCCCGATTGCCGGGGTGGCGGGCGATCAGCAGGCGGCGACGGTGGGGCAGGCCTGTTTTGCGCCGGGCATGATGAAATCGACCTATGGCACCGGGTGTTTTGCATTGCTGAACACCGGGGCGGAAATGGTGCCCTCGACGCAGCGGATGCTGACCACCATCGCCTACCGGCTGAAGGGCAAGCCGGTCTATGCGCTGGAGGGTTCGATTTTCATCGCCGGGGCGGTGGTGCAATGGCTGCGCGACGGGCTGCGGATCATCGGGGCGGCGGCGGAGACGCAAGGACTGGCCGAGGCGGCGGACGAAGCGCAGGGCGTGGTGCTGGTGCCGGCCTTCACCGGGCTGGGTGCGCCCTATTGGCGGCCGGAATGCCGGGGGGCGGTATTCGGCCTGACCCGCAACTCGGGGCCTGCCGAACTGGCGCGGGCGGCGCTGGAAAGCGTCGGCTATCAGACGCGGGATCTGCTGGAGGCAATGCGGGCGGATTGGGGTGGTGCGGCGGAAGGCGTCTTGCGGGTCGATGGCGGCATGGTGGCCAGCGATTGGACGATGCAATTCCTGTCGGACATCATCGGCGCTCCGGTGGACCGGCCCCGCATCACCGAAACCACGGCGCTGGGAGCAGCCTATCTGGCGGGCCTGCAGGTCGGGCTGTGCCCCGAGCCTGCGGTCTTCGCCAGGGACTGGGCGCTGGAGCGGCGGTTCGAGCCGCAGATGGATGAGGCCATTCGCGCCGCCAAATACGCCCGCTGGCACCGCGCGGTGGCGGCGACAATGGCATTTTGAGCGCGGGCACCGAGGCTGGCGTTCCGCAAGCCCAAGCGGGCTTTCTGCACGCCCGCGCGACAAAAGCCTCTTCGGCTTGAGGAGCGGCTGTTTCAGCGGTCGTAAAGGGGATCGGGAATTTGGTCGGAGCGAGAGGAACATAACCCGGATTCTCTTAACCGCCTGATGTCGTTTAACCTATTGACGATGCATATAATCCCGTGAAATCAGTGTTCCGGTCTACTGTTCCGGTCGGGTGAACCGGAACAGGCGATCTGGGGGTTTGACGGGCCATATTTCTTATTTAAGCAAGCGTGGCGCGGTCTGCCATGCGCGACTGGATGTGCCAGAGGATTTGGCGCTGATCCTCAAGACGCAGACGAAGAAGATTTCGCTGAAAACCAAGGATGAGGCGGATGCGAAGCGCAGGCTCTGGCCCGTTATCGCCGAATGGCAGCGGGAGTTCGATGACGTGCGCGCCCGCCGGGCACTTACGCACTCTGATCGAGAACATGCTGTGTGGGATCATTACACCGACGTGCTTGAACGTGACGAGGCCGAGCGGGCGGCTTTGCCCGGTGAAGCGGAGATAGAGGTGGCAAAGGCAGATGTGAGGGGCCGTGTCGACCGCGGTGAGATCAAGGGCATCGACGCACTCTCCATTTTGGATGCGACCCTCGATCTGATGGTTGTTCAGCGGGCAGGGAAAATCTCGGCACATGCGCGGAAGGTCAAGCTGAGTGAGATGCGCAAGCACCTCGCGAAGGGCGAAACCGTCCTGATTGCTGATGCTGTCGATGAATATCTTCGCCAGAATCGTCTGTTCGTCGAGCGTTCAACTCCCGACTGGATCAGCCTCGCACGGCGCATGATGCGGGCGGAAATCGACGCCCTCAGCCGGTCCCTGGAGCGCGATCGTGGCGATTTCACGGGTCAGCCACGAGATCCTCTGATTAAACCACCGACCCTTGATAGGCGGGCCCAGGCGGGAGTAGCAGCGCCGGGCGAGAGCATCATGGAGGCTGTGGAAGCGTTCCGTAAGGAAAACCCTCGGAACGACAGCAAGAGCCGCATGGATGAGTCCTTTCGCGACATCGGCATCTTCATACAGACCGTTGGGCTCGGCTTTCCCTTGGCCCAGATCACGAAAAAGCACGTCCGCGAATGGAAAGTTCTTCTGATGAAATACCCGGTGCGCGCGACAGAAGTCGTTGCGTTCCGCGGTATGAACATCAAGCAGACCGTAGGGGGTGAACGAGGCGTTGAATCGCCAGGTCCTATCGGACCGGACAGTGAACCGCTACCTATCAAGCCTTTCGGCCTTTTGCTCCTGGGCCGAGGCCAATGGCTACATCGCTACCAACCCTTGTTCAGGTATGGCCCTGCCCAAAGAACGCCGCGCAAAAACGTTGACCTTTACTGCTGACCAGATGAACACGCTATTTTCGTCGCCACTGTTTTCGGGCGCGCCGAGCGAAACGGAATGGCACAAAATCGCACGCCCGGGAAACGTGCTGATCCGGGATCATCGCTTTTGGGTGCCGTTTATTATGATGTTCTCGGGTGCCCGACCGGGCGAGATCGGGCAGCTTGCTGTTAGCGATGTGCGTCAACAGCACGGCCAGTGGATCATGCACATCACGACCGAAGGAGAAACCCACGACGAGGGCAAATCGGTCAAGACGGCCGGCTCCATGCGGGTCATCCCCATCCACCCGGAGCTGGTGCAACTCGGACTGCTGAAGCATCACGCCGAGCGCGTCGAAGCTGGCGATAAACCACTTTTTCCGGGTGCCAAACGCAACGAGCGCGGACAGACTGAGCTACTCCCGATTGCTTGGACAGTTTTCGGGGTAAGTTAAGCTACTTTTTGCGCCTGCTGGTCGGTTTGGGTTGTGGTGATGGTTCGCCGCGGCTCTGTTGCCCAAATCCCATGAGGGATTCATCTTGTGAATCCAGTGTGGCAGCTGGACGGCATGAGCAGACCCCCACCCTCCGCCTGCAAGACCCTGAACTGGTCGGCCTATCGAGCCATTGAGGCGCCATTGATTCGAGCCCGATGGCGAGGGAAGCTCTGAAGCGCCGCGGCTCGCTGACGATCCGGTTCGATCCCGCCATGGCCTGGGAGGCAGCGCCGACCGGCAAACGGGGCCGACAGCCCGACCATAGCGGCGAGGAGGATCAG
>JAYUGA010000255.1:0-25099 GCA_043738565.1 Rhodobacterales bacterium
CCGCAAAATCTACGCCGACGCCGAACGCCAACGCGGCGACACCGGCGAAGCTCTGGTAGGTTTGCTGGAACGCCGTCTAGATGCAGTGGTCTACCGCGCAAAACTGGTTCCGACCGTGTTTGCCGCCCGCCAGTTCGTGAACCACGGCCACGTCACGGTGAACGGTGCCCGCGTCAACATTGCTTCCTACCGCGTGAAGGAAGGCGACCTGATCGAGGTTCGCCAGAAATCCAAACAGATGGCGATGATTCTGGAAGCGACCCAGCTGACCGAGCGCGACGTGCCGGACTATATCGAAGTTGATGGCCAGAAACTGATCGTGAAATTCGTGCGCACCCCCACGCTTGGCGACGTTCCCTATCCGGTTCAGATGGAACCGAACCTGGTCGTCGAATATTACGCCAAGAACTGATCCCGCGAACTTTGCGGCCTAGGGCTCGCCGTCTGGCGGGCCCTTTTCGTTGCGGTGATTGGTGCTGGCTTTGACCTTCACCCCCGGCTAAAACCCGCGGCATGATTTGGGGAATCCGATGAACGACGCCATCCGACCACAGCCCGGCATTCTGGACATCGCCCTGTACGAAGGCGGCAAGGCTTCGGTGGCCGGGGTCAGCAACATCGTCAAATTGTCGTCGAATGAAAACCCCTTCGGCCCCTCGGATCGCGCAAAAGAGGCGTTTCAGCGGTCTGTCCATCAGATGCACCGTTACCCTGCGACCGACCACGCAGGTTTGCGCCATGCCATAGCCGAGGTGCATGGTCTGGATGCCGGGCGGGTAATTTGCGGTGTCGGCTCGGACGAGATCATTACCTTTCTGTGCCAGGCCTACGCCGGGCCGAAGGACGAAGTGGTGTTTACCGAACACGGCTTTCTGATGTATCGCATCTCGGCGTTGGCGGTTGGGGCCACGCCGGTTGAGGTGGCAGAACGTGACCGCACCGCTGATGTCGATGCGATCCTGAAGGCATGTAACCGGCGGACAAAACTGGTTTTTATCGCCAATCCGAACAACCCGACCGGCACGATGATATCCGCTGCCGAAGTGGCGCGGCTGGCCGCCGGTCTGCCGCCGCAGGCCATTCTGGTGCTGGACGGGGCCTATGCCGAGTTTGTCGATGGCTTCGACGGCGGCCTGTCGCTGGTCGAGGCGCGTGACAATGTGGTAATGACGCGGACCTTTTCCAAAATCTACGGTCTTGGCGGCCTGCGGATTGGCTGGGGCTATGGGCCGAAAGAGATCATCGATGTGCTGAACCGCATCCGCGGACCGTTCAACTTGTCGAACACCCAGCTTGAGACCGCGGAAGCGGCCATGCGGGATCAGGACCAAATAACGCGGTGCCGGACCGAGAATACCAGGATGCGGCACTGGCTGGCGATGGCCTTGGCGGAGCTTGGCATTCCGTCCGACACCTCTATGGCCAATTTCATCCTGGCCCGCTTTGCATCGCCCGAAGAAGCCGAGGCTTGCGATCTGTTCTTGCAAAAACAAGGCCTTATCGTGCGGCGGGTGACCAGCTACAAGCTGCCGCATTGCCTGCGGATCACGATTGGGGATGAAAGCTCCTGCCGCCGTGTGGCTCATGCCATCGCTCAGTTCAAAGGCGTGAAATGACTGTGATTTACCAGAGAGTGGCCCTGATCGGGCTTGGCCTGATTGCGTCTTCAATGGCCCTTGCCATGCGGGCGGGCGGTTTGGTGGGCGAGATTTCGGGCCATGCCAAGTCGGCGGAAACCCGTGATATTGCTGTGGAAATCGGCATCTGCGACCGGGTTTTTGCAAGCGCGGCCGAGGCGGTTGATGGGGCCGATCTGGTGGTTCTGGCGGTGCCGGTGGGGGCAATGTCCGATATTGCCGCCGAGATTGGGCCGCATCTGAAACCGGGGGCGACGGTCACGGATGTGGGGTCGGTCAAGCAGGCGGTGATTGCGGCGGTTGCCCCGCATATTCCCGCCGGAGTGACTTTCATCCCCGGTCATCCGATGGCGGGGACCGAGTATTCTGGCCCGCGCGCCGGGTTTGCAACGCTGTATCGCAACCGCTGGTGGCTTCTGACGCCGGATGCCGAGACTGACCCTGCGGCATTGGCCAGGTTACGCAGGTTGCTGGAGGGGTTGGGGGCCAAGGTCGATACGATGGATGCGGCGCACCATGATCTGGTTCTGGCCGTGGTCAGTCACACGCCGCATCTGATTGCCTATACGATGGTCGGGGTTGCGGACCATCTGGCGCAGGTGTCCAACAGCGAGGTCATCCAGTACTCTGCCACTGGTTTCAGGGACTTCACCCGGATTGCCGCCTCTGATCCGACGATGTGGCGCGATGTTTTCCTGACCAACCGAGATGCGGTTCTGGACATTCTGGGCCGTTTTACCGAGGAATTATTCGCCCTGCAACGCGCCATTCGAATGGGGGATGGGCCGCTTTTGCACGAGTATTTCACCCGGACCCGCGAAATCCGGCGGGGGATTATCGAGGCCGGGCAGGACACTTCGGCCCCGGATTTTGGCCGGGTTGGGGCGGCCGCCAAGCCAGCGGGCGGGTGATGATGTGGCGTGTTGGCATTGCGCTGATGCCGGGTCTAGTGGCTGGCATGGCCCTTGCCGATGCCCCTGCGACCTCGCTGTGGCCAATGCCGAGGCATGGGCAGGCGCTTGCCGCAGCGGTTTTGCCTGACACGGTTCGCCCGAAAGCGCGGCCTGACGGTCTTGGTGCAGTTAGGCCTAACCCATTACAATTGCAGACAACTTCCGCCCAGACCGATCAATCTCCGGCATCGATGAAAGGGGCGGTTTGTCGGAATCCGGAGATCAATGGGCGGTCGTTGAAGCCGATCACATCGCGGATCAGGGGTTGCAATGTGACGGCGCCGGTTTTGGTGTTCTCGGTGTCTGGTGTGGCGCTGAACCCGCCTGCCACGCTCACTTGTGAGGAGGCAACGGCGCTTTCCATATGGATTGTCAAAGGGTTGCAGCCGGTCTTCAACAATACGGTCGTGGGGATGAACGTCGCTGACAGCTATTCCTGCCGCCCGCGCAACAACGTCTGCGGGGCCAGGATCAGCGAACATGGCACGGGAAATGCCATTGATATTGCAGGATTTGTTACTAATACCGGCAAAACCTACAGCGTCGCCGACAACTACACCAGCGCAATCCGGGCAGCGCAAAAAGCCGGGTGCGGCATCTTCCACACCATTCTGGGGCCGGGGTCGGACGGCTATCACGAGACGCATCTGCACCTCGATGTCGCGCCGTATCGGGGTCGGCCCTATTGCCGTTGATGGTCGAGTCCGGTGTATTCGATCCGTAATCAACCTGTATTAAAGCCGTATGCTGTCTGTAAATTCACCCGGTGCAGTGGGCATGCAGTCAGCGCAAACGGGCAGACCGGCCTAATTCAGCATCGGCGCGGTGCCAAGTGGCAGCGGGCCAAGGCTCATCCGGCCCTTTTTGAACGTAAGGGGTAGCGACAAAACCTCGGGGTCAGCGCCGGATTTCGCCAGAACCTCGAACCCGCGTGCGATTGAATCTCCCATGCCGGGCAGGACCAGGCCAAGGGCAGCCAGCAGCTTCGGCACCTGACGCCAATCCTCGACGCGAAAGTCGATCTTGCCCTCGGCAAAGCCGTTGTCGGCGCGGGTGATTCGGCCCTTGGCGCTGATTTTGAGCGTGCCCCAGATCATCTGGAAATCTTGCAGGTTGATCCCGGAAAGTTGCGGCCGGGTTTCGGCAATGTTGCGGTCCAGCGGCGCCGTCAGCAGCAGGGTCGCGTCCAGACGCAACGCCGCGATCCCCGCGCCAAGGTCAGGCAGCGGGGCGGTCAGGCTGGCATCCGGTACGAGGTCGGTGACTTCCAGCCCAAGGCGCTGTGCGTTTTGCTGCGTCGGATCCTCGGCCAGCGCCAAGATCGCGGATTTGGCGGCAAGCTGCCAGCCCTGGTCGGAGGTTGCAGCAATGTCCCGCGCCTCGATCACCGCCTCGGACAGGGTCAGATCGGACGAAGGGCGCACGCGCAAACTGGCCTTCATCTGGCTGGTTTGCAGCCTGATCTTTTGGCCCGGTGCGTCGATTTCCTGATCGTTCGGCAAAGCGGCGATCAGGTGCCAGGGTTTCCAGGTCATGGAAAAGACCTGGGCAAAGGGGGCTTGCCAGCCCCAGCCTGACACCGGGTCGGCCACATGCGGTTTGGTCACCGTCAGGTCGAACCGGTTGGGAAAGCCTGCGACCGAGACGCCGTCGTTGGTGGCGGTCGTCCCGTTCGCGGCGGTGTCGGCGAACCATCGTGTGACACCACTTTCAACCGCCCGTGATCCCACAAACCAGTAGCCGCCCCATAGAACACCAAGGGCCAGACAGACCCACAAGATCACCCGCATCGCAGCCTCTTTTCAATGCCCGCCCGCTGTTGTCTACAGGCCCTGCAAGATGAGGGCCAGCGGATGGGCGACGCGATGTGGGTCTTTGGTTATGGATCGCTGATTTGGGATCCGGGGTTTCCGGTCGCGGAACGACAAGTGGCGCGACTGGCGGATTGGCACCGCAGTTTCTGCATGCGGTCGGTCCATCATCGCGGCACGGCAGCGGCGATGGGGCTGGTTTTGGCGCTGGACCGTTTGCGCGGCGGCCATTGCGACGGGGTTGCGTTTCGGGTGGCGACGGGCGCGGAGGCGGCAACTTTGGCCGCGCTGCGGGAGCGGGAGTTGATTTCGTCGGCCTATCTGGAGGAATGGTTGCCGGTGGAACTGCAGGATCGAAGGGTGGAAACCGCACTGACCTATGTGATCAACCCCGACCATGTGCAGTATTGCCGCCTGTCGTTGGCAGATCAGGCGCAGATCATCGCAAGTGCGGTGGGTGGACGCGGTTCGAACCGCGACTATCTGTTTGCCACGGCCCGCCATCTGGCGGAACTGGGCATCACCGACCCCGATCTTGATTGGCTTGCCACGCGGGTGGCCGAATTGCCTCGGTAACGTCGTTTCGCTTGGCAGGGCGCACCTGCCTGCTATTGTTGTGCCAGAGCAGACAATCTGACCCAAGGTCCGCATGAAAAAGACCGAATCCGCGACCATCTCGTTCAGCCAGCCAATTCGGCAGATCGTAACGATGCTTGTCGTCAGCGGGTTGGTCGGGCTTGGCATCTGGATCATCCAGGCCCAGGTCAAGCAGATCCTGAACACCAACCCGTTGTTGAACCTGTTCATCGCCGGGGTGTTTGCGTTTGGCGTGCTGACCTGTTTCTGGCAGGTGCTGATCCTGATGCAGTCGGTAAGTTGGATCGAGAATTTCGTCAACGAGGTGCCGGGCACCGAAAGCGCCCGTCCGCCACGGTTGCTGGCCCCCCTGGCGTCGCTACTGCGGTCGCGCGGGTCAAAAATGCAGATTTCGTCATCCTCATCGCATTCGATTCTGGATTCGGTGGCGACACGGATCGACGAGGCGCGGGATATCACGCGCTATTTGACCAACCTGCTGATCTTCCTTGGCCTTTTGGGCACCTTCTACGGCTTGGCCACCACGATCCCGGCAATAGTCGATACGATCCGGTCGCTGGCACCACAGCCGGGCGAAAGCGGGATCGACGTTTTCACCAAGCTGATGGCGGGCCTGCAAAAACAGTTGGGCGGGATGAGCACGGCGTTTTCGTCGTCGCTGATGGGTTTGGCGGGGTCGCTGGTGGTGGGTTTGCTGGAGCTGTTCGCCAGCCACGGCCAGAACCGGTTTTACCGAGAGCTGGAGGAATGGGTATCCTCGATCACCCGGCTGGGTTTTGCCTCTGGTGAAGCGGAAGGCGGGGGTGCCGACCAGTCGATGATGGTGCAGATTCTGGATCATATGGCCGGGCAGGCCGAGGTTTTGCAAACGCTGTATGCGCAGGCCGAAGTGGGTCGCGACTCCGATGTCGACAAGATGAGCGAGTTGGTGCAGGTGGTCCGGCGGCTGGCCAAGGCGACCGAGGCGGGTGGTGGCCAGACCGAGGCACTGAACCGGATTGTCGAGGGCCAGGAGCGGTTGATTGTGGCACTGACCGGGCCGGAAAGTTCGGCCTATGTCGATGCCGAAAGCCGGATGCGGCTGCGGTCGATTGATGTGCAGTTGCTGCGGATACTGGAGGAAATCTCGGCGGGGCGGCAGGAAAGCATTGCCGATCTGCGCGCCGATCTGACGGCGCTGACAACAGCGATCCGGTCACTGTCGCGTGGCACGGTCGGGCGGGGCTGACATGGGCCTGAGCCGCAATCGCCGCGATGGGGGGATGATCTGGGCCGGGTTTGTCGATGCCGTCACCACGCTCTTGATGGTGCTGATGTTCGTGCTGACGATTTTCACCGTCACCCAGAGCATGCTGCGCGACACGATCAGCACGCAAGGCACCCAACTGGATGCGTTGAGTGCGCAGGTGGCGCAACTCGCCGATGCCTTGGGGCTGGAAGAGGCGCGATCGGCGGATTTGACCGGTCAGATCGGGACGTTGCAGGCCAATCTGGGGGCGGCGCAGGCGGCGGGCGACCGACAATCGGCGCTGATTTCGACCCTGAACGCGCAGCTTTCGGCGAAGTCTGGCGAATTGGTCGACGCGCAGGGCAAGATCGCCAGTTTTGAGGCTCAGGTGGCGAGTTTGCTGGCTGAGAGGGACGCGCAGTCGGGGCAGATTGGGGCTTTGACGGCCAGTCTGGCGGATGTGCAAGCGGCGCAGGCCAAGGTTGTAACCGAGAAAGAGGCGCTGGATCTGGCCTTGGCCCGCGCGCGGGACGAGATCAGCGCCGATCAGGAGACGGCGCGACTGGCGGCGGCGCGGCGTGACGCGCTGGAGGCGTTGATTGCCGATTTGAAGAAACGCGCCTCGGAAGGGGAGGCGACGCTGGCTTCTGCATTGGCCAGTCTGGATTCGGCAAACGCGGACAGGGCGACGTTGCAGGCTACGGCCGCAGAGTTGCAGGCGCGGTTGGCAGGCAAGGAAACCGAGCTTTCCGCGGCAGAGACGGCGCGGCTGGCGGAAGCTGCTGCGGCAGAGGCGTTGCGGCAGAAATTGGCGGGGGTGACGACGACGCTGACCGAGGCGGAGAAATCCCGGCTGGTCGATCTGGCAGCGGCGGAGGCTTTGCGCGAGAAGCTGAAGAATTCCGATGATCAGTTGACGGCGATGACGCTGGCGCTGGAGGAGCAACGCAAGCGGGCGGAGGAGACTTTGACCCTGCTGGCGGCGGCGGAGGCCAGCGCCAAGGATGCGGCGGCGGCGGGCGATCAGAAGGCGGCGCTGCTGGCCGAGGCGCAGAAGGTACTGACCGAGAAGGGCGACGAGTTGCTGAAATCGGCGCAGGGGATGGCCTTGCTGAACCAGCAAGTCAACGCTCTCAGGGCGCAACTGGGCAGTTTGCAAGCGATGCTGGATGCTTCGGCGGCGAAGGACACGACCGCCAAGGTGCAGATCGAGGCATTGGGCAGTCAGCTGAACGCGGCTTTGGCACAGGTGGCCAGCGAGCAGAAAAAGCGCGCCGATCTGGAGGCGGCGGAAGCGGCGCGGCTGGCTGCCGAAAATCAGGATCTGTCGAAGTATCGCTCGGAGTTCTTTGGCCAGATCAGCCAGCTTTTGGCCGGACAGCCGGGGGTGCGGGTGGTGGGCGACCGGTTCGTGTTTGACAGCGAGGTGCTGTTCAACCCCGGTTCCGCTGATCTTGCGCCCGAGGGGCAGGTGCAGATCAAAGCGGTGGTGGATACGTTGAAAACGGTCGTGGATCAGATCCCGCCGCAGATCAACTGGATCATCCGGGTTGACGGCCATACCGACAATGTGCCGGTTTCCGGCGCCGGACATTTCGCCGACAACTGGGAACTGTCGCAGGCGCGGGCTTTGTCGGTGGTGAAATACATGCAGTACACGCTGGGCTTTCCGCCGGAAAGACTGGCGGCGGCTGGGTTCGGTGAATATCAGCCGGTGGCGGCGGGCGACGGCCCTGAGGCGCGGGCGCAGAACCGGCGGATCGAGTTGAAGCTGACGGAGCGGTGAGTTTGCTAGCGTCCAGATGTGGACGCTTTGGTAAGGCATTGATTTATAAAGATTCTACAGTTTTTGTTCAGGATTGATTCACCATGATTCTGCGAGCCGCGTTTGATGGATCATCGAAAGACCACGATTTTTCAACGAAAAATCTTCTTTTGGATGGGGCGAAGGTGGGGCAGAACCCCACTCTACTTGGCCATCAGAAGCGGTGGCTTCTGCCCGGTGATCCGCGGTTTCTGCGGTTCTTCATAGGTCAGTTCAATCGCGTCGTCCTTGACACCGACGTGGACAAGACCACCCTTGACCAGCCTGCCGAACAACAGTTCCTCGGCCAGCGGTTTCTTGATGTGTTCCTGGATCACGCGACCGAGGGGACGGGCCCCCATCTTGTCATCGTAGCCCTTGTCGCCAAGCCAAGCGGCGGCTTCCGGTGACAGGTCGATGTGAACGCCACGGTCGAGAAGCTGGGCTTCCAGCTGCATGACGAATTTCTCGACCACTTGCAGGATGACTTCCTTTGGCAGGGCGGCGAAGGCGATCGTGGCGTCCAGACGGTTGCGGAATTCGGGAGTGAAGGCACGCTCGATCGCAGCGGTATCCTCGCCGGTGCGTTTGTCGCGGTTGAAGCCGATGGAGTTTTTGGCGGCATCGGACGCGCCCGCGTTGGTCGTCATGATCAGCACGACATTGCGGAAATCGACGGCGCGGCCGTTGTGGTCGGTCAGCTTGCCGTGGTCCATCACCTGCAACAGGATGTTGTAGACATCGGGGTGGGCCTTTTCGATCTCGTCCAGCAGCAGCACGCAATGTGGATGCTGGTCCACGCCATCGGTCAGCATGCCGCCCTGATCGAAGCCGACATAGCCGGGCGGAGCGCCGATCAGGCGGGAAACCGCGTGTTTCTCCATATATTCCGACATGTCGAAACGGATCAGCTCCACGCCCAAGACGGAGGCGAGTTGCTTGGCGACCTCGGTCTTGCCCACCCCCGTCGGCCCGGCGAACAGGTAGTTGCCGATCGGCTTTTCGGGTTCGCGCAGGCCGGCACGCGCGAGTTTGATGGCACTCGACAGAGCTTCGATGGCCTTGCCCTGACCGAACACGACGCGTTTAAGCGATTTTTCCAGATCGCGCAGCACTTCGGCATCGTCTTTGCTGACGGTTTTCGGCGGGATGCGGGCGATCTTGGCGATGACCGCCTCAATCTCTTTCGTCCCGATGGTCTTGCGGCGCTTCGCCTCGGTGAACAGGTGCTGGGCGGCACCGGCTTCGTCAATGACGTCGATGGCCTTGTCCGGCAGTTTGCGGTCGTGGATGTAGCGAGCGCTGAGTTCCACGGCGGCCTTGATAGCGTCATGGGTGTAGCGCAGGTCGTGATGTTCCTCGAAATAGGGTTTCAGGCCCATGAGGATTTTCACGGTGTCTTCGACAGAAGGTTCATTCACGTCAATCTTCTGAAACCGGCGCGACAGGGCGCGGTCTTTTTCGAAGTGCTGGCGGAATTCCTTGTAGGTGGTCGAGCCCATGCAACGCATCTTGCCGCCTTGCAGGGCGGGTTTCAACAGGTTGGAGGCGTCCATTGCGCCGCCGGAGGTGGCACCGGCCCCGATGACGGTGTGAATCTCGTCGATGAACAGGATGGCGTCAGGGTGATCCTCCATCTCTTTGACCACCGCTTTCAGGCGTTCTTCAAAGTCGCCACGATAGCGGGTGCCGGCCAGAAGTGCGCCCATGTCGAGCGAGAAGATGGTGGCGTGGGCGAGGATTTCCGGGGTTTCACCACGGGTGATTTTCAAGGCCAGACCTTCGGCGATGGCGGTTTTGCCAACGCCGGGATCGCCCACCAACAGCGGGTTGTTTTTGCGCCGGCGGCAGAGCACCTGAATGCAGCGTTCGACCTCGGCCTCACGGCCGATCAGGGGGTCAACCTCGCCCTTGCGGGCCTTGACGTTCAGATCGACGCAGTATTTCGACAGGGCGGAATCCTTGGACTCGCCCGCCTCGGCCTTGGGCGTCTCGTGGTGTTCATCGGCACCTGTCACCGGGCGCGGTTCGCCGAAAGACGGGTCTTTGGCGACGCCGTGGGCGATGTAATTGACGGCATCGTAGCGCGTCATGTCCTGTTCTTGCAGGAAATAGGCGGCGTTGCTTTCGCGTTCGGCGAAGATGGCGACCAGAACGTTGGCACCGGTCACTTCGGTGCGGCCAGAGGATTGGACATGGATCGCGGCGCGCTGGATGACGCGCTGGAAGGCGGCGGTCGGCACGGCCTCTGACCCTTCGACATCGGTGACTAGGGTGGAGAGATCATCGTCGATGAAGTCCACCAAGGTCTTTTTCAGCACGGCCAGATCGACCGAACAGGCTTTCATCACCCGGGCGGCGTCAGGTTCGTCAATGAGAGCCAGCAGAAGATGTTCCAGCGTGGCGAGTTCGTGGCGGCGGGCATTGGCAAGGGCCAGGGCCGCATGAATGGCTTGCTCGAGTGTGGTCGAAAATGATGGCACTTTGCGTGCTCCTGTCATGCAGGTCGGCGAACCCGTCGGACTTCCGGGCGGGCACGCTGTGACCGTGGCCTCATACTGTTAAGGATCGGTGTTATTTGGTAATCTTCAAGACCTATTTGGGGCATAATTCGTATTCCGAAAGAACCGTGCCCAAAAAGTGATTGTCCGGGCGGGGGTTGGGGTCAGAAGTGGTCTTTTCTGCGGCGGATTTCGGCGAAGGCTTCGGCATCGCTGGTATCGGGCAGGCCAACCAGCGCTTTGACATGCGGCAGGCGGGCGCGCAGGAACGGGTTGGTGGCCAGTTCCTCGTACAGGCGCGAGGGCACGGTGGCGCGGCCTTCGGCACGGGCCTTGGCCACATGCCCGATCCGGGCGCTGAGGGCGGCGTTGTCGGGTTCGATGGTGAGGGCGAAGTGCAGATTGGCGGTGGTGTATTCGTGGCCCGAGCAGATCAGGGTTTTGGGGGGGAGGGCGGCGAGTTTTGACAGGCTTTGCCACATGGTTGCGGGGTTGCCCTCGAACAGCCTGCCACAGCCGCCGGCCATCAGACTATCGGCGGTGAAAGCCAGCGCGGCATCGGGCAGGTAGAAGGCGAGGTGGCCCATCGTGTGGCCGGAGACGTCGAGGACACCGGCGGCCTCTGGCCCGATTTGCACGCTGTCGCCTTCGATGAGGGCGCGGGTCAGGGGCGGCAGGCGGTGTTGATCGGCTTTGGCCCCGAGGACGGTGGCCTGGGTCGCGGCGACAACTTCGGCGACGCCCTGGATGTGGTCGGCATGGTGGTGGGTCAACAGGATCTGGTCGAGGTGCCAGCCGCGGGTGGTCAGCGCATTCAGGATGGGGGTGGCTTCGGGAACGTCGATCAGCGTGGTGTGGCCGGAGGCGGCGTCATGCAGCAGATAGGCGTAGTTGTCTTTCAGGCAGGGGATGGTGACAAGTTCGAGCGACATCGGCTTCTCCGGGGTTCGGGGCAGCGTGGAGCAAAGCGGGACAGGGCGCAACAGGTGAGGCGGTTGATCCAGCGGAGCGGCTGGCGCCGCAAAGTCTTATCCTCGCCTCTGGCCTGCGGCCGACCGGCTTGAGGGCGCGCCGCGCGGGGATATTTGCCGACAGGTAATACCGGAAGAGTGGCATTCGCGGGCCTGGTCGCTATGCTACCGTTCAGACTTAAGGAACGGGGCGCGAAGTTTCAATGCATCTGGACGTGCTGGACCTGCGGAATTTCTATTATCGGACGCAGTTGGGCCGGGTGGCGCAGCGGGCGATCCGCGACAAGGTGGTGGATCTGTGGCCACCGATGGTCGGACAGACCGTGGCGGGGTTCGGCTTTGCGGTGCCGCTCTTGCGGCCCTATCTGGATGTGGCGCGCCGGGTGGTGGCGCTGATGCCGGGACCGCAAGGCGTGATGCCCTGGCCGCTGGGCGAGCCGAACATCTGCACCCTGTGCGAGGATGCCTGTTGGCCGCTGGCAACCGGCTTTGTGGATCGGCTGGTGGTGATGCACGGGCTGGAAACCTCGGACAATTCATCTGCCGTGCTGGAGGAGTGCTACCGGGTGCTGGGCCCCGGCGGGCGGGCCTTGTTCATCGTGCCGAACCGGATCGGGTTGTGGTCGCGGCGCGAGGGCACGCCGTTCGGCTTTGGCCGACCCTATTCGATCAGCCAGCTGGAGGCGGAGTTGAAGCGCTGCGGCTTTACCCCGGAACGCGGGCAGACTGCGCTGTTTGCACCACCCTCGCAGGGCCGATTCTGGCTGCGGACCTCAGCCTTCTGGGAATGGCTGGGACGGTCTGCGCCGTGGCTGGCTGGCGGCGTGCTGATAGTCGAGGCTTCGAAGCAGGTCTATGCGCCGACGCGCGGCGGGTTGGGGGCGATGGTGCGGCGACCCTTGAAGGTGCTGGAGGGGATGCCCGCGCCGCAGCCGGTGCCGAGATTGGAGTGACGCAGGCCCCAAAGGGGCGATGAAAGCCCACGAGATTCGGGGCCGTTTCGCTTTTTTCCAAGCGCTTTGGAGCGCCAAAGCGTCGCAGCCCGCAATGGCCTGAAATCGGGCCGCTGAAATCGCTGGAAAAAACCCGCTCGACCTGAGCGCAAGGCTGGGGCATTACTGGTTGCGGGGTTGGGGATGCTCTGCTAGAGACGCCCGAAATCGACAACGCAGACAGTCATGTGTGCGCTAACTGTGATCCTTAGTACTGGACCTAAGGTCCGGAAACCGGGGCAGAGACAGCGGAAGGGAAGACGTGTCCGAACCAGCATCCATCTCCCTCAGCATCGCCGGGCGCTATGCCCAGGCCTTGTTCGAACTTGCCCGCGAAGCCGGTGGCCTGAAGGCGCTGGAAGCCGATACCGAGGCGCTTGGCGACGCGCTGAACATCAGCCCGGAATTTGTCGCCATGATCGCCTCGCCGGTGATCCCGCGCGACCAGCAGGCGGCAGCGGTGCAGGCGGTGGCGGCCAAGATGGGCGTCTCCACGCTGCTGTCCAACACGCTGGCGCTGATCGCCAGCAAGCACCGGTTGTTTGTGCTGCCGCAACTGGTGGCCGACCTGAAATCGCGCATCGCGGTGGAAAAGGGCGAAGTGACGGCAGACGTTACTTCGGCAGCCCCGCTGTCGGCTGCCCAAGTCAAAGAATTGATTGCCACGCTGAAAGCCAGCGCCGGCAAGGACATCAAATTGAACACCGCCGTCGAT
The DNA here is from genome assembly GCA_043738565.1 of Rhodobacterales bacterium. Lineage (GTDB taxonomy): Bacteria > Pseudomonadota > Alphaproteobacteria > Rhodobacterales > Rhodobacteraceae > Stagnihabitans. The sequence goes on from JAYUGA010000255.1 coordinate 13,210, forward strand.
GAAAGCCTCATCGGCGGTTTGATCGTGAAGCTGGGTTCGACCATGATCGACACGTCGGTCAAGGCGAAACTCGCGGCACTCCAGAATGCAATGAAAGAGGTTGGGTGATGGGAATCCAAGCGGCAGAGATCTCTGCGATCCTGAAGGACCAGATCAAGAATTTCGGGCGTGACGCCGAAGTGGCCGAAGTGGGCCGGGTCTTGAGCGTTGGCGACGGGATTGCCCGGGTCTATGGCCTCGACAACGTGCAGGCTGGCGAGATGGTGGAATTCCCCGGTGGCATCCGTGGCATGGCGCTGAACCTGGAAGTCGACAATGTCGGCATCGTGATCTTCGGGTCGGATCAGGACATCAAGGAAGGCGATGTCGTCAAGCGCACCAAATCGATCGTGGACGTGCCGGTGGGCGATGCGCTGCTGGGGCGCGTGGTGGACGGTTTGGGCAACCCGATTGACGGCAAAGGCCCGCTGGGCACCACTGAGCGCAGCATTGCGGACCGCAAGGCCCTGGGCATCATCCCGCGCAAATCGGTGCATGAGCCGATGGCAACCGGGCTGAAAGCCGTGGACGCGATGATCCCGATTGGCCGGGGCCAGCGCGAGTTGATCATCGGCGACCGGCAGACCGGCAAGACCGCCGTGGCGCTGGACACCATTCTGAACCAGAAGTCCTATAACGAGGCGGCTGGCGACGACGAGTCCAAGAAACTGTACTGCATCTATGTCGCCATCGGGCAGAAACGCTCGACCGTGGCGCAACTGGTCAAGAAGCTGGAGGAATCCGGGGCAAGCAAGTACACGATCGTCGTGGCTGCGACCGCATCCGACCCGGCACCGCTGCAGTTCCTGGCACCCTATGCCGCGACCTCGATGGCGGAGTTTTTCCGCGACAATGGCCGCCATGCGCTGATCATTTATGATGACCTGTCCAAGCAGGCCGTGGCGTATCGTCAGATGTCGCTGCTGCTGCGCCGCCCGCCGGGGCGCGAGGCCTATCCGGGCGACGTGTTCTACCTGCACTCTCGTTTGCTGGAGCGGTCGTCGAAGCTGAACGAGGATTTTGGCTCGGGGTCGCTGACCGCTTTGCCGATCATTGAAACCCAGGGCGGCGACGTGTCGGCGTTCATTCCGACCAACGTGATTTCGATCACCGATGGTCAGATCTTTCTGGAAACCGAATTGTTCTTCCAGGGCATCCGTCCGGCGGTGAACACCGGTCTTTCGGTGTCGCGGGTGGGGTCTTCGGCCCAGACCAGCGCCATGAAGTCGGTGGCGGGCAAGGTCAAGCTGGAGCTGGCGCAATACCGCGAAATGGCGGCGTTTGCACAGTTCGGCTCGGACCTCGACGCATCGACCCAGCAATTGTTGGCGCGTGGGGCGCGGCTGACCGAGTTGATGAAGCAGGCGCAATATTCGCCGCTGACCAATGCGGAAATCGTCTGCCTGATCTATGCGGGCACGGCGGGCTATCTGGACAAGGTCGCGGTGAAGGACATTGGCCGCTACGAGCAGGGGCTCTTGAAGCACCTGCGCGGCGCGGGCAAGGCGCTGCTGACCGACATTACCCTGAAAGACCGCAAAGTGGCGGGCGATCTGGAGAAAGCGGTTCGCGCCGAACTTGACGCGTTCGCCAAAGACTTCGCCTAAGGGCAGGGGGATAAACGATGCCCAGCCTTAAGGATCTCAAAAACCGGATCGCGACGGTCAAGAACACGCGAAAGATCACCAAGGCAATGCAGATGGTCGCCGCGGCGAAACTGCGCCGTGCCCAGGATGCTGCCGTCGCCGCCCGGCCATATGCCGAGCGGATGAATGCGGTGGTGGCGGGCCTGGCGGCTTCGGTCGGCAAGTCTGACGGTGCGCCCAAGTTGCTGGTCGGCAACGGGGCGGACAAGGTGCAACTGGTCGTCGTGATGACGTCGGAGCGCGGGTTGTGCGGCGGCTTCAACTCGACCATCGTCCGGCTGGCCCGGGCACGGCTGATCGAGTTGCTGGCGGCGGGCAAGACCGTGAAAATCCTGACCGTCGGCAAGAAGGGTCGCGATCAGTTGAAGCGCGATTATGGCCAATACTTTGTCGGCCATATCGACCTGACCGAGGTCAAGCGCATCGGCTATGTCAACGCGCGTGACATCGCCCGCGATATTCTGGCGCGTTATGAGCATGGCGAATGCGATGTGGTCACGCTGTTCTACAACCGCTTTCAATCGGTGATCAGCCAGATTCCGACGGCTTTGCAGGTCATTCCCGCCAAGTTCGAGACGGCTGCGGCCTCTACGGTCTATGACTATGAACCCGACGAAGGCGCGATTCTGGCCGATTTGCTGCCGCGTGCGGTGGCGACGCAAGTGTTCACGGCGCTGTTGGAAAACGGCGCGTCGGAACAGGGGGCGCGGATGAGTGCGATGGACAATGCGACGCGCAATGCGGGCGACATGATCAACAAGCTGACCATCAAATACAACCGCTCGCGGCAGGCTGCGATCACCAAAGAGCTTATCGAAATCATTTCGGGCGCTGAAGCGCTCTGACGAACCGGAGAAACGACATGGCAAAAGCACCGAAAGCGGCCGCAGCGACTGGCAAGATTACTCAGGTGATCGGTGCCGTCGTGGACGTGCAGTTCAGCGGCGACCTTCCTGCGATCCTGAACGCGCTGGAAACCTTCAACAACGGCAAGCGGCTGGTGTTGGAAGTGGCACAGCATCTGGGCGAAAATACCGTGCGGACCATCGCAATGGACTCGTCCGAAGGTCTGGTGCGCGGAGCGCCGGTCAGCGACCTTGGTTCGCCGATCATGGTGCCGGTTGGTGATGCGACCCTCGGCCGCATCCTGAACGTCATCGGCGAGCCGGTCGATGAAAAAGGCCCGGTCAACGCGACCGAATACCGCTCGATCCACCGTCCGGCCCCGACCTTCGCCGAACAGGCGACGGAATCGGTGGTTCTGGTGACGGGGATCAAGGTGATCGACCTGCTGGCCCCCTATGCCAAGGGCGGCAAGATCGGCCTGTTCGGCGGCGCAGGCGTTGGCAAGACGGTTCTGATCATGGAACTGATCAACAACATCGCCAAGGTGCACTCGGGTTATTCAGTGTTCGCCGGGGTTGGTGAGCGGACCCGTGAGGGCAACGATCTGTATCACGAGATGATCGAATCCGGGGTTATCAACCTGGAAGACATGACGAAATCCAAAGTGGCGCTGGTTTACGGTCAGATGAACGAGCCGCCGGGGGCGCGTCTGCGCGTCGCCTTGTCGGGTCTGACGCTGGCCGAACAGTTCCGCGACCAGTCGGGCACGGACGTTTTGTTTTTCGTTGACAACATCTTCCGCTTTACTCAGGCCGGTTCAGAAGTGTCGGCTTTGCTGGGGCGGATCCCGTCCGCCGTGGGCTATCAGCCGACGCTGGCGACCGACATGGGCCAGTTGCAGGAACGCATCACCTCGACCAAGGCGGGTTCGATCACATCGGTGCAGGCGATCTATGTGCCCGCCGATGACTTGACCGACCCGGCCCCGGCGACCTCGTTCGCCCACCTGGACGCGACCACCAACCTGAGCCGTGCGATTTCGGAGCTGGGGATTTACCCGGCGGTGGACCCGCTTGACTCGACGTCCCGTCTGATGGACCCGCAGATCGTGGGGCAGGAACATTACGACGTGGCCCGGTCGGTGCAGGTCGTGTTGCAACGCTACAAGTCGCTGCAGGACATCATCGCCATCCTTGGGATGGACGAGTTGAGCGAAGAGGACAAGCTGACCGTGGCGCGGGCCCGGAAAATCCAGCGTTTCCTGAGCCAGCCGTTCGACGTGGCGCAGGTGTTCACCGGCTCGCCGGGGGTGCAGGTGCCGCTGGACGTGACGATTGCCTCGTTCAAGGCGGTTGTGGCGGGCGAATACGACCATCTGCCGGAAGCGGCGTTCTACATGGTCGGCGGCATCGAGGAAGTGAAAGCCAAGGCGCAGCGCCTGGCTGCGGCGGCGGCCTGAGATGGCGGGAACCCTGCAATTCGATCTGGTCAGTCCCGAGCGGCGCTTGGCGTCAATCGCGGCGACCGAAGTGCAGATCCCCGGTGCTGAGGGCGACATGGGCGTGATGGAGGGGCATGCCCCGGTCATCACCACCCTGCGCCCCGGCGTGCTGCGGGCGACCAGTGCCGAGGGTGTCAAATCCTATGTGGTTTCCGGCGGTTTTGCCGAGATCACCGCGACCGGCATTTCGGTTCTGGCCGAACAGGCGGTGCCGCTGGAGGAAATGACCCCGGCGCTGATGGATGCGATGGTTGCGGATGCCACTTTGGCTGCCGCTGTCAACCCCGACAAGGATTCCGCCGACAAAGCGGTGGCCGATCTGCTGGCGATGCGGGCAGCTGCGGGGCAATAGGCTAAGCCTGCTTTGAAATTGACCAAGCAAGGCCCCGATCTATCGGGGCCTTGCCATTTTCGGACCTTTTCTTGCCGAATTTCTGCGATAGGTTGATTTCACAGGCACGGAATGGAATGAAACGCATCGCTTCGGCCAGTATCGGCATTGTGCAAGGCTCGCGCGTCCTGTTTTCGGACTTCGCGGATGGTGGGGTGATGTGGACCGGGCAGGGCGACCGCGAAAGCCGCCATATCATCACCTTCAAAGACCCGTTCACGGCTCCGCCCATCGTGATGGCTACAATCGGGATGTGGGACATGGACCACAAGCACAACTCGCGCGCTGACATCGCTGCCGAAAGGGTGACGGCGACCGGGTTCCAACTGGTGTTCCGCACCTGGGGCGACACCCGCGTGGCACGGGTCCGGGCGGACTGGACGGCGATGGGTCCGGTCAAGGATGACGACGACTGGGAGGTGGGGTGAAGGGTAAGGTGCGTTGCTAACGCACCTTACGGCCGTTGGTACATGCCCTCGTAGATCGGCACCAACGTATCTGTCTCGAACAGCGAGGACACCGAGGTGCCGTTCCAGATGTTCAGGATCGCCTGGGCAAAGATCGGCGCGGTGGGGATGATGCGGATGTTTTTGGCGGATCGGACCTGTTCGGTCGGCTCGATGCTGTCCGTGATGACCAGCGATTTCATCATGGATTTCTCGACCCGATCGACCGCGCCGTTCGACAGGACGCCGTGGGTGATGTAGGCATGAACCTCGGTGGCACCGTTTTCCATCAACAGTGTGGCGGCTTTGCACAGGGTTCCGGCGGTGTCGGCGATGTCATCGACGATGATGCACTTCTTGCCATCCACAGAGCCGATGATCGTCATCTCGGTCACTTCACCGGCTTTTTCGCGGCGTTTGTCGACGATGGCAAGCGGCGCATTGATCCGTTTGGCGAGTTCGCGGGCACGGGCGACGCCACCAACATCGGGAGAAACCACCATCAGATCGGACATCTGGCCCTTGAAGTTGTGTTCGATATCCAGCGCGAAAATTGGCGAAGCATAGAGGTTGTCGACTGGAATGTCGAAAAAGCCCTGAATTTGTGCGGCGTGCAGGTCGAGCGTCAAGACGCGGTCAATGCCCGCCTCGGCAATCATGTTGGCGACCAGTTTGGCGGTGATCGGCGTGCGGGCCTTGGCGCGGCGATCTTGGCGGGCGTAGCCAAAATAGGGGATCACGGCGGTAATGCGGTCGGCGGAACTGCGGCGCAGGGCGTCGGAAATGATCAGGAGTTCCATCAGGTTGTCGTTGGCGGGGTTCGAAGTGGGCTGGATGATATACATATCCTCACCGCGGACGTTTTCGTAAACCTCGACGAAAATTTCCTGATCGTTGAAGCGTTCAACCCGCGCCTCGACCAGTTTCACCGACATGCCGCGGTGCATCGACATCCGGCGGGCGATGGCTTTGGCGAGGGTAAGGTTCGCGTTACCGGAAATCAGTTTCGGTTCGGTGATGGCGACCATGTGTGGGATCCTTGCGCGGGATTCGAGGCGTTGACACCGCTTATCACCGGGTTAGGGTCGGCGCAAACAGCGGGCGGCATGGGAGGAGACAAATGGTGCAGATCGACTATTTCATCGCCACGATTTCACCGTTCTGCTATCTGGCCGGGGGACGGCTGGAGGCGATCGCGGCGCGGCACGGAGCGACGATCCGCTATGTTCCGATCAACGCTCCGGCGATTTTTCCACGGACCGGCGGGCAGGTGCTGACCGAGCGTCACGAAAGCCGCAAGGCGTACCGGCTGCAGGAACTCAGGCGCTGGTCCAAACGACTGGGGATGAAGCTGGACATTGCGCCCGCGTTCTTCCCCGCCAATCCGGCACCGTCGTCCTATGCGATCATTTCTGCCGCGCGGTCGGGTGGCGGCGATCTGGCCGGGCTGGTGCAGGCGTTTCCCCGCGCGGTCTGGGCGGAGGGGCGCAATATTGCCGAGGATGAAGTGGTGAAGGCGATCTTGACCGAGCATGGCTTTGACCCCGCCGTAGCCGACAAGGGCATGATGACCGCTGCCGACACCTATATGTCGAACCTGGAAGAGGCGGTGCTGCGCGGGGTTTTCGGCGTGCCGTTTTACATCGTGGGCGACGAGCGGTTCTGGGGGCAGGACCGGCTGGACGATCTGGACCTGTATCTGGCCGGGAAGCTGTGAATGCCTGAGGATCTGATTGCCGGACATCTGACGCCGTGGCGGGTATGGAACCGGGGTGGTGCGCGGCCGGTCTTGGCGCTGCATTGTTCGCTGGCGCATGCGGGGGCCTGGACCGGCCTGGCCGGGTTGCTGTCGGGGCTGACGGTGACAGCGATGGACCAGCCCTCGCATGGGAGGTCGGCGGATTGGGACGGGCGCGAGGAATTGCACGGGCTGACCACGCGGATTTCGCTGGCGATGGCCGAGACTTTGGCGGAGGGCGGCCGGGTCGACCTGATCGGGCATTCGTTCGGCGCAACGGTGGCGTTGCGGATGGCGCTGGAGCGGCCCGATCTGGTGCGGTCGCTGACCCTGATCGAGCCGGTGATTTTTGCGGCGGCCAGGGGGGGTGCGGTCTATGATCTGTTTCGGGCGGGCCATATGGGCTTTGCGGAACTGGTGCTGGCGGGCAGGCGGGCCGAGGCGGCGACCTGGTTTCATGGGGTTTGGGGTGCCGGGGAACGCTTTGGTGATCTGCCAGAGAAAACAAGGCGCTACATGCTGGACCGCATCCATCTGATCGCGGCGCAGAACCCGGTTCTGCTGGAAGATGCGGCGGCGATGTTGTGGCCCGGCGGTTTGGAGGGCGTGCGGGTTCCGGTGCTGCTGATTGATGGCGCAGACAGCCCGCCGATCATCGCGGCGGTGCATGCGGCGCTGGCGGAGCGGTTGCCCGACGTGCGGCGGCTGTCGGTGCCGGGGGCGGGGCATATGGTGCCGATCACCCATCCCGAGCGGATCGCTGCACAGGTGCAGGCGCATCTGGGCCGGAGTTAGGATGCTTGGCTGGAAGCCGGGGGTTTTCCACCCCCGGACCCCTGAGGATATTTGTGAGCAAATGAATGGGTGAAAGTCAGGGGCGGATCGCCTCAAGCAGACCATCCACATCCGCCTCCGTCGTGCTCCAAGAGGCGACCAGTCGGACGGCTTCGCGGTCTGCGGGCGCGTTCCAGCGGTAGTAGATGGCGCCGTTGGCCTCGGCGCGGGCATGGGTGCCGGGGGGCCATCCCGGGAAAAGCATATTGGCATCAGCGGGATGCAACAGGTTGGTGCCGGGGATGGCTTCAAGACCCCGGGCGATGCGGGCGGCCATTTCATTGGCCTGGGTCGCCAGCCGCAGCCAGAGACCGTCGGTCAGATAGGCCTCCATCTACGCCGACAGGAAGCGGTGTTTGGAGAACAGGTGGCCGCCGCGTTTGCGGCGCAGCTCGAATTCCCAGGCCTTCGCCGGGTCGAAGATCACCACCGCCTCGGCCCCCAGACAGCCATTCTTGGTGCCGCCGAAAGAGACGACGTCGATGCCAGCCTTCCAGGTCATCTCGGCAGGCGTGGCACCCGTGGCGACGAGCGCATTGGCAAAGCGCGCGCCGTCAAGGTGGCAGGGCAGCTCGCGGACCTTCGCCAGCGCGGTCAGGGTGGCGATTTCGGAAGGCGTATAGACGGTACCGGCTTCGGTGACATTTGTCAGCGACAGCATGCCGCGCTGCACACCATGCACGCCGCTTTCGCCTATTTTGCCAAGGGTTTGCGAAAGGGTCTGCGGCGTCATCTTGCCATGTGGGCCGGGAACGAGGGCCAATTTGGCCCCGGAATAGAACTCCGGAGCGCCGCATTCGTCGAGGGCGGCATGGGCTTCTTCAAGGCAGAAGACGGCAGTCCAGGGCTGGGCATAAAGCGCCAGCGACAGGGCATTGGCGGCGGTGCCGGTGGCGACGAGGTAGACGGCGGCCTCGGGGGCTTCAAAGGTCTGGCGGATCAGGCTGCGGACGCGGTCCATGATCGGGTTGGCCCCATAACTGCGGGCGTAGCCATCGTTGGCGCGCTGGACGGCGGCCATGATTTCCGGCGCGGCACCGGAGCCGTTGTCGGAGGCGAAGAACATCAGGGCTTTTCCTCGATCACATATTGGTCCCAATCCTCTTCCGGCACCGCGAATTCGGGCGTGGTCCAGCCGCGCACCGAATTGCCGGAGGAATGGGTGCTTTCCGCGTCGCCAGTGATCAGCGGGTGCCAGTCTGGCAGGCTGTCACCTTGAAATAACAGGCGATAGGCGCAGGTCTGCGGCATCCAATAGGCGACTTTCGGCAGGGTCTTTGGCGACAGCCGGACGCATTCGGGCACGAACTGGTGGCGCTTTTCGTAATTGCCGCAGCGGCAGGTCGAGCCGTCGAGCAGGCGGCAGGCGATCGAGGTGAATTCGACCTCGCCGGTGTCTTCGTATTCCAGCTTGTTCAGGCAGCATTTGCCGCAGCCATCGCACAGCGCCTCCCATTCGGGGGCGGTCATCTTGGTCAGGGGGACGGTTTCCCAGAAGCGGGGGCGGAGTTTCATCGGCGCAAACTGGCGGATTTGGCGGGGAAAGGGAAGTCAGGAAAGGATTTCGCGGGCGCGGGCGCAATCGGCGTCCATTTGGGTCAGCAGGGCCGGGAGGTCTTCGAATTTCAGCTCGGGGCGCAGGTAGTCGACGAGGGCAACGGACAGGTGATGGCCATAGAGATCACCTTTGAAATCAAGCAGGTAGGTTTCCAGATTGGGTCGGTTTATCCCGAACATCGGGCGGACGCCCAAGCTGGCGGCCCCCATGTATTGGCCTTGTTGCGGGCCGGTCAGAACGGAGACGCGAACGGCGTAGACGCCGAATTTGGGCAGATGCAAGCCCTCGATCGACATGTTGGCGGTGGGGTAGCCCAGATCTCGGCCACGTTTTTCGCCAGGAATGACCTCGCCCTCGATGCGGTGCCAGTGGCCGAGCATGGTGGCGGCGTCGCGGGGGTTTCCGTTGGTAAGGGCCTCGCGGATGGCGGTGGAGGAGATGTCCTGCCCGGCGATCTGGATCAGGGTGGCGATGGTGGTGCGAAATCCGTATTGTAAACCAAGGTCTTGCAGGTCTGACGCGGTGCCGGTACGACCCTTGCCGAAGCGGAAGTCGGAGCCTATGACGACGTGGGACAGTCCGAGGCCCTGGGCCAGCACATCGCGGGCGAAGGCTTCGGGGGTGAGGGAGGCGAGTGTATTATCGAACGGGAGTTCGTAAAGCTGTTCGATGCCGAGTTTGGCAAGGCGGTTGGCGCGGGCTTCGGCGTTCATCAGGCGGAAAGGGTGATTGTCTGGGGCGAAGAATTGCCGGGGGTGGGGTTCAAAGGTGACGACGCCCAAAGCGGCATCGTTGCGGGCGAGGTTGATGACGGCCTGATGGCCAAGGTGGATGCCGTCGAAATTGCCCAAGGCGGCGGAGGCACCGCGGGATTTGGGATCAAGTCCTTGCCAGCGTTGGTGAATTTGCATGCCGGCCTACCGCAGTTTGCCGATGGCGTAGAGGGTGGAGATCATGCGGGCGGTGAGCCAGCTTTCCAGCAAACCCTTGTCCGGACTGGCAGAATCCGCGCCGAAGTCGGTGGCGGAGATGCCGCCGGTGACAAAGAGCGTGTCGATATCTTCGGATTGGCCACCCTGAATATCGGTTGCAATCCCATCGCCAATCGCCAGAATTCTGCTGTCTTTTCCGCCGGTTAGCGCATCGAGGCGGCGTCGGGCGAGGTCGTAGATCGGCGGGTGGGGTTTGCCGAAATACAGCACGGTGCCGCCGAGTTTCTCGTAGACCTCGGCCAAGGCTCCGGCGCAGTACAGGCGTTTGTCGCCGAGGTCGACGATGATGTCCGGGTTGGCGCAGAGCATCGGCAAGTTATTGATTTTACATTGTAAAAGTGCCACGCGGTAGTCGTCTGGCGTCTCTGTCAGGTCGTCGCGCAGGCCGGTGCAGAGGATGCCTTCGGCTTCGGTCAAGGGCACGCGGGTAATCGGGGGCCGGGATTTGGCGAGTTGGGCCAGATCATCGGCGAAATCGGTGAAGAAAGGTTCATCCTTGGGGGCGCCGATGAAATAGACTTTGCGACCCACGGCACCCAGCAGCATGGCGGATTGGGTGGCGTCGCCGGAGGATACCACCTCGTCCCAGGCGTCGCGGGGCACGCCCATGCCGTCCAACTGTTGGACAATGCTGGATTTAGGTCGAGGCGCATTGGTCAGGAGCAGAACTTTGCCGCCACGCGACCGGAAGGTTTGCAGGGCGGCGACGGCGGCGGGGAACGGCGTTTTGCCATCGTGCAGGCAGCCCCAGAGGTCGCAGAACACGGCATCATAACGGGTGCCAAGGTCGGCGAGGCTGGCGATGATTTCGGTCATTTGGGCCTTTCGGGGCGGCAAAACGGGTGTCTTTTACCGGTCTTGCCGACGTCTTCTTTGCGTCTATACGATTTGGCAGACCGGATTACAGTTTCAGCGCCGGGATGATCTGCTTTTTGCGGCTCATGATGCCGGGCAGAACCACGGTGTCGCCGGTGACGTTGCAGCCAAAGGACGCCTCGGCCAGTTGCCTGGTCAACTCGTTCGGGACCAGCAGGGTGGCTTCTTCGTTCAGGATGTCGATGATGAACAGCAGCACCTGATCGGCACCGTCCTCTTTGGCGACGGCGGGCATGGCGGCCATCAGCGATGCCTTGCGGTCGATCAGGACTTTGGGCGCGGTGGTTTCCAACACCGAGACGCGCAGTTCGCGGCCCGCGACGGTGTATTCCTTGCTGTCCATCCGCAGGAGGGCGGCGTCGGAGAAGCCGGAGACATCGGATTTCGCCTCGAACAATTTGGCCGCAAGATCGGGGATCGAGACGCCGAGGTCGCGGGCCAGGGCTTCCGCTACGGCGCGGTCGTGCGGCGTGGTGGTGGGCGAGCGGAATTCGAGAGTGTCGGACAGGATGCAGGACAGCATGGCACCCTTGATCGCCGCAGGGGCCTTTGCCAGATCGGCGCCGATCAGGTCGTGCAGGATGGTGGCCGTGCAGGCCAGCGGGCGCATCGTGATGTCGATGGGCGACTTGGTCTTGAGGCCGCCGACCAGCATGTGGTGGTCGATGATGGCGAGGATCCTGGCGTCGTTGATCGAGGGCGGCAGTTCCGCCGGGTTGTTGGTGTCGACGATGACGACTTCATCGGCAGCGGTCACGTCGGTGAGGATCGCGGGTTTGGTCAGGTTCCAGTGGGTCAGAACGAAGGCGGCTTCGGTGTTGGGTTCGCCCAAGAGGAAGGCTTCGGCAGGGGTGCCTTTGATTTCCGAAAGATACCAGGCCCAGATGATCGGCGAGCCGGTGGAATCGGTGTCGGGGGATTTGTGGCCGAAAACCTTGATGGTCATGGGAATGCCTTCCGGGCGAGGATTTTGCCGGGCTTATAAACGCGGCAACCGGCAATGTCACCACGGGTAAACCTTGT